>NZ_JABXKM010000104.1 GCF_017115025.1 Nostoc sp. NOS(2021) | reverse complement strand
GGATGAGGGGAACTAGGGGGACAAGGGGCACGAGGTAAAATTTTCTTCCTTGTCTCCCCCATCTCCCACTCCATCCGAACATAAGTCATGAAATTTAGATGAACTGAAAAGTTACATCTACTTATCATGAGTATTTATTGCAAAATATTAAATAGTACCATCTGGAGATTAATTTGTGGTATCACACGCCCCTATTCTCAAGTCTAATGAGCAGCAAGTGCTGGACGAAAAAAGTCAAAAGTTAAGTAGTTTTGCGCCAAGACACATTGGCCCTAACTCCGATGACATCCAGCAAATGCTTAAGGTTTTGGGGTTTCCCAGCCTGGATGCCCTAATTGACCAAACAGTTCCACAGGCAATTCGGCTGAAGCAACCGCTAAAGTTACCAGAAGCAGAAAGTGAGTACGCAGCACTGGCATCGTTAAAAAAAGTTGCTGCCAAAAACCAGGTTTTCCGCTCATATATTGGTATGGGATATTACGACAGTATTACCCCACCGGTGATTGGGCGTAATATCCTAGAAAACCCCGGTTGGTATACTGCCTACACTCCTTATCAGCCAGAAATTGCTCAAGGGCGACTAGAAGCGCTGCTAAATTTCCAAACCCTGATTATCGATTTAACAGGTTTGGAAATCGCCAATGCTTCGTTGCTCGATGAAGCCACAGCAGCAGCTGAAGCGATGAGCCTAAGCTATGGTGTTTGTAAAAATCAGGCAAATGCCTATTTTGTCTCTGGTGATTGCCATCCCCAAACTATCGACGTGTTGCAAACACGGGCGAAACCATTAGGGATTAAGATCATTGTCGGCGATCATCAAACATTTGATTTTGATCAACCAATTTTTGGGGCTGTTCTGCAATACCCTGCAAGTGATGGCACCATTTACGACTACCGCGCTTTTATAGAAAAAGCCCATGCTAAGGGTGCATTGGTAACGGTAGCAGCAGATCCTTTAAGTTTAACTTTGCTAACGCCTCCTGGGGAATTTGGCGCTGATATTGCTGTCGGCAGCACCCAGCGCTTCGGTATTCCCTTGGGGTTTGGGGGGCCTCACGCGGCATACTTTGCGACGAAGGAAGAGTATAAACGGCTGGTTCCAGGGCGAATTGTCGGAGTATCAAAAGATGCCCAAGGTAAGCCTGCATTACGTCTCGCTTTGCAAACCCGCGAACAGCACATCCGTCGCGAAAAAGCTACTAGTAATATCTGTACTGCACAGGTGCTGCTGGCGGTAATGGCGAGTATGTACGCAGTCTATCATGGCCCGGTTGGACTGAAACAAATTGCTGAAAACATCCACCAGCTAACTTTAATGTTGGCAGCAGGACTAAAGCATCTAGGTTACAAAATTAGTTCTGAACATTTCTTTGATACACTGCGGGTGGAGTTGGGAACACGCAGCCTGGAAGTAATTCTCGAAGCTTGTCAAGCAAGGAATATTAACCTGCGGATTTTTGATGACGCTGCCGTTGGTATCTCTCTAGATGAAACAACTACAGTAGATGATTTGATAGAGCTTTTGGAGATTTTTGCAGCGCCTGATAGTCTATTTTTCGGTTTTAAAGAAATTGGAGACTTAATTGCAGCACGGCGCAAATTACCCCTACAAAACTCAACCCTTGCCCGCATAAGTACATATCTCACCCACCCAGTCTTTAACCGCTATCACTCAGAAACTGAGTTGTTGCGCTATCTGCACAGGCTGGAAAGCAAGGACTTGTCGCTAACAACATCGATGATTCCTTTGGGTTCTTGCACAATGAAGTTGAATGCGACTGCTGAGATGATTCCGGTAACTTGGGAGGAATTTGGCAAGATTCATCCATTTGCACCTTTGTCCCAAACACAAGGTTATCAAATCTTGTTTAGGCAACTTGAGGCATGGTTAGCTGAAATTACTGGTTTTGACGGAATTTCTCTGCAACCAAATGCTGGTTCTCAAGGCGAATATACGGGACTTTTGGTGATTCGTCAGTATCACGAAAGTCGCGGTGAAGCACACCGTAATGTTTGTTTGATTCCCACCTCCGCACACGGGACAAACCCTGCAAGTGCGGTGATGTGCGGGATGAAGGTAGTGGCAGTTGCCTGTGATTCACAAGGTAATATTGACGTTGATGACCTGAAGAGGAAGGCAGAAAAATACAGCAATGAATTAGCCGCCTTAATGGTAACATATCCCTCAACTCACGGTGTCTTTGAGGAGCCAATTCAGGAAATCTGCGCTGTTGTCCATAGTCACGGTGGACAAGTTTACATGGATGGGGCAAATATGAACGCCCAAGTGGGAATTTGCCGTCCTGGAGATATTGGCGCGGATGTCTGTCACTTGAATCTGCACAAAACTTTCTGTATTCCTCATGGTGGCGGTGGGCCTGGTATGGGGCCAATTGGCGTTGCTTCTCATCTTGTGCCTTTTCTACCGGGACATCCTGTTGTGGGGAGTGGAGAAGAAATTTCTAATTCTCAACGTATTGGTGCGGTTGCTGCCGCGCCTTGGGGTAGTGCTAGTATCTTGGTGATTTCTTGGATGTACATCGCCATGATGGGTGCAGCTGGTTTAACCCAAGCAACTAAGGTGGCGATTCTCAATGCTAACTATATCGCCAAGAAACTGGAATCGTACTATCCGGTTTTGTATCAGGGGAAAAATGGTCTAGTTGCCCATGAGTGTATTTTAGATTTGCGTAGCTTGCGAGGCGCTTCGCCATCGCTCAAAAAATCGGCTGCGATCGAAATTGATGATGTGGCGAAGCGTCTGATGGATTATGGTTTCCATGCGCCGACTGTCTCCTGGCCTGTAGGGGGTACAATCATGGTGGAACCTACAGAAAGTGAATCTAAGCAAGAGTTGGATCGTTTCTGTGATGCGTTGATTTCTATTCGCCAAGAAATCGCCGAAATTGAATCAGGTAAGGTAGATGCTGAAGATAATGTTTTGAAGAACGCACCGCACACAGCCGAAAGTCTCATCACCGGAGAATGGCATCATCCTTATTCTCGTGAACAAGCTGCCTACCCTGCGCCTTGGACTCGTGAATATAAGTTTTGGCCTGCTGTTGGTCGCATTGATGCAGCCTTTGGCGACAGGAATTTTGTTTGTTCTTGTCTGCCAATGGATGCATATTAGAGGATGTCTGTAAAGTATCAAGTTGTATAAAGATTCCTCCTAACCTCCCTAAATTTGAGGATGTTATTGAGAGTTAAAGTTGTAATTACTTGATAATTTTACAATCGTGCTTATCCCCCAAGAACCCCGACTTCTTAAAGAAGCCGGGGTTCTGAATGATGTATATTGGCAAGCGATCGCGCTTACTTCTATAGATTACATTTTTTTGTTCGGTAATAATTATCAGACTACAATTGTCTGAGCGAATTTACGATTTTCAGGTTTAGGTTTAACTATAATCTCTACGTCACTACCTAACTTATTTAGATAAGCTATCAATCTATCAGTTGAAAAACCACTTAATCTACCTCTAATTAGTAAAGAAACTTTTGGTTGGTCTATTCCTAGAATTTCGGCTGCTTGAACTTGTGTTAAATTCAGATTAGTAATGATTTCACTGATTTTACGTACTAGTTCAGCTTTCAATAATCTTTCTTCATGATTAGATAAACCTAAGTCAGCAAATACATTTCCGCTACTAAGATAAACTTTATTTTCTTCGCCCATTTTTTTTACTCTATTTTTTTGGCAGTTTGTTGTAAATAATCGTCTTGAGCGATTTTCAACCTTTTTTTAACTAACTCTATATCTTGTTGTGCTGTAGCAATACCATGTTTTGATTTCTTTTGAAAGGAATGTAGTAAGTAGATAACACCCTCAAATTTAACAGTGTAAATCGCCCTGTATGTATCCCCATCGAAATAATCTACAATTTCTAAAACACCTGCTCCAGAGAACCCGTGTAAAGGTTTTGCATCAGGGTGCTTTTGACCATGTTGTGCTAAATCAAGAGCGTAACCCATTACATCCTGTACATCTTCAGGAAACTTCTTTAAATCATTAAGGGCGCTTGCAATCCATCTGAGAGGCTTTTCTTGTTTTTGATTCATGTAACATATAATATTAAGTATGCTAAAACTAGCATATTATGTCAATAGGTAATTATATTGTATTAAATTAATCTATCAGAACCGCCCAAAATCATCTTGTTAGAATATTGGCGTTATCCTATTATCAAATTCTGTTTTATCGGAGTTAGAAGAAGTTTTATATCGTCCCAAATTTGATAGGTATCTCACGAAAGAAAGGCGGCAAGAATTTCTAGAAAATTTAACAGAAAACTCTCAGTTTATTGACGTGACTGAGCAGATTGATGAATGCCGAGACCTAAAAGATAACAAATATTTGGAATTAGCACTCAGTGGTCAAGTAGAGTGTATTGTTACCGGAGATGATGATTTGCTAGTGCTAAACCCCTGGAGGGGCATTAAGATTCTAAATGTTCAAGAATTTTTAGCAAATAAGTAGCAAGAGTTAGCCTACATTCGACAAACACGATGCACAAAAATCTTGTGTTATCGGAAAGTGCGTAGTTTACCGCCGTAGGCATCGCTTTGACCCCTATAAAATAAATCTGATTCTTTCGTTAATACATTAACCAAGGTTTTTATCAAGAGTAATTTAGATGCGCTTACCCTAATAGAACTTACGCAAAATTACAATATGTAGGGGCAATTCATGAATTGTCTCTACTCACTCCTAACTCTTCTAATTCTTTTCGTAAAGATAAAGGCTGATACCCCAATTCAAAGGCTTTGGAACTATCCAAAGAAACATCTACTGGTCTAGGTGCTGCCATTTTCACATCTTGTTGTCGGCAGGATTTAAGTCCGGTGGCGGGAAGTTGAAATACTTCCACTAATAGCTGTCCAAAATCATAACGCGAAATCCGCTCTTTTCCACCTAAGTGAATGATGCCGTTAACTTTTTCTAATGCTAATAAAAGTCCTTTGGCGGCAGTTGTTCCACTTACTGGTGTGCGAAATTCATCTATAAATAAACTTAGTTCTTGTTCGGCTTTCAAAGTTTGAATAAATGGCTGAATAAAGCTTTTAGCTGTGGGTGTTGCTGCACCAAACATCAACGGCATTCGACACACTGCGGTCATGGGATATCTTTCTAGCATATCTGCTTCTGCGATCGCTTTTTGCTCACCGTAAAGATTGATAGGACACACAGAATCCATTTCTCGATAGGGGGCATTTAAGCCATCAAAAACTAAGTCGGTTGAGGTAAAAGCACAAGGAATAGAATTATCCGCACAAAGTCCGGCAAGATTGCCGGATGCTATAACGTTAATTGCGTGGGATTCTTCGGGGTGGGTTTGACAAAAATTTGGTTGCGAATGTGCAGCAGTATGAATAACTGCTGCTGGTTTTATATCACTAAATATGCGCTGCAATTCCTGAAAATTTGTTAAGTTCGCTTTTAACATTTTCATGCCAGGAATCTCTAGGGGATGAGAAAAATAAGTACCATAAACTTCCCATTCTTGTTTTGCAAGCTGGCAAAGATGCCATCCTAAAAAACCACTTGCTCCGGTGATTAACAATTTTTTCATGTCTAATTGTAAACCGCTGAAGAAAAAAATTATTGCTACAGCAAGTTTATATTTTATACTGAGTGGTGGTGACAAAATACTATTGCACTAATTCCTGAAACTGCTTTTCACTACGCACTTTGCTAAAGTCTGGGTCAGTTTTTGCTAATTTCTTGTATTTATCAGGAACAAGCTGGATTGCTTTATCTAGGTTCTCAATTGCTAATTCGAGATTATTTTGTAACGCATAAGAGCAAGCTTTGTTGTAATATGCTTGGTGCAAATCTTGCTTAATGGCGATCGCTCTATCATAAGATGCGATCGCATCTTTGTAGCGGTGCAGCTTTGTCAGAGCAATACCTCGGTTAATTAAAGCTTCATATTTGTTAGGTTTGATAGCGATCGCTTTGTCGTAAGATGCGATCGCGTCTTTGTAGCGTTGCAACGATGTTAAGGCGATGCCACGATTATACCAAGCTTCATATTTGTCCGGTTTGATGGCGATCGCTCTGTCGTAAGATGCAAGAGCGTCTTCGTAGCGTTGCAACGATGTTAAGGCTATGCCACGGTTAATCCAAGCTTCAGGACTCTCAACTTTGATAGCGATCGCTTTGTCGTATGCTTTTATGGCATCTTCGTAACGTTGTCCATCTAATAAATGATTGCCTTGATGAAAGAAATCTTCTGCTTTTTGCGTAGCCTTCGCTTCTATCAAAAGTTGGGTTACATTACTTTCTTGCACAACTTGTGTAGTGTTTGCTATCGATGAGTTTTCCCCACCACTACAGCCAAATGCGAAGAAAGCTATCAAGCCAGATGCAACCAAGCAGCGCTGAAAAACCATGCTGTACCTACAAAACTTATAAGATGATGTTAAAAGTTGTTCGTTTTTTGAACATTATCAAAATACACTAGTTTTTACCCATTAATTTCCTTATTTTTTGAGAAATAACTTTGCTGACCATGCATAGAAGCTTCTGAAAATCAAGTGTATGTTACATTATCATATTAAATACACATAAAGCAATTGCTTAGAAACTATTTCAGTCAAAAAACGATTATTTGTGTTGCTATATAGGTAGACATCGTACTTGTGCGGTAATTTTCTCTCCAATTAACAAGGGTGCGATCTGAGACTTTGTTCAGACTTTAACTTTAATATAAACAGATTTTTACGTAACATTTACTTTTGTAGAGTTTAATTTAGAACAGTTTTAATACAGACAGGGACTAAGTATAATATTTCATTAAATTCCTAGCGAGTGAAATTAGGTAAAACTCTGCGTTACTCCGCGTTTACTTTGCCTTCCTCTGCGTTTAAAAACGTTACGATTTTACGCAAAGCTTTACTAAGACTAAATTTACATCTATAAGGATTGTAACCATGAAAAAAAGTTTCTTTGCACTAGCACTAACCCTATCAGCGCTTCCTATATCTATTTCTACGTCAATTAATCCTGCTACTGCACAATCTGTTTCAATACAATCATTTAATTTTCCTACCTTCTATATTCGTCATCGCAATTTCCTTGGCGAAATTAGCCCTATTTCAAGTTCTCTAGACAGAGCAGATGCAACCTTTAGAATAAGTCCGGGGTTAGCGTCTTCTAACTGTGTTTCATTTGAATCCTAAAATTTTCCAGGATACTACTTAAGACATCAGAATTTTAGAATTAAATTAGCTCCTAATGACAATACTACGCTGTTCAGAAATGATGCAACCTTTTGTATAAAACCAGGTTTAGCAAGTTTAACAAATGTTCCTTTTAGGTCATATAATTTTCCTAATTACTATATACGCCATAAAAACTTCGAGCTATATATTGACCCGTACAGCACTGATAATGTGTTTTTAAATGATGCCACTTTTACATTAGTAGCACCGTTCAATCCCTAGCTAGAATCGCTATAGCAATCCCAATACTGCTCGGTTAAGAATATTTGTAGGTTCGGTTGAGGCTTTGCGAAACCCAACAAACACCCGCAAAATGTTGGGTTGAGGAACGAAACCCAACCTACGCATTTTTCTTTTTTAGGCTTAACCGACCAGTATTGATAGCAATCCTATCTGAGTTGTGAAAATTACTGTTTTTAACGAACCGTAGAGGCACAGAGAACACAGAGAGAAGAATCAACAGAAATTTTCACAAATGATTTAGGACTGCTATATTAGGCTTAATTAATCCCAAACACCGACTCGACGGTTGACTTAATTGAATCCCGCGCATCCTTCAAAGTTTGACTAATAGGATGTTTTGCCTGCAAAAACACACGCGCACAATTGCGTCCCGGCATTCCCGAAATTGAACCACCTGGATGAGTCCCGGCACCAGTCAAAAATAGATTATCAATTGGCGTTTTGTAGTTCGCTATTTCTGGCAAGGGACGGAAAAATACCATCTGATCTAGGGTCATGTCAATATGGTAATAATTCCCTTTGTACGCACCTAATCTTTCTCCTAGTTCTGCTGGACTTTCTACACGACGGGCGATAGTTGCCTTCTTGACATTTGGTGCATAGTCTGCCAACTTATCAATCACCTTATCTGCAACTTTGTTTTTCAATTCATCTGTCCAACCAGTACCTTTTAAACCAGTGCCTTCTGCACCAGCAATTTGATAAGGCGCAAAATACTCAATCCATACAGTGTGTTTACCTGGCGGTGCTAATGTGGGGTCTAAATAACTAGGCATCACCACATACATTGATGGGTCAGCATCAGGAATCTCTCCCAAGGTACATTTACTATGAGCCTGTTCTACATGAGCCACGGAATCTGCAATCAAGATAGAACCGACAAGATATTCATCTTTGTGGGCGTGGTATGGAAAGCGTAGGGGTTCGTCTAAAGCCAAATCTATTTTGAGGATGGTTTCGTTGTTGTTAACGATGCGGCGTTCTAATCTTTCCCATAAATTTGGGTCGGCTGCATCAACATCGCTTTTATCAGTCATTTGCAAAAATAACCGCTTGGCATCAATATTAGAAATAACCCCGTGTTTAGCGCGATATTCTTTATTACCAGCAACCCGCACACCCACAGCTTTCCCATCATCAATTAAAACTTTTTCAACATGCTGATCTGTGAGAATAACGCCACCTAAACTTGTGACTAAATTCACTAAGGCTTGTACAAGTGCGCCAGTTCCGCCGCGAGGTCTGGCCATCCCCGGATTATGACGCATTGCCATCATAATTGCACCAATAGCAAGGGTTTTTTGTGATGGTGGCGCACCAAGTTCTGATGCTAGTCTAGCTAGTGGCGCTTTCAGAAATTCCTCATCAAACCACTCGTTAAGTAAATCCTCGGCGCTGGTTAACATCGTGCGAATAAAGTCCAGCGTTTTGTTTGGAGAACCAATAACTGAAAATAAATCTTTCAGTTTTGTGATGTCGTAGTTACCAAGGATGTCTATAATTGACTTTGGCGGTGCATTAAACATCGGAATCATTGCACCTAGCGATCGCTGCCAAAAGTCTACAAATTCGGCGTATTTTTTGGCATCACGTTCACTGTAACGGGCGATTTCTGCACAAGTCTTTTCCACCGACTTATGTCCTAAGAAATACTTGCCATCAGGATGAGGACAGAAAACAACTGGATCGCACTCCAAATAATGCAAGCCGTATTTTTCTAGCTCTAATTCTTCAACAACTGGCCCCAAGTGAATAAATTCATGGTCAATAGCACACAAATTAAATTTAAATCCGGGAGCTTCTTTGGGTAAACATTCTTCAGTTGTTGCTGCACCACCTGGAACAGAACGCTTTTCTAGTAACAGAACGCTATAACCAGCTTTCAGCAAATAAGCTGCACAAACTAGCCCATTGTGTCCAGCACCGATCAGCACAACATCATACTCTTGCATAGTTGTTATTTTGAAATAAGTAGCTCTCAAAAGCTTATAAAACTTTTAAGAAATTTGCATCACTCCCTAGTTACAAAAATTATCTTTAACTACTGTCAATACTACTAAGGAGATAGTACAGTTGTTGATGATGGTATTTGCCTCACCTGAGTTTCAAGCAAAAGTATTAAACTACCGATTTCTACTTCTATATCTTTAATAGAAAACGTTATATCCTCCCATTCAAAATATGGTATATCCATCAGTTCTTTGGCTTTCCGCATGAATGCTGTAATTAATTCTATTGAAATCCCGCCTCCCTCAGTGCAGTTAAAACTCTCCAGCATCGCGGGTTGTGAATGAGTACGTGGACGAGCGATCGCAGTATAAGCTAAAGGGCGAGTATTTCCGATTTCCTTTAATAACACCTTTCCCCTAAATTCTACTTTGCCATCACCAGGTAAAAATACCTGAATTTCTTCCGGCTCAAAACTCACAATTTCACCATCTACATTCAACTCCAAGTTTTGCATCTGGCTGCGAACAAAGTCTGATGCCAAGGCGCGGTTAATATCTACTTCTGTGAGTATCATGCGAGCAATAGCATTTACTGGCTCACTGAGTTCTATTTGACCAAAAAGAGCGCTGAAGGGATTGATGGCAATACTATCTGTTTGCAGTTTTATTTCCTGTACGCGAATGCCTTCTTGGATCACTAATCCTTGACCTGCAACTGAAACTCCATCCGCCTGTCCCTGAGCTATTTTCAACAGATCGGTTTGTACATCTATTTCTATTTGTTCTACTTCATCTAGCTTTTCGGATATTCTCCTTTCAGCTTCCTGGGATAGAAATTTTTCCTCCAACCGATGCTCATCAGGCATGAATTAGCAATCTCCTAAATGTCCTCTTACTAGTTACTGTAAAGGCTGGTTCTGAAGAGTGAATCTATATTGGGGTATATGTAATTCGTAATTTGTAAACAGGATTGCGATCGTTAAGCACTGATTACAAACCTTTTTAATTATGAATTCGGTTGAAAATCTATCTAAATATATATAGCGATTCTCGCTTGAGTGAGGTAAAAGAACCCCACCCCCAACCCCCTCCCCGCAAGCGAGGAGGGGACTATGATTTACCATCATGTGATTAGGAAACGCCATAGTGTTTCTCGTTTGTATGCAATCATCGGTGAGAGGTTAAGACTATAGAAATTTTGTCAATAAGTAATAGTACTTAAAATTAGGTGAAAAATTGGGCTAATCAACAGAATTTTTGGGCGTGCGATCGCTAGACATTTAAAAGCATCATTCATTCTTGCCTCAAAATTCAGTACGAAGGTTAATTTAATACTGACTAGCTCAGCACATTTTCAGTATGATTACTAATTGACAAAAAGGATTTTATCTTAACCTCTCACGAATGGTATGCAATAGACTTTGACCTCACTTCCATTCCTCTCTCCTAAAAGGAGAGAGGCTTTGAATCTTACTCCCCAACGCTAGTAGGGAAGGGGTTGGGGGTTAGGTCTTTTGAGAAACGCTATAGATGGGAGTTGAAAATTCGTTGAACGCAACCATCAACCCCCCGAAGCATTAAACAGTGCTTGTCTGTAGAATGGAAGACTTCACCTGACGTTGACTCGTGATAACCATCTGGATGGGACGATCTGGGCCTGTCACTAAACCACGGCGTCTAGGTCGCACTTCACCATTATCAACTAACTCTAATTCGAGGCTGGAAAGGATTGTAGCGAGTGCTAGCTTCATTTCCAACTGGGCAAATGCTAGACCAATACAACGCCTTGCACCACCCCCAAAGGGCAAATATTCATAGGGAGAAAATTGCCGTTCTAAAAAGCGTTCTGGCTTAAACTGCTTAGGTTCTGGATAAATATCTTCTCGGTGGTGGGTCAGATAAATAGAACCAAGTACGACTGTACCCGGTTCTAGTTCGTAACCGCCCAGTGATATGGGTGTTCTTACTACTCTAGGAAAGGTGAGTATACCTACTGGGTAAATGCGTAATGTCTCGGAGCAAACAGCGTTGAGATAGGGTAACTTGAAAATGATGCTGGGGTCTGGGTCATCGCCCAAGCTATCTAATTCTTGTAGTAGCTTTTGGCGCACTGATGGTAGTTTTTGAATCCAGTATAATGCCCATGCTAAGGCTGTAGCTGTGGTTTCGTGACCGGCGACTAACAGAGTCATCAATTCATCGCGCAACTCTTCATCGGTCATAGGTTGACCTGCTTCATCTCTAGCAGCCATAAGTAAGCTGAGAATATCTGTGCGTGATAAATCTGCTTGTTCTCGACGTTCCCGAATTTCCTCGTAAATCAGTTGGTCAGCTTCCTGCTGACGGCGCATCTGCTTTCCCCAGAAGTTAATCGGGCCAAAATCCCTTTGCAAAGCTGGAAAAAAAAGTAAAGCCACAATTAACCGAGAACTGCCCTTTTCTAAAAGATCACCCAAAAATTGCTGTAGTTTTTCGGCGCGAGTCCCTTCATGTAGCCCAAACACAGCTTGCATAATCACCCGCAGGGTAATAGCTTGGGTTGCAGACCGAATATTGAAAGGTTTACCTATTTGGTATTGGCTGATAACTTGCTTGGTGACATCGGTAATCACCTGACTATAATTCCGCATTCTTTCGCCGTGAAAGGGAGGCATTAACAACTGGCGTTGACGCTGGTGTTCTGCGCCGCTAATGGTAATCACAGAATGCTTACCCAGCAAAGATTCAAACGGCCCATTCATATCACCAGGGGCTTCTAATTCCTTGGTATCATTTGTCAAAATTTGCTGTAGCGCTTGAGGGTTGCTGACAATCACCAAAGGAGGAGAATTTCTCTCTAATCTGATAGTAAAAATCTCCCCATACCTTTTGGCGCAAGCTTCCATAAATGACATCGGATTAGCAATCCAGCGCACCATCTGTAAAAGTGCTGGGATTTGCGGCCCATTTGGTAATTTCATAATTTTTTTTGCTGGTTAATATTTTTTTGCTACTTAAACTAACTGAAATTTTAGTTGCGTGACCATTTAAATTACTTATTTTAACGTTGCAAAAAAGCAATAAACTGTTACAACGCCGAAGATGTAAAATTTTTGTTAAATTCAACGAGCATCTACAGTTTCAACTAATCGTCAAAAGGTACTCAGCATGACTGCAATCTCCCCAAAGGCATCTTCAGCGCTTCCCGATTTTTCGGAAGGGATTCAATATTTTGGTGAAGCGTTACCAGATTTTGAAACTTATGGTGCAACACCTGCTATAGAGTCGGGCAAAATAGCGATCGCATCTCCTACAGAACCGAATGCAGTATATCAAACTTTACTGGCTGCCGATGCTCTCCGCTACCTGACTTTGCAAGTTACCGCTACTAAGGCTTCTGGGCATCCCGGCGGATTCGCCAGCCAAGCAGAAGCTTACGCATCTCTTGTCATGCTGGGATATAAGAACATTATCACTGAAGTCGGACACCACGCCCCTGGATTTTATAGTGCCATGTTCTTAGATCGATCGCTAGAGGATATGGGAATTTTCACAGTCCAACAATTGCGCGATCGCTTCCGAGAAAAGCACGGACTCTTAGGACACCTTTCCGGTTTCATCCCCGGTATTCTCGCACCTGCGGGGCCTTTAGGACAAGGGCAACACTTTGCAATGGCGGCTGCACTGTTACACAAAGATAAATTATTCCCTTTTACAATTGGTGATGGTGGATTGGGTGAACCATATATTGTAAGTGCGATCGCGCATTTCCATACTGCTTATCCTGCTGTCACCAACTTTTTACCGGTGTTAGTGTGGAACGGTTACAGCCAAGAACATCACAGCATGGTTTCCCTGAAAACCAACGAACAGATGCAAGCATATTGGCAAGGTAACGGTTTTGATGAAGTCGTGTTAGTGGATGCCAAGGATTTCGACGATCAAAACCAGCCAGGGGATTACGTTGATAGTACCGCCTTTTCCTTCGAGAAACGCCTAGCATTTACTCAAGCAGTACTTTCGGGTGTAGATCAAGCAGCGCGATCGGCACTGGGTGGTAAGCTTACCGTTTTCATTATTAAACAACTCAAAGGTGCAGGAGTCCACGCGCGGGGTGCAAAATCTCACAACCTTTATCCTAAAGATACGCTGGATGCGCCTCATATTGTTAGTGCATTGCAAAGCCGTGCTTTGTCTGCGGAAGCTTGGCAATTAGTCAGAACAAATGCAGAACGCGCTGGCGGAGGCCCAGCAGCAAAAACTGTGGTGACAGAATTTGAATTACCATTACCAGATTTAGGCGAATTACCTTTAGAAGAATATCCAGTTGGAGGTGAACCAAAAGTTTCCACAACCGCAATGGGACGATTGGTAGGAATAGTTGGAAAGAAAGATCAGAATTTTCTTGTCACCAACGCCGACGGTAATGAAGCGTCAGGAATTGCCAACATCAACCAAGCATTAAAAATTATCCACCCCACAACCGACGACTTATATTATCAAGCACCAAATGGACAAGTTTATGAACCATTGAGTGAAGATGCTTGTGCCGGTTTAGCTGCGGGTTTGGCGTTAATGGGTGCGAGAACTTTGTGGTGTTCCTACGAATCTTTTGCTATCAACGGATTACCAATTTGGCAAACTGTAACCCAAGCAATGGCAGAATTGCGCCGTCAAACTCCCTCGACTATTACTTTATTCACAGCAGGCGCATTAGAGCAAGGGCGCAATGGTTGGACTCACCAACGTCCTGAAATTGAAGCTTACTTTGCTTCGCTGATGCGAAATGGAAATGTTTTCCCATTATTTCCGCCTGATGCTAATAGTATTCAAGCTTGTTATGACTGGGCGTTGAAAACTAAGAATAAGGGAATTGTGATTACTGCAAGTAAATCGCCGTTGCCAATTCGCACAACTTTAGAACAAACTCGTCAAGGGTTGCGCGATGGTGCAGTGCTATTGCATGAAGTTGCTGGTGATAAACAAGTTGTATTTGCTGTAATTGGTGATTTAACATTAATACCAGTATTTGAGGCTGCTGCTTTCTTAGAAACTGAAGGTATTGGCGTGAAGATAGTTACTGTGATCAATCCTCGGCAATTGTACCGTAGCCACGATACCGCGTGGGAAACTTGTTCTGAACCCGTTGGCGGTTTCTTAGATGATGCGAAATTTGCGGAATTATTTGATGGTGATGCGCTAATTGCTGTTACTGGTGGTGCGGCGGGGATGCTGGAACCAATTTTGTTACGGAGTACAGTGAAGCGTGATACTTTCGCGTGGAAACGTGGGGAAACTACAGCGAGTGCTGGCGAGTTGATGGCGTTTAATGGATTGACTGCTGAGGCGTTGACGAAACGTGCGATCGAGTTAGTACATTAAATCTGGAATAGTTTCCACTTTTATCGCATTTATACGTATATAAACGCTGAAAATGGCGTTGGAATGCGTATATTTGCGTTTTTTTATTGAAGAGAACTTAGCAGACAGAAAAATGGGGGTAAATTTGCTGAAATCCGTTGACAAAAGCTGGTTTACGAGTCGCAAAAGTTAGTTTACGAGTCGCAAAAGCTAGTTTACGAGTCACAAAAGCTGGTTTACGAGTCGCAAAAGCTGGTTTACGAGTCGCAAAAGCTGGTTTACGAGTCGCAAAAGCTAGTTTACGAGTCACAAAAGTTAGTTTATAAGTCGCAAAAGCTAGTTTATAAGTCGCAAAAGCTAGTTTATAAGTCGCAAAAGCTAGTTTACGAGTCGCAAAAGCTGGTTTACAAGTCGCAAAACTTGATTTTTGAGCTAGAAGCAGGATACTTTTATCTGGAACCGTGGGGAAATTACAGCGTGACTGTGGAGACTTGAGAAAAAGTGCGATCGCATTAGTCCATTAGGATAATGTAATACCCCATCTAGGTTTTTACTTGGGTGGGGATTATTTGATAAAGCAAACTTTTATGTGATATGAATTAGAAACTGTGTAATTTGAGCTAAAAAGCTATGATTAAACCTATACCAACCAAATATAATGATGTTCAATTTCGTTCTAGATTAGAAGCAAAATGGGCTGCTTTCTTTGATCTTCTAGAATGGGAGTGGGAGTATGAGCCTTGTGACTTTGATGGATGGATTCCCGACTTTTTACTGAAGTTTGATTCTCCTATTTTTGTTGAAGTTAAGCCCATTTATAATTTTCCACAAGATATTGCTGATGAAATAGAAAATTCAGGTTGTACAGAAAATTGTCTAATTGTTGGAATGACTATAGATTCACCTAAAAATCGCTCTTATGGAGTTCAGATTGGTTGGAAGAGAGTCGTAGACGATGAAGAGGCTTTTTTATTGGCATCCTCTGATCTAGTTTGGCCAGTTTACAAGAATTGGTTTGATGTTGTCTTTACTCTTGATAAATACAAGAAAATTACTTTTGATGGCGCACCTGGACACTCACCAGGAATGGCTAGATTTACAGATGCATGGGACGATTATGGTTCACAAGGCTTAGAAAAAGAAGTTCAAAGGCTGTGGAAGATAGCAGGGAACAAAGTCCAATGGAAAAGTTCGATTATTTCATAAATTTGAAAGGAGAAGTTTAGTAATTTTGTAGGTTGGGTGGAGGCGCAAGCAGGCATATTTGCAGCACAACTAATTAATATTTGCGCCGTAACCCAACACTAAATCACCTGAATTTAAAGCAGATAAGTTAATATGTAAAAATTTTGTTGTGACAAGTGAGATTATTTGTTGGGTTTCACTCCGTTCCACCCAACCTACAAGGGTGTGTTATGGCTATTTTCATAAACACATATTCCCCAATAATTACAGCTTATTAATCAAATTTAAAAGATATGTTAATCGTAAGTAAAAATTCTACAAAATCTAATGCCTCTTGTTGCTTATCAGGAGGTAATATTCTTACCTTGTCTATAATAATTTCCTCAATGCTCATTTTCTCTAGCCTCTGGTGTAAACTAATATATTTTAAAATTGAAAATATTATTTAGCTGTATGCCTTTATAAATTATAAATTTATCAGCCGCGATCGGTTTACAATTAGTCTATAATAGGGTCATAACTAAAATTTTCCTCAATTCAATTTAGAAGTTAATTATGGTAATCAAATTTGAAGAAATATCTAAAGATATTGATACTTTGCCAGAAGAAGCTCAAATCTTACTACTTGATTTTATTCAGTTACTCAAAAAGCGTTATCCACAACCAGAATCAGCAAATCATAGTAAGGAAAAAAGTCTCTATGAAAAGTTTGACGAAATTGGATTAATTGGTTGTTGTTCTGTTGACGAAAATTTATCAACAACCTATAAAGAAGTTTTATCTAATACATTGGCAACTAAATATGATCATCGTTGATACAGGATTTTGGTTAGCTCTTATTGATAAAAAAGACACTCACCACGAAAGAGCAAAACAAGCTTTCAAACAATATAATGAACCTTTAATTACAACATGGTGTGTTGTCACAGAAACTTGTTATCTTTTGCTACTCGCAAGGGAGTTGACGCTGAAATTATTTTTCTAAATAGTCTGCAACAAGAATTATTTACGATTTTTAATTTAGAACCTACCCATACTCCTCGAATTATTGAATTAATAAAAAAATATGCTAATCTTCCAATGGATTTGGCTGATGCTTCCCTGGTAATTTTAGCAGAATATTTAGGGCATGGGCGCATTTTTTCAGTAGATCAGCGTGACTTTAATACTTATCGTTGGAAGCAAAGTTATCCTTTTGAAAATCTCCTATTTTGAAGTAATTATAAAATGTATTCTTGAGCAAGAGTCAAAGCTGAAACCCCTGACTTTATTTCTTCAGCAGAGAACTCTTGCTTTTGCATTTTCCCAAGTAAAATTCTATAAAATCTAATGCCTCTTGTTGCTTATCAGGAGGTAATATTCTTACCTTGTCTAGAATAATTTCCTCAATGCTCATTTTCTCTAGCCTCTGGTATTAACTAATATATTTTAAAATTTAAAACATTATTTGGCTGTATGCCTTTATAAATTATAAATTTATCAGCCGCGATCGCGCACTTTATCTTCTAAGAATGGGACGTGCTTGTATGCTGTGGAGTAATTTTGTAGGTTGGGTGGAGGCGCAAGCTGGCATATTTGCAGCACAACGAATTAGTATTTGCGCCGTAACCCAACACTAAATCACCTGAATTTAAAGCAGATAAGTTAATATGTAAAAATTTTGTTGTGACAAGTGAGATTATTTGTTGGGTTTCACTCCGTTCCACCCAACCTACAAGGGTGTGTTATGGCTATTTTCATAAACTAATTGCTGTGACAGGTGGTGCTGCGGCGATGCTGGAACCAGCTTTGTTACGGAGTACAGCGAAGCGTGATACTTTTGCGTGGAAACGTGGGGAAACTACAGCCAGTGCTGGTGAGTTGATGGCATTTAATAGATTGACTGCGGAGGCGTTGACGAAACGTGCGATCGCTTTAGTGCATTAAAGCTAAACGTAGTGCTTCTGCCTAAGTTTATCTTGGGTAGGGGCTGTTATGAAGATTGTCTACGCCTTGTGGGGTGAGCCAATTGCCGCAGTTAAAGAAGGAATCGTAGAGGTACGTGCTGCCTTACCACCCGGTAGTTCCGTTGGCTTCAGCGTCTCCCTGCGACCAATTCTTGGTGCTACAGAACAACAGGTTCTTCTCAAAAGGCGATCGCTCAATTTCACTAATTTCAGAATCTGGGCAACTTGCAACTATAATTTGATCAAAATTTACAGGCAAAAGCAAAAAATTAATATTGACTCAATATTAAAAACACTGTCTGCAATAACCCGATGACAAAACCCAAAACACCACCTAAAGTCACAATCGCCTGCAATTCATTTTTCACAATTCCCTCAATTGCAGCTTCTAAATCAGCAGGTGAAGTTGATTTCACACGGTCAACTATCACTTCATCTATCGACAAAATCGGAATTGCCTGCGCCACAATTACTTCTAAATCTTTTTCCAAATACTTATCTAAAACTAGAGCCAACTCTTGACTCATCACTTCTAAAGAAGTACTTACAACAGGTGAAGTACTAAGACGATTCAGCAGTACTACAGCAATATTTTCCCAATCAACAGAATCAGTTAATCCTTGTAAAAAATCGCTGCCACTGTTTTGCAGGTAATGACGGACACTTTCGCGGGTGGTCTTTCGTAGTTGGCGCACCGTACCCATTGGCAAGTTTTGTAATGATAAATTTTGCAATAATTTCCGAATGCGATCGCGCATTTGCAAATCTTGAGTCAATTCCTGCAAGCGACTATTGGTAGCCTCCTTTTCATCCAAGCAAAAAGTCCGTAGCCGCGTGAGAGTATTACGTAAGCCAAACAAATTTGCTACTACCCAATAAGTACCACTGGTTTTTTCGCGGAAGCCTTCATCAATAATTTGAATTGTGCGATCGGTCAAAAAATCAACTATCGCTTGGCGCAGCATATCCGGCGGTAGAACTACTTGCAACAACCAATCAGCAAGCCGCGTGGCTTGTTCTTCACTCAGTTGAAATTCCAGCAATATCTGGTCAAAAATTTGATTTATCTGCGCTTCCAAAAAGTCTTCACGTCGCGCTAAAACCTTGAGTAATCGTGGCAAGGATTCCCCTAGTAAATCCCGTAAAATTCCCGCCACAATTTTGGCACTTTTTTGGTTTTTATCTGTTTTGATTTGTTCAATCGCCAGCCGCAACAACCAGAGAATTGCTGCTTGCACGCGTTCTGTTTGCAACAAACGCCGCGCCAGATTTTGCAATTCTTGTGGCGTCAGCAGTGACCCCATGATTGTATTGGAAATGTTTTGAGCCAGACGTTCCTGGTTGCGGGGAATCAATCCAGGGGTGAAGGGTACTCTTCGTCCAGCAATGTAAATTGCTCGGTAAGGACGGAACAACATTTTTATCGCTATATCATTTGTGAAATAGCCAATAATTCCACCCAGTACCGGGGGAGACACATAAAGCCAAAGATGAGACCAGTCCACAGGATTTTGGATTTTGGTGAGGTAGCCCCCGTCTTGGCGGTTCCCGTCGATGGGGGACTGCCGAACCCGAAGGGATTTTGGATTTTGGATTCTAGATTATAAATTAGGGATTGGGGATTGGTAATTGGCGGTTATTAGTTATGAGTTATTTTTCCACTAACTACTAACGATTTTCCTACTTCCATTACCTATTCCGCAGTCCCCAATCCAAAAGACGCTCGCAAACTCGCTAACGCTACGCTATCGCAAATCTAAAATCTAAAATTTGCTGACTACCAGCACTCCCATCATACCGTTCGCAATGGGATAGTGTGTGGCAACAGCAAAACCAACTTGATGAGCTAACTCTATTTGCTCTTTTCCGATGGGAAAGCGGTCTAAGCTGGGACTGATGTAAGCATATTCTTCTTTTAAGCCTAAATAATTGGCAACTGGCACCACCAAACCATCCAGATACCACTGCTGAAAGGTACGTAGCTGAAGATTACTCGGTCGATGAAAGTCTAAAATTGCGGCTTTAGCACCCGGCTTCAAAACACGGTATAACTCTTGGAGGCTGCGGGGAATATCTTTAACATTTCTTAAACCATAGCCCATTGTTGCGGCATCAAATTGGTCATCGTCAAAGGGTAAATTTAGCACATCGGCTTCTAACCAGGCGATCGCAGGTTGGGGGTACTGCCTTTGGGAACGTAATGAAGCAATTTCTAGCAGGTTTGGGGAAAAATCCACTCCGTACACCTGTCCTGTTGCTCCTACACGCCGTGCCAAACGTAAAGCTAAATCACCACTACCGCAACACAAATCTAACGCAGTATCACCCGATTTAGCTGCACTCCATTTCACTGCCATTTCCTTCCATATTCGATGCTGTCCCAGACTCAACCAGTCGTTCAACTGGTCATAAACTGGAGCAATACGGTTAAAAATTGACTGAATTTCGTTAGTCATTGGGCATTGGGCATTGGGTATTAGTCATTGGTTTTTGACAAATGACTAATGACAACTAAGTAGAGCGGCGTAAATAATTAAAGGTTTGTAGTGAGGACTTTAGCCCTGATTTGAGCGCTGGAGCCGCTCACTACAAAATAATCTCAGTATTTTTTACATTACTTAACCTACTTTGATTTATTCTCGCCTACTTACTTACACAATGGTTTGATGGTAGGCACTACTAGTAAGAGCGATCGCCACCAGTTGCGCTGATAAATTAATTAGCATTAATTCATCTTCCCACAAAGTGCAGGGTTGTTTCCACTGTAGCGACAATACGCCCAAAAGTTGATTACGGTAGCTAATCGGTATAACTAAATGTGCTTGCACACCCGTATTTTGGTAGTAAATAGCATCAACTAATTTAGTGTCTTTAAGTACATTTAAGGAAACTTGCATTTGCCCAGTGGCGATCGCTTCCGTTGTTAGTGGGTCAAGAGATAGCCAATTCTCTATTGTACCTGTATTGCTGTAAGTTCCTTGAGTCGGAATCAGAGTATTTCCATCTGTAAGTTGTAAGATACAGCCTTCTGCTCCAAAAGTCTGACTCACAGCCCTAGCAATTGGAGCGAGAGTTTCCTCTAAGCTAGAAGCTGCTTGAGTTAGCTGTACCAAAACACTCAGCAGCGCCATTTGAGCATGAGCACGGCGTAATTCTTCTGTGCGTTGCTTGAGCAAGTCGTAGGTTTCAGCTGCTCTTTGCACCACTGCCTTCAGTTCCCCTGGATCCCAAGGCTTGGTGATATATTTGTAGACTTGCCCCGCATTAATCGCCTCTACCAAGTCTTCAATATCAGTAAATCCGGTGAGAATTATTCTTACCGTATCGGGAAACTGAGGTACAGTCTTGCTGAGAAACTCAGTTCCTTTCATTTCTGGCATCCGTTGATCGGAGATAATCACCGCTACCTCCCCTTCTGCTGCCAAAACTTGTAGGGCGTTCACCCCACTATCAGCTTTCAGAACATTAAAGTCGCGTCGAAAGGTACGATAAAGCAGATCGAGATTATCTGGCTCATCGTCAACTACCAGTATTTTCAGCTTTTTTGGTCGTTCGAGGGTCATCACTTGATGTTGGAGTTTATCAATTTCGAGACTGGGCTTATCCATAAGATATTTCCTTTAAATATTCACTATCTTGTTATATTCCATACCAAGCTTAGTTGAAAATAGCTCAAAATTATCAAGGGTTTATACTGACTTAAGTTGCATGTTTAAATACGGTAACTATGAGTGCTACAGAGGATATTTGCCTGCCCAAATATCTGAAGCAAGAAAAAATTGCACTAGAAAAACCAACTAAATCAGCCTAACTATGGCAGTTTTGATCATGGATGAGGTACGTTAACAAACCTCCTTTGGATACAACGTGCAGTAGGTTAGCACAGCTAGCTGTGCCAACTTACGATCTGTATTCCACAAAATTAAAGTCGAGATAAGTTTCTACAGATGAACTCAAGGCAGTAGGTCTGGGTAGTTCATAGATTAGAATAAGACTTGCTCATGAGGTATTAATCAACCTCTCAAGTTGAAGCTCACACTCCGATTATGACTGATCTACCACCCAACGCTCAGAATCCCGAAGAAAATGCTACCAACGATGTGGCACAAGAATTACTGCGAAAGCTGAGGCAAAAACAAGGCAACTGGGTGGAATGGGGAATGGCGATCGCCTCGTTGCTAAAAGCCGGTTACAATCCCCAAGAAATTTTTGAGGCAACTGGATTTGAGCCAATTCAACAAAATCAGGTGGTTGTTGGTTCTCAAGTTTACAATTCTTTGGAAAAGTTTGGAGCTTCGTCAGCAACGCGATCGCACTATGCTACTCGCGGCAGTGATGTTTTATACGAACTCCGTTTGCTTACTCAAGAAGAACGCGCCAGTGCCGCCGAACTGATTTTCGTCCAGAAAGTCGATGCCGATGAGGCGCGGGAAGTGGCCAAAGCAATTAAAGAGTTCTCCTATTTCCGCACTTTGCCAGAAGGGTTTTCTGCCCATCCTGGGGATGCCGTTGCTCACCAAGTTTGGAAACGGGCACGCCAAAATACAGATTTACAACAGCGATCGCGTCTGATCGCCAAAGGTTTACGCTTTGCTCACACGCCAGAAGCAAGGACAAAAATCGAACAGCTACTGACTGATTTTACTACTGTTCCCCAGCGTCCGGCTCCAATTTTACCTTTTTACCGCCTGGAATCTGAAGAACAATTACCCCGAATCGTCCCCGTAGTCGGCGAGTTGCCATTGTCACGGCAAGACTTGCAAGCTGTGCCCATAGTGACAGAAATTGAACCATTTCGGATGGTGAAGTTTTCTGGAGAGCAAGCTTGGGTACCGTTACCGGGTTGGCAAGTGCTGTTGGCGGCAGAAGATCCAGTGGTAATTATCGCCAATAGCGATCGCTTCCCCATCCAAAACCAAAGCCGAATAGAACCCGTCGTCGTAGTCATCGATCGTGCCCAACGAGAATGGGATATCTCTAACTATTTTGTCGTTGAAAATGCTGGGGAATTAGATTTTCAGTGGTTTGAAACTGAGCCGGAAATTCCTCTACTTGGACAAATTATTATCATTGTGCGTCCTAAGAAAATTCTGGATGAAGAATTAACTAAGGATTCCTGGCAGATTGACGAATAAATTCGATTTATTACAAAATTCAACTAAATTTTGTAATAACTTTTAAGAGAACGCACTGGATCAATAATCTCAGCAGATGTTAAGTAAGTAGAACGGTGTTAATAATTAAGGTTTGTAGTAAGCGGCTTTAGCCCGACTTTGAAAACTGAAGCCCTCTCTACCAGCCAACCTCTCTTTTTTCAGATTACTTAACATAGTTTGATTTATTCTCGCTGACTTAAATTATCATCAGAGCCAAATGCTTAAGAAATTAAGCATTTTTTTTGTGATTTTAGCTTTTGCGGTATCTTCATATTTGTATAGTCGCAATTCTTGAGCCAAAAAAAAATTCCTGTTTTTTTGATTTAGTTTCCTAACGAAATAGAATTCTGCAAAGCGGTACTAGCCTGTAATTTTCCCTTGTTATAAGAGTTCGTTAAAAGGGAAAATACTTAAATTGTCTTTGTGCCTATAATCATTAGTGAGAAATTCAGGAGAGATAAATAAGATGGCAATTACTTTCGGCAAGGATAGCGTCCAGTCTTCTGTCACCTATACACTGGGTGCCAATTTGAAGAACTTGAAGCTGCTCGGAACTAACCCTATCAACGGCACAGGTAACAGTCTTGACAACTTCGTTTTTGGTAATAGTGTTAACAACACTCTGAATGGAAAAGGAGGCAATGACACCCTAGATGGTAATTTGGGTAATGATATCCTCAATGGTGGCGACGGCAATGATAGTCTCCAGGGCGGGCCCGGCAATGACATACTTAATGGGGGGGCTGGAGACGACATCCTCATTGGTGTTTATCCTGGTAGTCTGCTTCCACCTGGATTAGGGGAGCTTGATACCTTGACTGGCGGGGCTGGGGCAGATACATTTGTCCTGGGAGATGCTACAAATGTTTTCTACGACGATAACAACAGTACAACTCCTGGTTTTGGGGACTTCGCTACTATTACTGACTTCCAGTCTAACCAAGATCAAATTCAACTCAAAGGAACTCCACAGGACTACCGCTTACAAGCTGTTGGAGGCAACACACGAATATTCTCAGAGCAACCGGGACAGGTAGATGAACTCATAGGTATTGTGCAGGGGAGAAACAATCTCCAACTTCGTAGTGATGACTTCCTTTTCTATGAGCGGGAAGATGGTGGACAAAGTACAAACAACACACTGGGTAACGCTGAAGGGTTAGGTACCTTATCATCAGGCTCAAAAGTTAATATTTCAGGCGAGTTAGCAACAGTTCAATCGGGGGGCAATCCCGATGTTGACTTTTTTACATTTTATTTACCAAATTCAGGAACCGTCACTATCAACACAGTGACATTGGGAAAGGCAAATATCGGACTGTTTAACGATAATGGGACTTTACTCACCAGTCAAAATTCTTCATCAATCACCGGTTTACTGGGTGCAGGTACGTACTCCATTTCAGTGAGTAAAGATTCTTTCTTGCCTCAAAATAATGGAACTTTCTTTGGTACCAACTCTGAACCTGATTTTTCCTATACGCTAGGAGTCAGTATTAAATAAGAACGTTATCAACTTAAAGATTGTTTTGACGTTATAAGGCAGATTCAAGAATACTTTTTCTGCTGAGTAGGGGGACACGTTGTCGTGTCCCCCCAGAGCAAACAACATCTAAATGCCGAGAAAGTAGGAAGTAGAAGTGGATTTAAAGTAGTATATATAAACTATATAATTCGTCGCGATCGCTAAAGAGAATCAAACCCGCCAAGCGTGAAACTTCAGCCTAAAATCAGAATTAGCGACCACTTTGTACAGATGGAATATCTAAGTGCGATCGCTTATTCCTAACCTGCAAGAGAAGATTCTCGCAATCCGCAACAGTTTACGCCCTGGACAACAACAAATGGCTGACTGGGAATCTGGCCCTTTAGCTATTTCTGCGGTTCCTGGCGCAGGTAAATCTACTGGTATGGTGGCGGCGGCGATCGCGCAGGGGCTTATGCTCTTGGTCACTTTGGGGAAAAACTTTTTGGTTTACTGATATTTTCGCACCGATAAAGCTGATAGGGAACACCTATGCGATAATAATGCTCAGGGTCTATGGTGCAACTAGTTTGACCAGAAAGTTCCAAATGCTGCGGATAGTCACGTTTTCTCATTCCAGAACCAACAACCCATAAATTTAGCTTAGATGTCGCTGGGGCAGCCATTTGGGAAAGCTTTTTCCAGACATTAGATAAATCAGGAGATTTCTGTAAAAAAGCAAAACTATCGGAGTTAATAGCGGCATTGAAGCCCTTGGATTTATCTGCAAGGTTGTTAATTTTTAATTCTCCCGAAGGGTTTTGACTCCTAAGTTGTTCTAATGCTATGGCAAAACTTAATCCTAACGCTACATCCTGATAATGGCTATATCCCACTACCAACATCAGCGGTACAGCAGGTTCTAAATTCATGTTTTGGGCTACTTGCTCAGGGTGGAATGGTTTTTGAAACGCTAAATTAGAAACAACAAAAACACAACTAATCAAACCAAAAAGTAAAAAGATAAATATTGACTTTTGAGATAAGTCTAAACGCCGAAACTTGGTGTTGGCAATTTCGGTACTTTTATTTAGGCTAGCTGCTATGATAGCGCAAACACTCGGATAGTAGACGAAGTGATAGCGTGGAACAATGGTAATATCTTTACCTAAAAAATAAGCAATAAAAAAGAATTGTAATAACACGAAAATAGTAAAACTTAAAAGTGTTAATATCGCTAAATAAGTTGTACGTTGTAACCACAGCAGCTTTAAACCTTTGAAGATTTCCCGCCCCACCCAAATAGCAAAAATTACCATTAAAAAGCCATAGATAACTGCAATTGGTAGAAGCTGATTTTCTACGGGTAGAGCAATCACCATCAAAATCCAGCTAATAAGAGTTTGATACAAGGGTGTAATGTGAGTGGGAGCCGGCAACCAACTTGTTTCAGAACGTTGAATATGGCTCAATGTGACTACTAACCAAGGAATGAAGCTAATCACAACACCACTAGTGGAGACAATGAGGGCAAGCCAGATTTGGCGTTTATTAAATATCTGTGTCTTCCCCCAGTACATCAATACAACTATTGTTGCAATTTCCGCGATAAATGCTAAAGCAAAAAAGTAGTGAACATAAAGACCAATGCTATTAATAATTGCCCATAACAACCAAATCCAAAATCTGATGCGCGTTCGCGTTGGTGCAGCCTTTCCTAGAGAAGCGAGTCCAAAGGACTCTCGCTCAAAGATATCCTTCTGAATTTGCATTAGCCCTAATAACGCTAAAGTTATTAGGAGCATGGGCATGGTATAGTGCCGTGCTTCTTGCGAAAGGTAAACAGCAAAGGGAGAAACAGCCATAATCGCTGCTGCGATGATTCCAGACTCTCTGGAAAAGGCAATATAATTGACGCCAAAAATTGCCGCGATCGCACCTACACCAAATAAAGCTGGTAGCGATCGCAATTTTTCTACCCACTGCGATCCTAAGGGAGCCATCCACCCTAACCAGCTATACATACTGCAAAAAAACAGCGGCGGATGTGTAGACTGGGTGGCAACGTTTTTAGCAATTTGAGAACAACTAATTCCAGGCTGGAAAGTAAAAAGCTCCTGCACACGCTCCAGAGGAAACACTACATCTAAAGGCAAGTCATTGTAATTTTTACCCAAACTGAAAATAGCAGTAATTACCTCATCCATCCATAAAGGTTTTAAGTCTAAATGCCAAAAACGTAAGATAGCGCCAAGTATAATCACCCCAGGTAAGCCTAAATCATGTAGAGAGAGTCTGCGATTTTTCATATCTGCGGTTTTGAAATTAAATCCCAAACCCAAAATCTTATCATGTCAGACACTAATTTTACTGCTGTGCCTTTGCAATCACTCCATTCAGAATTATCTGAGCGATCGCCTCTTCCTAACCTGCGAGAGAAGATTCTCGCAATCCGCAACGGTTTGCGCCCTGGACAGCAACAAATGGCTGACTGGCAATCTGGCCCTTTGGCTATTTCTGCTGTTCCTGGCGCAGGTAAATCTACTGGTATGGCGGCGGCGGCGGCGATCGCGATCGCACGTCAATATCAACGTTCATCCTCCCGCCGTCACTTAGTAGTTGTAACTTTTACTCGCTCTGCTGCTGCCAACATTAAAGCGAAGATTCGCAAATTCTTACGAGATGATTTATCGCTGCCTCAGATGGGCTTTTTTGTCTATACCCTACATGGTCTAGCGTTAAACATTGCCAACCGCCATTCTGATTTATCAGGTTTGCAGTTAGAAAATGTCACATTAATTACACCAACCCAAAGTCACCGCTTTATCCGAACTGCTGTAGAACAATGGATTGCAAATAATTCAGGAATATATTTGCGGTTATTAGAAGGTCATCAATTTGACGGAGAAGAGACAGAAAGGTTGCGTCGCCAATCGGTGCTGCGAACAGAAGTATTACCGGAATTGGCTAATACGGTAATTCATGAAGCAAAAAGTTCTGGGATATCGCCAGAATTGTTGCGGGAGTGGAGTAAACAAACCAGAGATGAATATGCAATTTTGAGCGTAGCGGCGGGATTGTATGAGCAATATCAAAACTTAATGCGATCGCGTGACTTCATTGACTACGACGATATGATTTTAGCCGCACTGCGCGTTTTAGAAAATGACAGTGCCCGTCGCATTGAGCAAAATCAAGTTTTCGCAGTCTTTGAAGACGAAGCCCAAGATTCTAGCCCTCTTCAGACGCAGCTGTTAGAAATTTTGGCAAGTGATGGGGACAAGGGGGCTAACTCTTCACTCCTAACTCCCCACTCAGCACTCAACTTAGTAAGAGTTGGCGACCCTAACCAAGCGATTAACTCTACTTTCACTCCAGCCGATCCGATTTATTTTCGGCAATTTTGCGAAGAGTGCGATCGCATCGAACGATTGGCAACAATGGATCAAGCTGGACGTAGTACTAGAATTATCATTGAAGCTGCTAACTTTGCCCTCAAATGGATCAATAATCAGTCGTCAGCAGCAGCCAACAACAAACAACAGACTCCTGTCAACCGACAAGTACCATTTCGCTTGCAGACAATTCGCCCTGTAGAAGTTGGTGATCCGCAAACTAACGCTAACCCCGCACCAGTCGGACGAGGATTGGAACTTTATACACCGCGCGACATTCATCACACCGTTGAATTGTTATCTCAAAGGGTGATTGAATTATTTGGCGAAGACCCAACAAAAAATAGTGCCGCGATTTTAGTGCGAGAAAATCGCCAAGGACGATGGCTGGCAGAGGCTCTGACATCTGTGTGCAAAGAGCATAATATTATACTTTACGATGTGGGAGAACGCGATCGCCGTTCCCATGTCCCCCAAGAAATTTTAGCATTGCTGCAATTTTGCGATCGCCCCCACTCCCCCGATTACCTCAAAGCCGCACTAGAAGCATTAGTACAGCGCCAGTTAATTCCTACCCAAGACCTCAACGCTCTTGCTAGTCTACCAGAAGAATTTTTGTATCCTGGGCCCCTAGCGGCACCTCAGCCAGAAACAGTACAAAAAGCCGCTCGCTTGTGTCGTAGCTTACTCCGCGCTCGTTTGGAATTGCCCCTGTACCAGCTAATTTCCTTTCTCGCCTTGACCTTAAATTACGACCAGGCAGAATTGGCAACTGCTGACAAACTCGCAGAACGGGTTAACCAGCAGATAGCTGGCAATAGTTCGATGGGGGGAATGCTGTCAGCTTTAAGTGAAATCGTCAGTTCTGAACGGTTTGAACCAGTGGAAACCGAGGATTCGGAAGAACGTTACACACGTCGCGGTCAACTGACCATTATTACCATGCACAAAGCCAAAGGGCTGGATTGGGACTATGTGTTTCTTCCCTTTCTCCACGAAAACTTGATTCCTGGCAGATTTTGGGTTCCTCCCCAAAGCCAGTTCTTAGGGGATTTTACCTTATCAGAAGTAGCCCGCGCCCAAATTCGGGCTGCTCTCCACGGAGAATCTACGATACCAGATGTCACACAAGCATGGGAACAAGCAAAGCACTTGAAAATATCTGAGGAGTACCGTTTACTCTACGTTGCGATGACACGAGCAAAGCGTCTGGTGTGGATGTCAGCAGCGCTCAAAGCCCCCTTTACTTGGAGTAAGCCTGACAATTTACAAGAACAAGCGCCTTGTCCCGTGTTTCCAGCATTAAAGCGCCAGTTTCCTGAATGTGTGATGAATTTAGCACTAATGACCAAACAAGCTTGAGCAAAACTCTTAAGAAATTGAATAGAATCCACAGTTACTAGCGATCGGATTGTCCCAGAATATTTGTAGGAAATAAGCTATTTAAACTGAAATTTGCCGTTTGAAAATTGATGTTATAGATTGATTGGTGTTCAGGTTTTAATCAGAAATTTATTTACCAATGGAAACCCAACAATTCAGTTCAACGACACAAGAAAATAGACCCACCAAGACGAAAAAACAGTCTTTTCCTGGCATGAATATTGGTAGTCCTAAAGTACCATTCCGCAAATGCAAGAAAACAGCACAACAGCATGAATTACTTGGTGACTGGGAACACGCGAGTTAATTTAACATGAGTTCGATGAACCCCTCCCTCCCAGCCTCCCTCTCCGAAACGGAAAGGGAGGAGCAACGAAAAATTAAGCTTTTTGCTCCCCTCTGGGCGTCGGAGAGGGGTTGGGGGAGAGGTCAAATAAGACTTGTCGAACTCACGTTAATTTACTAAGTAGCCATCATCAACTGGCTACACCAAGACACATAAAAAATTTCTTCTCCCTTTGGGAGAAGGAGAGTTACTGCGTTGCATATTTTCCTATGGTATGGAGAACCACATCAGTTCCCTAGTCTCCAATTTAAATCAGCGATGCAACGATATTAATAGTCATAGCTAAAATGGTGGTATTGAAAAAGAAGGATAATATGCTATGCAACAGAGTCAAGCGCCTCATATCGCGTGATGTCGTCTGCACATCTGAAACTTGACTAGTCATGCCAACTACAAAAGAATAATATAAAAATTCCCAATAGTCTGGACAGTCGTTATGAGGAAAATCTAAACCTCCGGTGATTTCTTCACTATTATTATGATTAATATATTTGTAATAGCTGTGTGCATATTGCACTGCAAACATCGTATGCACTAGTAACCAGGAACCGACAATGGTGATAATTGAAAGTATGACATGTAGCTTAAGCAGAATTGGTGACAACCCTTTTTTATCAGTTAGTAAAAACACAATGGCTAAAACACTAGCACAAGCCGCAGCAATCACCAGCAAGAATATAGCCAAATGTCCTTCATATTCCCTCTCAGCATAACGGCGGATTTTTTCTGGGGTAGCCCTGATCATTTTCCACCACGTTACGGCTAAGAAAAAGTCAATACCTGAGTTCCAAGCGCAAAGAATGCGAGTGGGTAAGTGCAGCCAAGGCGGAAGGATTACTGAAACTAATACAGCGACTCCGACAGCAATGATTAGTCGGGGTCGGGAGTCAAAGTTTTTAAATAAATTAAGTCTCACAAATGTTGCGATCGCAGATGTTATCCAGTCCAGTTCAACTAATTCGTAATTGAATTACGAATTACGAATTACGAATTACTTTAACTCGGCTCTAATCGTCTCTATTCGTTGACGATTGACACCCAAATCGCTTTGACCTAAACGTGAGGCTGAACGCACTTGGATAACTTTAGCATTCCGGTCTAGATAGAATTCTACATCATCCACAAATCCCAGTAAAGCACTTTTAAATTCTGCATATAAATAATCTTTGCTTTCGGTAATGATTTTAGTTCTTGGTAAGGACTGAATCACTTTTTTGAGATTAGTAATCGCTTGTTGTGGAGTAGATGTAAAAGTCAGTGGTGCAATTTTGTGGGTTGCATCTGCACTCTGACTAGAAACGCAGTTAGGGGAATTAGGACAGGGTGCTAATTTACCGTTGCTAATACCTAAATTATTTGGTCGTTTGCCAGCAAAAACCATAATTATGTCTCCGGGTAAGTGAATAAGTAGACTCTCACACATTTGTTTTAATCAGTGTAATACTTTGCGGCGCTTGCTTCTCTGGCAAATGACAGATTCACTAAAACATCGGTGATGCGTTCGCCTCTGGCGTTGGCGAAGCCATCGCTCTATGATGCGGTAAGTATTGTCTAAGCGAAGACAGATTATGACGCAAACAATTTCAATCAACGACTCTGGGCGCTTGCAACTCACACCGCTAGAAATCCCATCCCGTCTGCTGTTGGGGCCAGGGCCATCCAATGCCCATCCCACAGTTCTCCAGGCGATGAATACCTCACCCGTTGGGCATCTTGACCCAGCTTTTCTCGCACTCATGGATGAAATTCAGTCGTTGCTACGCTACGTATGGCAAACAGAAAACCCACTGACCATTGCAGTCAGCGGTACAGGAACAGCCGCAATGGAAGCAACCATCGCCAATGCTGTAGAACCCGGTGATGTGGTTTTAATTGGTGTAGCTGGTTACTTCGGTAATCGCCTCGTGGATATGGCTGGACGTTATGGTGCTGATGTGCGAACCATTACCAAACCTTGGGGACAAGTCTTTAACCTGGATGAACTTCAAACTGCTTTAAAAACTCATCGCCCAACTATTTTAGCTCTAGTTCATGCCGAAACTTCCACCGGCGCACGTCAACCATTGGAAGGGGTCGCTGATTTGTGTCGTGAATTTGGCACTTTGCTACTAGTGGATACGGTGACAAGTTTAGGTGGTGTTCCCTTGTTTTTGGATGCTTGGGGAGTTGACCTCGCCTATAGTTGTAGCCAAAAAGGGTTGGGTTGCCCGCCCGGTGCTTCGCCTTTTACTATGAGTGCGCGGGCAGTTGATAAATTACAGCAACGCCAGACGAAGGTGGCAAATTGGTATTTAGATATGTTGTTGCTGGGCAAGTATTGGGGTGCTGAACGCACCTATCACCACACAGCACCGATTAATTTATACTATGCATTGCGGGAAGCACTACGTTTGCTTGCAGAAGAGGGGTTAGCAAACTCCTGGCAGCGGCATCAAAAGAACGTAGAGTATCTCTGGGAAGGGTTGGAGAATTTAGGACTGAGTATGCATGTTAAGCAAGAGTATCGACTGCCAACGCTTACCACTGTCTGCATTCCAACAGGCGTAGATGGTAAAGCGATCGCTCGACAGTTACTCAATGAACATAATATTGAAATTGGCGGTGGTCTTGGCGAACTCGCTGGTAAAGTTTGGCGCGTGGGATTAATGGGCTTTAATAGTCGCAAGGAAAGTGTTGACCAACTTTTAGCAGCACTGCGGCAAGTTTTGCCTAAGTAGTTTTGATCTAATTTGGTGCGTTAACTGTCTTCGTAACGCACCTGATACAAAGAGCGTAGGCGTAGCCCAACCTAGGCATCGCGCTAACATTGTTTAAGAATTAAAAGAAAGCTGATACTTCACACTTACTTGCTCTTTTTACTTATCCTAAAAATTAAAGAAAGGGCAGATTAATTTGTGCAAGTCAACACAATGCCATTGTCATATTATGTCCGCTTGATTGCTTATTAAACCCGAAGAACCCCACCCCCGCCAAAGCTATG
>NZ_JABXKM010000206.1:18342-32970 GCF_017115025.1 Nostoc sp. NOS(2021) | reverse complement strand
TTCCCCGAAATCATAAATGGGTTCCCCGAAATCATAAATGGGTTCCCCGAAATCACAAATGGGTTCCCCGAAATCATAAATGGGTTCCCCGAAATCATAAATGGGTTCCCCGAAATCATAAATGCGATCGCCAAATTATGTTCTGCGAGGGCGTCGGTAAAAGCTGCAAATGCCTATTGTCTCGTTGACCCGGCCGATGTCCTACTGTCTAAGGGTTTCAGGGTTTTTGTGTGTATGTAATATGGTTGAATTTTGCTGTAGGTCTATACCCCGTCGCAAATGGCATCTGGACATCAGGCTGGGTAAGGGGTTATATAAGAGGGGTCGCTTCTCTTCGGAGAAGTGGAATTAATGGAAACCATCTCTCGTATTCCCCAGCCTTTTTTATGAAATAAGGTCGCTTCTCTTCGGAGAAGTGGAATTAATGGAAACATTAAATATTGATGCACACTGATTCATTAGATTTGTCGCTTCTCTTCGGAGAAGTGGAATTAATGGAAACTATTATTCTCCCTTATTTCATGTATCCGTTTACCAGTGTCGCTTCTCTTCGGAGAAGTGGAATTAATGGAAACTGGACTATCTTAATTTCCATGGTACTTATGAAGAACGTCGCTTCTCTTCGGAGAAGTGGAATTAATGGAAACTCCCTATTGTCTGTAGGAGACACATCATAGATACCTGTCGCTTCTCTTCGGAGAAGTGGAATTAATGGAAACTAAATCCTCGGCAATATTTACTGTTGCAATGTGTGCGTCGCTTCTCTTCGGAGAAGTGGAATTAATGGAAACTCTAAGCGATCGTAAGTAATGGTAGCGTTACCAGCTTTGAAAAGTCGCTTCTCTTCGGAGAAGTGGAATTAATGGAAACTTTTGAGCAATTATCAATGCTGGTGTAAATTCTGGGTAGGAGCGAAAAGGTCGCTTCTCTTCGGAGAAGTGGAATTAACAGAAACCGCAGACTTCTACCTGCGGTTTTTTGTGGGCAGTATTCCGCAAACTCGAACTGCCGATAAATTTCGTCATTCGCATAAATAGCGATTTACATTTGTAATTATTCAGACAAAATATAAATACAACCTTAACCAGCCAAGTGTTACATATATAACTTCCAATCAATCTCATAAATCTATGGGATATATCTAAGTAACTCTTGGTATGACATGACAAAATCTACCTTGATTAGACATTACGAATTGTAAAAATCAAAAATTTTATACCAACATAAATACTGAAGTAAAGCTATATTTTGGTATACGCCTAGAAAAACGAGTACATTTAGGTAATCTAGTGACAGTGACAACATATACTGCTATCACCTTTGCACCTGTACAGGGATTTATCGAGAAATCCCGTAAACTCCGAGATTTATATGGAGCGTCATTAATCCTGTCTTATCTCAGCCAGCAGCTAGTATTGGAAGCTGAAAAAACCACAGAGGTAATTTCCCCAGCCCTCGCCAACGTCCACAAAGGGATGCCAAATCGTATCCTTCTCAAGGGAGAATTTTCACCAACACAAATCCAAGAAACACTGTTATCTGCGTGGAAGGGAATATTGCAGGAATGTCGAACTTGGATAGAGGCGAAACTACCAGAATATAAATACCACTGGGAAAGAGAGTGGACGAACTGGGGAAACCATACGTGGGAATTCTTTTGGGGAGAAGGGGACAGCATTCAACAAGCGATGGAAAACTTAGAAACGCGGAAACTTTCTCGTGGGTGGACTGCTGTCAACTGGATTGGTGAGAGTTCTAGTTTAACAGGTACAGATGCGATCGCATTTCCGGGATTGGGTGCAGAAGATAGAAATCCTCAAAATATGAACTATGGTTCAGAAAATAAAACAATTAAAAAGTTTTATACAAATCTGGCTAGAAAACTAGATAATTGTCCACCTGACAAAGAACCAGAAGGTAAATTTATTGCACCTAACGAAAAGCTGAGTATTCCTGAATTAGTAAAACGTCTAATTACCCTACCTGAAATAGTAGATTTAATTAACAAAGCAAGACCAAATAATCAACCCCTAGAAAAACTAAAGAGATTTCAGGAAATTGAACGCAAGCAAACCGACACTACACCAGGACAATGGACAGGTTGGTTTATGGGTGATGGTGATAAAGTTGGCGATTATCTAAAAAAATTAGCACATGGAAATAATAGCGATCAAGAAATTAAGCAATTTAGTCATAAAATTCGTGATTGGGGAGAAAAATTTAGTGAAGATTTCCCGACAAACTTAGGTAGAGTAGTTTACGCCGGTGGAGATGACTTTTTAGGAATAATTTACAGTAAAAATCCTGCTGAACCTATCAAGCCATTAGAAGCTTTTAAATGGTTAATGACATTAAATGATAAATGGAAAGAACACCAACAGCCGATTAATCTAAGTGTTGGATTTGTTTGGGTTGCTGGTAGCGTACCCCAGCGAGACGTACTCCAACATTGTCGGGAAGCCGAAAAAATTGCTAAATCTTTAGGAAGGGATAGAGTCACCATCAGAATAGTTTTTAATAGTGGTCAATATGTGCAGTGGACTTGTCCTTGGGGCTACTTGGATATCTTAAATAAATATCGAGATAGAGATAAAAAATCAAATTGGAGTCATATCTATCAAGACTTAGCACATTTGTCATCTCGACGTACATTTAAGATTGAAAATACAAATGAAGCATATATAGTCCAAAAATCAGCCAGTGAATTTTTTGATATTTACTTTCCAGGAGAAGGCAAAAAATTACTAGAAGATAAAAATGATAAATTAGCTCAACATCTTGTTGGGTTTAGTGAAAATGACAACCAAATAGACAGAGCCAAATCCACAATTAATTGGATTACAGACTTAATTGAAGTAGGCTGGCATTTATGTTCAAATACTTAATTAGCATTAATCCCCTTGGGTTTATGTATGGAAGTGCCGGTGCATTTCTATCACCTGAAAACTTAGTTGGACGTTCCGGCGCTAAATTTCCTCCTGAAGCCTCTACACTATCCGGTTTAATATTTAGCATTAGCAAAACCACCGGACAATTTTCTCAAACAGAATTGAGAGAAAATCTCTATGTCACCGGCCCATTTTGGGCAGAAAATAACAACAAGCAAAACTTTTATATTCCTATTCCTTGGCATAAAATCATTTCCAAAAAAGGTATAGGAGAATGGAGAATAGAAAATGAACAATGGCAATTAGAAAAAGACATAGAAAAACCAGAACCAGATTATCGCTGGCAAACTATAGAATCTTGGAAAAATTCACCAAAAGGACTCCAAACCAGTAAATCAATTGCTGATAATCCTTGGAAATTTGTTCCTTTTCTGCATCCTAGAATTAAACAATCAGAACGTTGTGTAGAAAAATCAGATGGACTATTTCTAGAGAATTCAGTGCAAATTCCAGACAATATCTGTTTAGTATATTTATCAACCTATCCCATAGATAACGGTTGGTATCGGTTTGGTGGTGAAAATCACATTGTCGAAATATCTTCTGACAAACTTAATCCAAAAACAGTAGATATTTTAAATCAACCTCTTGGTAAATCTTTCGCTTTAATTACCCCAGGAATTTGGGGTTCTAACCGTATATCTTACCGTTCTCCTCAACATGATAGTTTTCCTGAAACTATGCAAATATTAACTGACAAACCAGTTCCTTATCGTTATCGTTCCCAAGGGACATTAGGTAGAGGACGTTATGCTGTTCCTCCTGGTAGTGTTTACGTTCTCAAAGAACCCATAAATAAACCTTGGCAGCAATGGGATGAAGCATGGTTTCCCAAAGAAGGTTATAGCCTCAAAAAAGTTGGCTGTGGTTTATGTTTACCAGTAGAAATTAAAGGAGTTGCATAAAATGTACAAAAAAGCTTATGGCATCATTGAGACTTTAGCACCGCTTCATGTAGGTGCAACAGCCGGAGAAGAAAGCGGTAATTTAAACCTGATTTTCCGTGACCAATTTACTCAAACGGGTATCATTCCCGGTAGTTCTATTCGTGGTCGTCTGCGTTCAGAAATGCGTCTGATAGCTGGAGAAGACGCGACATATTGGTATGGTAATGAAGCAGGTTCAGAACAATCAGATAATAATAATAATGAATCCATCGTTAAATTTGAGTACGCTTCTGTCCTTTGGCTTCCTGTCTTTTGTCCTGGACAACCCATAGTTTGGGTAAGTAGTCCTCGTTTACTTCAACGCTATAAAAGAATTGCTGGTGATGTAGTTCAAGTTCAAGTTGATGGTCAAACTAAATTCCTCAAAGATATAGATATTCCTGCTCATTATACAGGTTCAAGAAACTTGAAAGCAAAACCATTACCCGGTGGTACAAAAACCTTATTCTTTAACTTAGGTTTTGTAACTGTCAACAAAATAGTAGACTTATCCCCTTGGTTCCCTACCAAACAAGAGCAACCAGCAATCATAGTAGACGATAGTGATATCGGCATGATTCATGACATGGCTTTATATCGTCAAAGTCGTGTGCGTTTAAAACTAGATCAAAAAGTAGTAGATGGTGCTGGTTTTTTCAACACCGAAGCCTTACCAGAAGGAACAATTTTAGTTTTTCCTCTTGCTATTAGAGATGATAAATCTGGTAAAAAGTGGCAACCTTTCAATGGTAGTCAAAGCGCAGATATTTATCTTGGTGGCTTAGAATCCATTGGTTTAGGTCATTGTGAATTAACTTTAAATGGATTGTAAATATATGACTTGGAAATCTTACAACTTAGACCAAGAAGCACAAAAATTAGTCCTCAAACATCGTGATAAAAAAGGGGTAATTGGTCAATCACACAAAATGCGAACTACTGTAGCTTATGGTTTAGAACGCTTTTGGGGTGAACAATTAAGATTATTAGGTAAAAATGACGCTAAAGAACGTACAAAAGGTGAATATTGGCGCGATACTTGGAAAACTTTTGTCAGAGTCATGAAGAATGCAGGAATTAAACTTCCTGAAGAAGATGTTAATGGCAAGAACACCCAAGAAATACAAGCCTATGCCGCTAAATTATGGGACTTTCCCATTGAAGACCAAAGAATATGTTTAGCCGTTCTTACACAACTTTGCGAAAGTTTAGTTTGGTGGACTCAGCGTTATAAGAAATCAGGAGATAGTGATGCCGAATAGCAATGAAGTTCCCTTAATGTTTCAAGCACCAGTCACCGGACGGGGACAAATTCAATATATTCAGCATCCTGAAAAATCGCAAAGATGGGTTGATGAATGGGTTGAAGCTGCTGCAACTAATTCTCCTCAATTTCGCAGTAATGTAAAAACCAAAGAATATAAAATTACTTGGCGGTTTGTTTCTAACAGTGGCCAAGATGACGATATAATTCGACCAGTAATCGCTGCTAAAGGATTTCCCTATTATCCTGGTGCAAGCATGAAAGGTGGTTTTTTGCGTTGTTGCAATCCCCAAGAAGCGCAAAGATACTGCGGTAGTCAAATTTCTAGCAATGAAACCCAACCGGGAATCCTTCGCTTTCATGGTGCATATCCCAAAGATGATAGTTGGTGCGACCAACCATTAATTGATGTAGTTCATCCTCAACAAGATTGGCAAGTTAAAAATAGTCAAACTCATTCAGCATTTCTACAAATATCCCTTTATAAACCAACTTTAATATTTGGTATTTCCAGCACTATAAAATTAGAAGATAGTGAATGGGAAACTATCTGGAATATTTGGGATAAAGCCATAGAAAGGGGTATTGGTTCTAGAGTTAGTGCTGGTTATGGTCAACCTATTAACCACCGAGAAACTAAACTAATTACTGTTAATTTAAAAGGACAAGGATTAGCATCACAATTAATAGATAGAAGTGGTGAATTTCGTCCTAATATGTTTAAAGCTGCTTTACGTGGTCATACACTGCGTTTATTTAGCGGTATGACTGATGAGAATACAGCAGAGGAATTAACAAAAGAACTCTGGGGAGGATTTGCAGGTGCTAATGGTGCAATAGTTGGGCATTTAGGGATTGCGTTTAATCCTGTTAATTTAGAATTGGATGAATTTATATATAACGGAAGCGTTATCATGCCTGTTTATGAATTAGAAGCAGGAACTTTGCATATTCTCTCTATGGGTAAATTTGCAGATGAATACAAAAACCAATTAAAAACATTAATCACACAAATTCTCAAGTTTTCTATGCTTTTAGGAGGTTTTGGTAAATCATGGCGAAGAATTGATCATCGGATATTCTTCCCAGAATATTTAGAAAATGGCAACAAACCGATGATAGGTTGTCATTGGGAATTTACAAAGCAATCAAATAACTATTATTTTCCTGTCAATAATATTAATCATATTACTAATATTATTGATGGTGTTCAGAAAGCTGTTAATAATTGGCTAATATTAAAAGGTAAAACAGCAAGTAATCAAGTAAATTCATGGCGTGAATCTTTTCATCCTCAAAAGGTGCAAGTTTGGGGACGCATTGCACAAGATGAAGATGATAGTTTAGCTGTGAGATGGTTTCATGGTAATTATGAAGGAACTAAATCAATTAAAGGTTCTAGATTGACAGGTAGAATGGGTAATATTGGCAGAATTTACCATCGAATGTACCCACACTATTTTAAAACAAGCAGTAATGAAATGATACGTCAGAAAAATCATGTAAAAAAGTTTGTAGAGTTACTGACAATATTTCCAGATAAAAATGATGATAGAACACAAGATTTTTTAACCTTTTTAGCAACAACTGAATTTACTAAACTTTGGGGAGAATAAACATGAGTGTTTGGATTCTAACAACTGGTAATAGTGATATTATCCTCAAGCATGATAGAACTTGGGGAAGGTTACACGAAGAAGCAATTGATAATAATAAATTAGAAAAATGGCATTTTTCATCTGCATCACCAATAGATACTGGATATACAGTACCAGCCAGAATATTAGGTATAGTTTATGAAAATCAATCAGAAGAATATTACAAAGATGATTTAGAATTTCCACTTTTTGATACATATTCTGGATACTTTACAGATAAAAATATTACAATTGAAAGAATAATTATTCTTCTGACAGACCAATCTCAGATATTTAGCAATGACGAACAAAAACTTAACGAAAAATCTCCGTACTGGAAAGATACTTGCACACTTAAACCTCTATTTAAATGGTATTTTGAAAAACAAAAAGAATTTATCTGCAAACCAGAATTTCAATATTTAGTTCCCTATCAAAGAGATAAAGGTATTGATAATTGGGATGCTACTTTATCACTGGTAGAAACGAAATTACAAGAGTTAGAAATTGATGTAAATCAGGAAATTTATGTTAGTCATCAAGCAGGAACACCAGCAATATCTTCTGCTGTCCAGTTTGTGAGTTTAGGGAAATTTAAACAAGTTCAGTTTTTAGTTAGTAATGAATACTTCGATAAAGAAAATTATCAACTTAAATCTAGATATGATATTATCAAAAGCTCTCGTTATCAGCGAGGTATGCAGATTCAAAAAGCAAAGCAATTAATTATCGGCGGTTTTCCTGGTGCTGCACTTAAAATATTAGAAGATATAGATGGAATAGATAAAACTTGCATTACTGAGTTAGAAAATATTGTTGATTTCTTTAATCTATATAAAGTGCCAACAGATAACAGTCAAGATTTAACAGTTTCCCAAGCTACTCAAAGGATTGTTGATACTCTTGATCTCATAGGTTTTTTCTTTAATCAGAAGAATTATTTACCAGGTATTGCCTTACTTTCTGCTGCTCAAGAAACATTTTTAAAAGTAGCTATTTTGGATAAAATAGCAATGTTTAATGACACTATCAATTTAAATGGTAATTCTCGAAAAGTCTCTGAGTTAATAAAATGGCTTCCTCCTGGATTATTTTTAGATAAATCTGTTAATAATAGCAGCATTATTGAGAGGATAGCTATTTTAAAACAGTTAAATTTTCCTGTTAATAGATTTAATTTTAATATAGATAAAGATTTTGAAATTACAAACAAAAATTTTGGATTGATTGCTTGGTTAAAAAATATAGATAATAATTTTATAGATTGGCATTTATTAAGATGGTGTTGTAGTAAAAGAGATGCTGATGATGATCTACGTAACCAGTTAATGCACAATTTACGTGGAGTAAAAGATAGTGAAGTAATTGACTATTTATTGGCATATAAAGAACATCAAGTATCTGATGTTATGACTGCCTATAATAATTATGTGAAGCAGCCATTCTTGAAAGCTATAGACCATTTTCAACTTCCTTACAAAAGAGAGAAGTTAACTAAAAAACTGCAAAAAATCGCAGACTCTATTACTTAATTGTGCAATTATAGCGGGATAGGTTTAAATACATATTTCATATATGCACAAACTAAAGTGATATAGGGATTTTATTATAATTATTTAATATTTTGGGCTGGCAAATCAGTCTATATTAACTTATCTAATCTTTTCCCAACAAAAACCTATGAACTTATACCGATTTTATTTTCTAAGAATTACTATTGAAACAAACAATTGAAAATCGCTGTGTGTCATATGGCAACTAAAAAGGAATTTAACAGCTTTGAAGAGATGCTGTCTGCTTCTGATGTACCTGTATTAGTAGATTTTTACGCTGACTGGTGTGGCCCCTGTCAGATGATGGTGCCAATTTTAGAGCAAGTCAATGCCCAACTTAGCGATCGCCTACGGATTGTCAAAATCGATACAGAGAAATACACAGATTTGGCTACTCAGTATAAAATTGCCTCTCTCCCAACCTTAGTACTATTTAAGCAGGGTCAGCCTGTGGATCGGATAGAGGGAGTGATGCAAGCCCCGCAGTTGGTGCAATATCTACAAACAAAGATTTAAGCTAACACTTAGAATTTTGATTTTGGTTCTTAGAGACGCGAAATGTCGCGTCTCTTTCAGTAGATAGTAATACGCCGTAGGATCGCACAGTTAGCTGTGCGACCAATCACTGTTTGATTGAACTTCTAGCAGATAAAACCTTAAGTAAATATTAAGCATATTTACTTATACGTCTTGAGAAAGTAGTTTAGAAATTGAGACGGCTATATTGTATAGATATAACAAAATATTTTGACAAGCGAAGCAATATATGAATAATCAGCATGAAAGACTTGACAAAGCCTATATTTGGGTAAATATTGATTTTGATAAAGTTAAACATAGAATAAATGCGGTGACTTGCCAGATTGAGCGGGTTATACAAAAGCACCAATTTTCAAATCAAACTGGTAACTCAGGCAAAAGAAACAATTAGATTATCTGTAGGGCGATGTCTACGATGGGCTATTTTTTTGTCACGATACTAGTGAGACATGGCAATATTTTTATTACTGTGAACTTTGTTACCCAATCTCTAAATCCCCCAATAAATTGGGGGACTTTGACTCCCTACTCCCAATCTCTTAAAAGGTAAAAGTAGTCCGAAGTACACCTACAGTCGTAGTCTCATTGTTGCTGTTACCTTCTGGGTTAAAGAGAATAAATGCACCAGGGGTAATGCTGATATTATCGCTAACTTGAAAGCGGTAATAGGCTTCTAAATGGTAAGGAGTCGCCCGATTGTCGCCTGTGGGGGTAAGTTGAGCAGAACCACCAGCATCAGTACGGTAAAGCGGCTGACCAAAAAGAATCCCGGCGGTGTTCCCTGACTTGAATAAATCTTTGAAGTGAACTCCCGCCATCCAACTTGTAAAGGTAGTAGAAGCATTCACGCTATTTGAAGAAGCATCAACAAATAGTGCTGCACCGTAGCCAGATAAGGCTATGTTGGGAGACAATCGCCATGTTACCGTACCGCCAACAGAGTTGAGTGTTACCGGTGTCCCAGCTGCAACCCCTGCTAAAGCACCGATATCACTACTAACTAATCCTGTACCCAAAATATTGATTTCGTGATAACTGTGGGCATAGTTTAAACCAATATCCAGAGCGGCACTTGGCTTGAAGGTTAACTGTGTGGCAATAACACTACTACCACTAAATAAACCTGCTCCCAAAGGTGTAGTAGAAACTCCTGGTACTGCGTCAGTAGCAGATTTTTGGGGTAAATTGGCATTTACACTGCCGTATAAAGCTCTTAAATCCAAATTTGGCGAAATGTTAAAAATAAATCCCGCCGCCGATGCTAAACCAGTGCCCGAAGTCCCACCAGAAACCCGTAGCACAGGATTCAAGCCGGCAAAACGAGAGATTGACTCTTGTCCTTCACCATAAAAAGGCGTAATTGCTGGGAAAGCATCTGATGTTTCCGCCGCAGTTCCCGCAAACAAGGTTAATTTATTAGCGACGGGAAAGATATACAGCAATTTGTAAAGCTGAACACTGTTTGCGCCAACACTCGACAAAGTATTGACATTTAACCCCGGAAATTGCGGCTCAAAACTGGTACGGGCGCTACTTGCACTTAAAAGCGGCGCAGCTAATCCTAAACTTTGTTGTAAGCTACCCTGTCCATTGGCTCCACCCAAAAAGTTATAAGCTTGCAATCCAGTAATTAATAAATCTTTACCAGTAAAGCTAGTGGTGAGATTTAACCGCACTCTATTGACTAGGATGATGTTCGAGTCGCTGTTATTAGGAGCGCCTCCGCTAGCACCAACACCAGCAATAATTGCCTCTCCACTAAGTTTAGTAGTCGTAGAAAACTGATTTGCTTCTAGTTTTGCTGTGCGAGCTTCTACAGCATCTACTCGACCCCGCAATGTTGCCAATTCTGCCGCAAATTGTTCTTGTAGTTTCTGCAACGTGGCTAAATCTTCTTTCTTGACCAAATCAGCAGTTGCAGTGGCAATCAGTTCGTTGATTCGGTCTAAACAAGCATTTAAGCCAGCAGCAAATTCATAGCGAGTCATCGCCCGATTACCGCGATAGGTTTGATTGGGATAACCTGCGATACAACCATAGCGCTCGACTAAAGATTGGAGTGCCTGAAAAGCCCAATCAGTCGGCTGTACATCAGACAATTGGGATACGGATGTTACTTGTGCAAGTTTGTATGAGGTTGGAGATGAACTTGCAGATTGTGGTATGATTGGCTGCCAAAAGTTAACAGCAGAATCTACTCCTAAATCTGGAATTTTTTGCTGTTCATTGACTGAGGGTAAATTTTTTGGACTCTCATCAGCTATCAGCAATTTACTGGAGATATTATTTGCTAAATTGCTTTGATGAGAATCATTTTTTTGATAGCTGCCATAATCTTGATTAACAGCTACGTTTTTATCTGCAATTTCTAAACTAGGAAGGGCTTGCACAGGTGATAACCCGGCAATTAAACATAAAAATCCCATCCCACTAGCAGAAGCTAGTAGATATTTTGCCATGATAACCCCCAACACCTATAAAATAGTGAAAAAATGAATTGCGATTTTAAAATGGATTGATAAGTAAATTTAAAGTAGATTTATAAAAAAATCTTATTAACTTTAAATTTTGGATATCAGGATTTTTTTTCTGAATTGACTTACCAGAACATTAGCTTATATCGCAAGTATTAAATTATAGTAAATACTATTTTGGGAAAGAATCAACAACAAAGGATATTGGGAGTTATTATAATTACTATTGGCAAAATAATAATTATATCAGTCTGATTTTGTGATAACGAATATAGATATTGAGCCGAGGATTTCGGCTCAATACCTAACAAAGAATAATTTACTCAAAAAAAATTAAGAGGCTGCGATCGCTGATCGATTTGGGTGCAGGTAAGATCAGGAGGAAAACGGTGGAAATAACTGTATATCATAGTCTACAATTTCTCTGATTGAGATATTTCAAAAATTTAATCCCACCAATAGGTAACAATGACTGCATCACAATCCTGATGAACATCTTCACCCCATAGCGCCCCTGACAATCTAGTTCTCAGTCGGCGCTTAAGTCGCAAACCGTATTCTTCATTCGTCCCATCACTTACCTCTACTGAGTCAGCTCGCCACTTTTTGCCCAAGTCTAAAAGCTCTGACACTTTTATGTCTTGGTTCTCTGTCAGGATGTATAGCGTATCGGCAGGATAGGCGATGAAATGGATGATGCTGGTTTCAGGCATGGGACGATAGTTTGCCATTGCAAGCAGGGTATCGACCATACCACCAAAGCTTAAACCGTTTTCATCGGGTGCAAAGATTGGTTTTGTGAACAGAAAGCTTGCCCATAAATTCTTGTGGTTGCAAAGGTCAATAATCACTTCTTCGCCATCAAACTCATTGAACCGACGCTGCCAAACCAAGGCAGCAAAGAGTTCTTGAGGAGAATAGGATTGAGCAATCGATTGGATTTTGCCTAAGTCAAGCATCACATTTACGGTAAGTAATATTTTTAACAAAACATTTGTAACTACCCTTGCAGTTTATTTACCCAGTGGCTGCTATTCTTATAGTTACTTCGGTCTGTCATAGCAGATAGATTATCCTCGATAATGTTTTTATTTATAAGCGCTCATATACCTCGTGGTCATGTGGGTGCTTTTACTTTATCCCCTCATGGCATAAAACTGTCCGGTTTAATTTTGAGGCAATGTCTGGTGTTTGGTAGACTAAGCTGACAGTGAAGCTTTAACTTGACCAAAACGGCGATCGCGTCTTTGGTAGCTCAACAAAGCCTGATAAAATGCTTCTCTATTAAAATCTGGCCAAAGAATATCGGTGAAATACATCTCTGTATACGCCATTTGCCACAAGAGAAAATTACTCAATCGCATCTCACCACTGGTACGAATCAGCAAATCGGGTTCTGGAGTATCTGCTGTGTAGAGATGTTGTTCTACAAGACTTTCATTCACTTCTTGGGCGCTGAGTTTGCCCTGTTGCACGAGTTGAGCGACTTGACGACAAACTCTGGTAATTTCGTTGCGGCTGCCGTAATTGACTGCAACAGTAAAGTGTATTGCTTGATTGTTCAACGTTTCTGCCATTGAACGTTCCATTTCCGTTTGTAGAGACTTGGGTAGAGCCAATAAATCCCCAATAAACGAGATTCGCACTCCTTCCCGATGCATCTGAGCCAATTCGCGGCGTAATAATCGCTCAAACAAAAGCATCAGAAAATTCACTTCTTCAACGGGACGCTGCCAATTTTCTGTTGAGAAAGCGTAGGCTGTCAGCGCTTTGATTCCCCAATCTTTGCAGCAACGCAATAGTTTTTTGAGCGTCCTTGCTCCTTGGCGATGTCCAGCAATGCGCGGTAATCCTCGACTGGTTGCCCATCTACCGTTACCATCCATGATCACGGCGATATGTTGGGGGATTTTTTGGGGGTTTAAATCGGTGGGTAATTGGGATTTGTGATTTGTCATTTGTCATTTGTCCTTTGTTTTTACTAATGAGTAGTTTCAAATAAATTTTGTAAGTACTCTATAGATAAAAATACCTCTGCGTCTAAGCCGATAATTTGATTGCGGTTAATCGTCAGCCAGTCAATGGGTTTCCAGGGACGCGGTTGGGGATTGGCAAACTGTATCAGTAAATATTGCAGACGTTCATGTAGTTTTTCGACTGCAATATATCTGTCTATGAGGGAATGAATACGGCGTTGTGTTTGCAAGTAGTGAGGACTGGCATAGCTTTGACCTGCTAAGTCTTCTGCGAGTGGGCTGAGAGTATTAAGCATATTTTTATACTTTAATCTTTGTCTCTATCTATGCTCAATAGCCTAAGCGATCGCACTTTCTTTTGTCAGTCGGCTGAAGTCGGCAGTTTTATCTGATGCAGTTGGAAAAGTCGGGGAAAAAGTTGGTTCTAGAAAATTTGGGTTTAAAAACTCGCTTTTCTAGGGCTACTTTACAAAGTTAGAAGAGAGAATTGCAGAGAATGTGGCGAAGTTGTTAGAACAAGGGTAGATAAAAGTTGAGTAACAGGATAAATCATGAACGCTTATAAAAGATATATCACCATTGCAGATCCAAAGCAGTTAGTATTATCTGATTTACCATTTAAAGCAGGACAGAGAGTTGAGGTGATTATTTTGACAGACGATAATCAAAGGGTTACTTTAGCAGAAGAATTAAAAAAGTTATTCAAAGAAATACAAGGGATACACGCAGATAATCCCTTAACTGATGAGGAAATAGCAGCAGAAATTGAAGCTTATAGACTGGGAGAATGAAAGTTATTATTGATACTAATATCGTAGTCTCTGCTGCTATAGCTGATAAAAATCCAGAGGCAGTAATTTTATTTGTGATTGCTAATTCTGTTTTTGAGTGGGTTGTATCGGCAGAGATTATCGCAGAGTATAAGGAAGTTTTAAAGCGTCCTCGTTTAAAATTAACTGAGGCACAATACGAAAGATGGGTTTATTTAATTGATTCAGTGACAACACTAATTGATGTGGATGTAGAGGTTGATTTCCCCAGAGATAGGAAAGATGCAAAGTTTTTAGCTTGTGCTATTGTAGCAGGACCAGATTTTTTTATTACGGGTGATGCTGATTTTAAGGAAGCGCAAACTTTGTTAAACACAACTATTATTTCTCTGTCTTTATTTAAAAGGTTAGTTTGTGATGTGAGAGAATAACACAATGTATAAAAATTTACTCAGGAATCAAAGCGATCGCACTTTCTTTTGTCAGTCGGCTGAAGTCGGCAGTTTTATCTGATGCAGTTGGAAAAGTCGGGGAAAAAGT
>NZ_JABXKM010000206.1:0-18242 GCF_017115025.1 Nostoc sp. NOS(2021) | reverse complement strand
GTCGGCTGAAGTCGGCAGTTTTATCTGATGCAGTTGGAAAAGTCGGGGAAAAAGTCGGTTATAGGATGTACAAGTTTTTACTCTTAAAAATTAAAATTGTGAGTTATGCTGGCTTTGTTCTTACTTAGTTAGGGTTAATCTGACAGAACTATAGTGTGTGTTAATACACAATAGACACTATAGTTATTTATTTGTAGTATAAAAGTATTATGTATCGTGTTTTTAAGTATGAATGTTTTTGATATATACTCAAAACGCCAAAAAAGATTTATGGGAGAACCTCCTGATGTTTATCAGTATGAAAATATCCCTAGTACACTTCGCGTACAGATTGTTCATATTATGAATGATGCTTTAGGCGATCATGGAAATCAGACAACTATAGAGAGCTTTCAATTTATTCACGATACCTTATGCCGTGAATATGGTAAATTCTCTCTAATAGAAAAACAATTTTTGGACTACGAAAATTACATTGGCGACGTAATTAATTTTCTGATAAAGTGCAATAACACCAATCAGATTCTTGATGTTGTAGAATTGAGCTTCAGATTGATAGACACATTTTACAGACAAAATAATATCAAATACTTGTGTAAGCCAAAAATTACACCTGATGCAGCAATTGAAGAATTAAACTTCAGGTTTAGGGAACACGGTGTAGGCTATCAGTATGAGTCAGGCGAAATTATCAGAGTTGATTCTCAGATCATCCACGCTGAGGCAGTTAAGCCAGTTTTGCTTTTGCTAAGTGATACACGATTTAAAGGAGCAAATGAGGAATTTTTGAAAGCACACGAACATTATCGGCACGAACGATATAAGGAATGCCTTGTTGAATGCCTTAAAGCTTTCGAGAGTACTATGAAAACTATTTGTGATATTCAAGGTTGGACTTATCAACCTGGAGATACGGCGAAAAATCTGATTAATCTTTGCTTTCAAAATAATCTGATTCCTACTTACTTACAAAACCAATTCACTTCACTAAAGTCAAATCTTGAAAGTGGAGTTCCTACTATGAGAAATAAAAATGCAGGTCATGGTCAAGGTTCTCAGCCGCTTACTGTTCCGCAATACTTTGCTGCTTACCAGCTTCACATGACGGCAAGTACAATTCTATTTTTGCTAGAAGCAGAGAAGGCGCTACCTTAAAACTAATACTTGCCTTATTCTGGTAAATCTCCAAATTGTTGACGATAACGCTCAAGTTGTTTTTGCGCCAATTCAAGCTGTTCTTCTGGAGTTTGATAGCGATTTCCTTTTTGGTCATACCAATACAAAACCTGACGCTGGATATTACCAGATATGTATTGCGATCGCCCGATTCCCAAACCAATTTCTGACATCCAAAAGGGTTCACCAATTTGCAATTGATAGCTACCATCTACTAAGCGATAAACTTCAAAAGGTTGGTGACGGTCTCTTTGCCAATACTCTGGATTGTAAATAATGTAGTACAGTACCCCTAACTTGGCATAAGTGTCTAATTTTTTGTCGTATTCTCCACCCGGAGTTAAGGAAACAATTTCTAAAGCCAAGATAGGCACTATGTTGTTTTCTTCCCAAACAACATAGCTTGTACGAGATTTATCTGCCTTGCGGCGTTCTACACCTAAGCTCAAAAATCCGTCTGGTACAATCGGCACAAGTGGGCTAACCCCTGTGGTATGGTAAACGCCCATATCCACGCTGAAAAACCAGTCATTACGGTTTGCCCAAATATATTGCAGCAAGAATAGAAGCAGGTTAGGAATAAAGTTTTGGTCTTCGTTATCCACAGGGGTATCGTCTGAACAAGGAAGTTCAGCACTACTAGGCAATTGACGGGAGTCTGATTTCACCATAAGTAATGATGGTGCTGAAGTGACCTAATGAGTTTTATTTTATCAAGAAAGGCAGAGGACAGAAGGAATTTATCTCTGTACCTTCCTTTTGACGACCAGAAGGAGCATAACAAACGCGATCGCCGAAATCACAAATGCGATCGCCGAGGATTAAATTTATCTCAAAGACTTTATGCGTTGGTTGATGAAATATCGCCATTAATATAACGCTGATATATTTCCTCGCATATTCTTGAAACTGCTGCTCCTTTTCGGGTAATTGAATTTGCGAGATAATCTCTTGCCATATATTTGACATCAAGCAAACAGTTCATTTCTTCATTTATAATATCCCAAGCATTTTCCTTCTCCACAAAGTAAGCTGCTTCATACCAATCTGCTCCATGCAAAATTAGGTTAGTCAAATTGTGGTAACGCAGTGAATAGTCATTACATTCTGAGTCGTATATGCGTATGATGCTATTTCTCTGTACATTAGGCACAACTGTATACAAAACACCGCCGTTACACCAAAGCTGGAAAATAGGGAAACTATGTTCAAACCAGTATGCTTCTTCTCGCTCGTGATAGCGAATTTCACCCATTTGCTCGCGGTAAGCACTTACAGCTGCATTCAAAGACATGAATTCATAATTTTCAAATAAGAAATTATATCCTGATGAACCATTACGCCATTGATACAGTTCGTAAACCTCTTCAGGTAATTTAAATGGCAGAAATCTAGTACTTTGTTCAATATCTTCACGCGAAAGTCCTGGAGCTAGACAAGAAATTCGCTCAGGTCTATTTTTGGTAAACCATGTATGAATTCGTTTCAGTCCTTCAGTTAGTTCTGACATTTTACGCTCAAACTTTCCCAAACTAAAGAATCTAGTTTATATGCAGAACAATTTGTAGGTTTTTCAACACCAATTGTGCAACTTCTTTCCCATTTTGGCACGTTGACACTTAGATGAGTTTCGCTAGAGGCTTCCAGCCAATGTCGGAAAAGTCGGGAAAAAAGTCGGGTTTACAAAATCTTATCCGAAAACTCCAGCAATATAACTGTAAAGTAATTTATAGTTGTCCCTAAAATCCGAATTACCCTCGTCGTTACACAATGGACGCTGAAGCAGCATTAGCATGGTTAGACGCCATAATTCCCCCTCAGACTGGGGAACGGTTGAGCGATTTGCAAAAAGTGATTCTTGTGCAAGTTTGGTTGGGTAGAAAATACTTAGATATCGCTCATTCTTACGGTTGTACGGAAGGACACGCCAAGGATGCTGGCTCTCATTTATGGAAGCTGCTTTCTAAAGTATTGCGAGAAAAGATTACCAAAAGTAATTGTCGCGCTGCTTTGGAGCGAGTTTTGAAAAAAACTACTGCGATAGCCAGTTTGATTGATTACTCGCGATCGCCCCACCCCACCCCAAAATTAGAGGATACCAATTTTATTGGACGAACAGAAGCGATCGCTCACCTGAATACTTTGGTAAATCAGGGATCGAAAGTGATTGTTATCCAAGGTGAGGGAGGCTTAGGCAAAACCACTCTAGCGCAGCAATATCTTCAAACTCAGGGGTTTGACTTGGTTTTAGAACTGCTGATGGCGAAGGAAACGCAGAATATCACCCCCGCCGAACGAGTAGTAGAGGAATGGCTCAAACAAGACTTTGATCAAGAACCTGGGGTAGAATTTGGGGTTACATTGGGAAGACTCAAGCGCCAACTCCACAATCGGCGGATTGGGGTGTTAATTGACAATCTCGAACCTGCGTTGGATCAACAAGGTGGGTTGATTGCTTCTCACCGCAACTATGTAGAACTATTGCGGGTTTTGGCTGATGCTAGGGTGCAGTCTGTTACCCTAATTACCAGTCGCGATCGCCTTTGTGAACCTGGGCTAAATGTGAATCACTATCGGCTTCCTGGTTTGGATCAAAGCGCATGGCAACAGTTTTTTAGCAACCGTGGGTTAACTATCAACTCGTCAACTTTGCAAATCATGCATCGGACTTATGGCGGTAATGCTAAAGCAATGGGAATTCTTTGTGGTTCCATTCAGGAAGATTTTGACGGTGACATGGCTCTTTATTGGCAAGAAAATCATGCCGATCCGCTAGCAGCAACCGACTTAAAAAATTTAGCGGTTAGTCAAATCAATCGTCTGCAAACCCTCGACCCCCAAGCTTATCGCCTGCTTTGCCGTTTAGGATGTTATCGTTACCAAGATATACCCACTATCTCATCTCAAGGGTTGTTTTGTTTGCTGTGGGATGTCCCACCTGACCAACATCGCCAAATCATCGCCTCCCTGAGAAATCGGTCTTTGGTGGAGTGCGATAAAGGTGAATATTGGCTGCATCCGGTGATTCGTGCAGAGGCGATCGCGCGTTTACGCCCCAGCGATGAATGGAAATTCACCAACCACAAAGCCGCAGAATTTTGGACAACCAGTGTTAAACAAATTGAAACATTTAAAGATGCTTTGCAAGCTCTAGAAGCATATTATCATTATATAGAAATTCATGAGTTTGAGTTGGCTGGAAAGGTCATTTTAAAAAGCCGAAATAATCAATGGCAGCAGTTTTTGCCTCTTGGTAGTACGTTGTATCGGATGGGTTTAATTCAACCGATACTTGCAGCAATTAATCAAGTTGTTAACAATCTGGAAAATGACCAAAATCTCAGCGAACTTTATAATATATTGGGTGATTTATATTGGATAACAGGTAAAATTAGTCAAGCGATCGCCTGTCAGGAAAAGACTATTACTCTGACAACCCAAGCACTCAAATCACTTGTACCTCAGCCAGAGAATAAACATCCAGTTTACTATCTGAGGATGTTAGAGGTAGATTCTTTATTAAGTATTGGTCTTTACAAAATAGATTTGTGGGAACTAAAGGCAGCCGCAAAGTTATTTCAACAAGTAATTTATCTGGCTCAAAATACCGAGCATCATCGCTGGGCAGAGAAAGCTTCAGTCTGTTTAGCTTTGGTATATTCTTATTTAGGTTTGCGTGATGCATCCTATGCATTAGCAGATGTAGCTTATCAAAATATTAAGAACGAAAAACTGGTGAAACAGACTGGAAGATTTGTCTATTTCATGCAAATTTTGGGTCAAACCTATGTCAATTTAGGAGATTTTTACCAGGCAAATCAAATATTAGACCAAGCTTTGACCTTTGCTGAAGAAAGTCACTATATGCAGGTAAAAGCAAAAACACTGAATGGTTTAGCAGAAATCCATAGACAACAAGCAGATTTTACATTAGCCCTGGCTGATCATACAGAAGCAATCGAACTTTTGGATAAAATAGGTGCAAAATGTGATCTGGCTGAAGCTTATTTTCAATTGAGTTTAACTTATCAAAAGATGGCAAAACCTGATGAAAGTCAAATGAATTTTAATCGAGCGATTCAACTATTCACTGAAATAAAAGCTCCGAAACAAGTTGAAAAAATTTCAACCTGCACTACTGAAATTTTATGAATTACCGCCGCATTCTGAAAGCTGGTGAATCTTATACTTTCAGCCGATATTTTGAATTACCCTTCACTATTGATGATATTTTAGCCGAATTAAATTGCACTTTTGAAAGGAAAAATCTCACACTACCTGAATCTTCAAAAATTTTAGACCTCCAGTTTTTACAGCAGCAGCTTCAGCGTAATTTATCTCACATCGATTTAGTTAATGAAACTGCCAGACGGGAAGCTTTAATTAGCCCAATTTTATTTGAGGTATGCGATTTAACTAATCAGCGACTCAATATAGAATATTCTATTGCTGTCAATGACTATCTGAAAGGGACTCTCGACTACTATATTGCAGCACCTCAAAATTTATTGGTAATCGAAGCAAAACAATCAGATTTAGTTAGGGGATTTACTCAACTTGCGATCGAATTAATCGCACTTGATCAATGGACTAAATCTACATCTGAGCTTCTATATGGAGCCGTTACGACTGGTGAAGACTGGCGTTTTGGAGTTTACCATCGCGCAAATCGTCAGGTGACTCAAGACCAGAAACGCTATCAAGTTCCAGAAGATTTATTGGTGCTGGTAAAAATTCTTATAGGTATTATTGCTGATTAATAAATTTATCTGCGATCGCACCAATCATGCGTAGACACAAAGCGGCTTGTCTTTGGACATCGCTCATTTCACCCTACCTTGAATTAAAAGGCATATTTTTGAGGCAGATTATACAGTTTGTCTAGTGGCGTAGTTTACCGCCGCAGGCATCGCTATCAACTGAAGTGTAAATTATTCTGTAAAGCTATCAGATAGTTTAGCAGTTAACTACCTGTGGAAAACTTGTGGAAAAACTCAGGTATTTTTCCACAAGGTAATTATACTTAATTGAGCTTCACGAGAAAAATCTGAAGTTTTCCACAGTTTTTTCCCCAAAAAGTCAGATTTTTTCCACAATCTAAGTTAAATTTAATCAATTTTTAGACGTTAATTAATATTCTCGACTAATTATTCAGCCGTTAAGGCTAATGATCAGGGTGCTGGTTGTGGAAAACTTAAAATACATCTTCAGGATGATTTTTGGGAACGGCTAGTCATATTGATGCGATCGCTCAGTTGGCGTAGTGTTTGCGCTAAGGTGCGATCGCTCTCCTGGAGTTGAGTAATTTTATCGCAACTGTAGATCACCGTTGTATGATCTTTACCACCAAACTCCTCTCCAATTCTCGGCAAACTCAAAGCCGTGTGTTGGCGCATTAGATACATTCCTATTTGACGCGCCCAGCTAATCTCTCTTCGTCGTGAGTTACTTTTGAGGTCATCTATTGAAACATCAAAATTACCAGCTACAACCTTTAAAATTGCTTCTGGGGTAGCTGCCATTTTTTCGTTAGGCGGTTCTAAAACCGGTGTGATATTTTCCACCGTCATCGGTAAGCCCCAAATGGAAATATAAGCCACTGCGCGAATTAAAGCTCCTTCTAATTCTCTAATATTAGAAGTATAGTTAGAAGCAATATACTCAATCACGTCGCGGGGAAGACGAATATTTTCATCCTCAGCTTTTTTCTGCAAAATTGCCATTCTAGTTTCTAAATCTGGCTTTTGGATATCTGCGATTAACCCCATAGAAAACCGAGAACAAAGACGTTCTTGTAAGCTCGGAATCTGGTTAGGAGGACGGTCGGAAGCAATGACAACTTGTTTACCAGCTTCATGTAAAGTATTAAAAGTATAAAAAAATTCTTCTTGGGTGTATTCCTTCCCTTCAAGAAACTGAATATCATCAACTAATAAAACATCAGCAGCCCGGTAATGCTCTCGAAAACTTTGCATACTATCCTTACGAATCGCTGTAATTAAATCATTAGTAAACTGCTCAGTCGAAACATAAAATATTTTACAATCAGGACAAATTTCCCAGCGATAATGACCAATAGCCTGCATCAGATGAGTTTTACCTAAACCTACGCCACCGCATAAAAATAAAGGATTAAACTCCTTACCTGGAGATTCTGCAACTGCCAAAGAAGCAGCGTGAGCCATACGATTGTTGGCACCAACTACAAATCGGGAAAAGACATATTTAGAGTTTAATTCAGTAGTTTTTTGATTATGATTAGGAACAGTTTCGGGAATACTGCTAATATTTGGTGATTCCCAAGAAACCTCTCGTTCACTAAAATGAGAAACTTCATCACCTTGAGCAACGGTAATGTAAATTCCTACGGGATGACCGAGAATATCTTGTACTACATGAGCAATGGTATTGATGTAATACTTCTGTAACCAATTACGAGCAAATGGGTTAGGAGTGCGGATCACTAAGCAATTATTTTCTAATCGCTCCGCACTAGCAGTTTTGATCCAAGTTTCAAAGGTGGGTCGGGATAGTTCAAGCTGTAGGCGCTCTAGTACCTGACTCCACAGACTTTCTATGGGAATTTCCATTATCCACCACCTTTGCTGCTAATCGTCACAATAGAAGAGAAAGCACCAATTTAGCATTGAGACACGCTCGACCTAGAATAAGCTTTTAAGTTGTAATCATTTTGGGACATACCCGATAGGCAAGATCCTAACATCCACTGACTGACACGGAGAAGCAACGACACATGAAGACAACAAACCATCACTCAGCGCCCAAAAATATTGATACCAGGCGTTTGCCCCCCATCTGTGGGGCAGATAATATTCTGGGGATGCTCTCATATGGGGTAGCAGTGGTGTTCTTGGGGAGCTGTTCTCTTCTACCAGCCAAGACCTTTGAGACTCAGCCAAGCGAGACTCAGCCAAGGGAGACTCAAGCCCAAAAGACAATAGAACCCAATCCGGTAATTGTCCCCCCGCCAATTATCTCGTCATCTGGAGATGTTAATTTTATCGTCAAAGTAGTGCAACAGGTGGGGCCTGCGGTAGTTCGCATTGATTCTTCCCGAACAATCACTTCTCGCGTACCAGACGAATTTAACGATCCATTACTCCGGCGGTTTTTTGGGGAGAGTGCGCCACAGCCTAGACAACGAGTAGAGCGGGGTAGTGGTTCTGGATTTATCATTAATTCCTCAGGTCAAATTGTGACGAATTCCCATGTAGTAGATGGTGCTGATAGAGTGACTGTCACACTCAAAGATGGCCGGACTTTTGACGGTAAAGTTTTGGGTGAAGATCCGGTAACTGATGTGGCTGCGGTTAAAATTGACGCTAATAATCTGCCAACTCTATCTGTGGGTAACTCCGATGCTTTGCAACCAGGAGAGGCTGTAATTGCCATCGGTAATCCATTAGGCTTGAATAATACCGTTACTTCTGGGATTATTAGTGCTACAGGTCGTTCTAGTAGCGACATTGGTGCTAGTGATAAGCGGGTTGATTACATCCAAACGGATGCTGCGATTAACCCTGGTAATTCCGGTGGCCCATTGCTAAATGCTCGTGGCCAGGTAATTGCGATGAACACAGCTATTATTCAAGGCGCTCAAGGTTTGGGATTTGCTATCCCCATCAATACTGTGCAAAAAATTGCCCAAGAATTAATTGCTAAAGGCAAAGTCGATCATCCTTATTTGGGTGTTCAGATGGTGACATTGACACCAGAAAATAAAGAAAGAATAAAAAATATTGCTGGCGATCGCTTAAATATTACAGCAGATGACGGCGTTTTGCTGGTTGAGATTGTGCCGCGATCGCCTGCATCTGTGGCTGGACTACGAGTTGGTGATGTGATTAAAAGCATTAATAGCCAGCCTGTTACTAAAATTGAAGAAGTACAAAAGCTAGTAGAAAACAGCAAAATCGGTACTAAGTTACCAATAGAAGTGGAACGCAATGGTCAAATTGTCCAAGTAGATATCCAACCTGCTGCTTTACCCGTGAGACGTGAAGGATAAAGTTAGTCATTAGTCATTTGAAAAACAACTGATATACTCCCCAATGCCCAATGCCCAATGCCCAATGCCCAATGCCCCATTACCTAAAAGAGTTTTATCATGACTGAATTAGCGCCAATCATTCAATTAGGCAATCCAACATTGCGCCAAAAAGCTGCTTGGGTTGAGAATATTCAAGATGAGCATATCCAAAAACTAATTGAAGACTTAATCGCCACTGTTGCCAAGGCTAACGGCGTGGGAATTGCTGCGCCTCAAGTAGCACAATCCTATCGTTTGTTTATTGTCGCTTCCCGTCCTAATGCCCGGTATCCCAACGCCCCGGAAATGGAACCTACTGCCATGATTAATCCCAAAATCATTGCTCATTCAACTGAAGTTGTCAAAGATTGGGAAGGTTGTTTAAGTGTTCCAGGAATTCGGGGGTTAGTTCCTCGGTATAAAGCTATTGAAGTGGAATACACTGACTGTCAAGGCAATTTACAAAAGCAAGAATTAACCGATTTTATCGCTCGGATTTTTCAACACGAATATGATCATCTCGACGGGATCGTATTTGTAGATCGCCTAGAGAACACTCTCGATATGATCACTGAGCAGGAATACCAAGAACGAGTAGTTAAAAATTAATAAATAAGAGTCTCGTTTCCAGCCAGAGGCTGGAAATGCACCTCATTGCGGCTCTGCCGCAAGTCAAGAGGCAGCAGCCCCCTCATAGGCATTCCCAGTCTCTGACTGGGAACGAGACAATCTCTAAAAACTTGTTCTAAAACATCATCTCGCAAAAAAGAGGTTGGCGCTGCGATCGCATTAAGCGTGTGATTCGCAAACTCGCTCGTCCCGCCACAATTGATATAGCCGCGTCGCTGGCATAGTCATATATAAAACATCTCCAGCACTGAGGTTAGTTTCAAGCAAATCCCAGCCTTGAAGGGTTTGGTGGTTTGTTTCTAAGTACAAAGGTACAGATTCAGCAGACATGGCTACATCTTTCACCCATTTACCACAAAAGCCATGTGAAGGTGTAATCACAGTCGCAAAAGCCACCCAAAGACTATCTGCTGCGATGCCATTGCCAAGGATGCGTCCCCCCAGTGCAGCAGCAGCAAAAGCTGGGGCTGCTAGTTCAGCCGAACTTAGTACGGCCTCGAAGCCAAATAGCTGTTGCGCTATGCCAGCAAAATCGGGATCGGCATAATGAACAATCACCGGAATGCTGGGTGTCAAGCCTTTGGCTTTGAGGGCAATTTCCAGATTGGTAGCATCATTGCTAGTAACAGCAAGCACTGCGGCGGCAGAGTCGATATTGCTGGCTTTGAGTATTGTGCGGAAGCTGGCATCGCCCTGAATTACGGGAATACCTAGTTCGCGGGCGGTGTTGATATATTTGTTGTTGGAGTCGGGTTCAACTACTACAACTTCATATCCACTGGTGTGGAGTTGCTGGACAATTCTCACCCCAATACCACTCAAGCCACAGACAATGTAGTGCGATCGCTGGGGAATTCGGGCTGCATCCCAAAATTGCTTAAAGCGGCTTCCTAAGACAAAATCGGTGAGCATTGCATACCAAATACCAATCACCACTGCTCCAACCAGCATCATCACAACGGTAAATAACTTAATACTGTTAGGAGCATTTTCTACTACTTTGTCATTACCACCCGCTCCAGTAATCATGCCTACAGAAAAATATAGAGCATCGACAGGAGACACACTCAACTCAGCCGACATATAGGTGAGTGTAGCAATCCCAATAACCGCCAATAGTACAATCGCACCCACTACTACCCCTCGCCCGTGTTGCTGAAACTGCCTAAGATTAGTTAGGACTTTCAGCAGTTTTTTAATTAATGATCTCCGGGGAGAACGGATGCGGGGTTGAGTGCCAACAATTAAGCGATCGCCTACTTGTATCTCTTGTCCAGATATTACAGCTGACACCAAATCCATCTCACCTTTTACTGGCAAGTAATAAATCAGCATCCGCGATCGGTCTGACCACAATTCACTCAGCTTTCGACCCTTCCAGAAGTGGTTTTCATCAATGTATTCTTCGTGAATTGGCCAAGTTTGCTGAAATAATTTGATTTGTCCGATCGCTTGGTTTCCCATAGCTGCAAAGGTGAATACGGGTGCTGCTAAACCCACAACACTCATACTCAAATGGTCTGGCAAACTTTGATCTAGGCGCTCCCCCAAATTTGTATTATAAAAACGGTTGATAATCCGAATCTGGGGATTCAGCACTCGCGCTTGCATCATAATAGACAAATTCAGGGCATCTTTAGATCCAGCGATTACTAAAGTGTGTGCCTGTTGAATTCCTGCTGCTGTTAGGGTAGAAGCTGCTTGTAAATCGCCAACAATCACATCTGGTGCTGTTTCGCCAGGGATAGATTGATGATGAATACCAACAACGAAGGCTCCCTGCTGTCTCAGCAGACGAAAGGTTTTATATCCGGTACGTCCTAAGCCACAAACAATAATTCGGGGTTTCATGAAACGGCAGCATCTTTTACAGTTAGGGCTGCATTTCTAGTTATTTATCAATATTGTTGCCCATTTTCCTGGAATATAACTGTAGCTGACAACACGATTGTTTTAATTGGCGGCTGGAAGTCAGAATTCTGAATTGGTGAATACTCTACCCATAAAGAAATAGAGTTTTTAATTTCCTCGTTCCCATACTCAGTATGGGAATGCATTCATTGAGTCTCTGACTCAATATTTAACTGGAGGCAGCAGCCCCTAATCAGCCATTCCCATGCTCTGCATGGGAACGAGGGAACAATGGAAATAGCCAAAACCCTTATTTTCAGGTAGGGGCAATTCATGAATTGCCCCTGAGCGCGTGTAGTTTTGCGTAAGTCCTATTAATCAGTAAGTTTTAACCAATATTCAGACGTTCGCGGACTCGTTGGCGGAACCTCTTCTCTACGAGAGGCTCCGCTATCACCCACTTGTACACAATTCATTCTGAATTCTGGCGCCTTTATTCTGTTCGATAAAATAATATAGAAAAATATGGCAACTTTTGTAGGTTGTGATACGCTATCTGCTTGAGAAGTGTCGAGGAACCGAAAATGACTAAGCTGCGCGTGGGGTTACTGTTTGGCGGTCGTTCGGGAGAACATGAAGTTTCGATCAATTCAGCACGGGCGATCGCTAAAGCCTTGAGTGCAGAGCAAAATGCTAATAAGTACGAAATACTGCCTTTTTACATCCAAAAAGATGGACGTTGGCTGGCGGGAGAAGTACCCCAAAAGGTTTTAGTAACCGGCAGTCCGCTACTGGAATCTGAACAATCAACTTCTGTTGGACATCTGACATCTAACCCTCAAGCCGAAACCCTGAGTAAGTGGCAATCTCCCTCTCAAGTTGCCCAAGTGGATGTTTGGTTTCCCATTCTCCACGGCCCCAACGGTGAAGATGGGACAATTCAAGGGTTACTCACTTTGATGCAAGTCCCCTTTGTTGGTTCTGGGGTGTTAGGTTCCGCAATGGGAATGGATAAAATTGCCATGAAAATGGCCTTTGAGCAAGCGGGACTAGCACAGGTAAAATACAAGGCGATAACTAGAGCGCAGGTTTGGTCTAATCCTTGCGTATTTCCGAAACTGTGTGATGAAATTGAGGCAGCATTAGGTTATCCGGCTTTTGTCAAGCCTGCTAATTTGGGTTCATCAGTGGGTATTGCCAAAGTGCGATCGCGCTCAGAATTGGAAGCCGCTTTAGATAATGCTGCTAGTTATGACCGCCGACTAGTTGTAGAAGCTGGTGTCGTCGCTAGGGAAGTCGAGTGTGCCGTTTTAGGTAATGATCAACCCCAAGCCTCTGTCATTGGAGAGATTACTTATGACAGCGATTTTTATGATTATGAAACTAAATATACTGAAGGTCGAGCAGATTTACTGATACCTGCACCGATTCCAGATGCGATCGCTCGTCAAATTCAGGATATGGCTTTGCAAGCTTTTGCAGCTGTTGACGCTGCGGGGTTGGCAAGGGTAGATTTTTTCTATGTGGAAGCGACACAAGAAGTTTTGATTAACGAAATCAATACCTTACCAGGCTTTACTGCAACGAGTATGTATCCCCAACTCTGGGCGCATAGTGGAATCTCCTTTCCAGAATTAGTTGATCGGTTAATTCAACTGGCGATCGAAAGACATTCTCCTAGCTAACGGAGAAAATAAGCCAACTGATTCCAGATTATTACGGTAAAAAGTCATCAGAAATACAGAATTGTGGCAAAAGTTAGCCAGATTTGGTAGCGTATATTTTACAAAAAAGCTACTGGAATCTGAACTTTTTTTACGGATACCTGATGCTTGACTCCTCCAGTACAATTTATTGACTAGAGGGGTACAAATCTGAAAGTAATCATGGAAAAAAGTCAGAGTGTACAGCGCGAGCCAACCCAACTAAAAGGGGCTACTCCAGAGCTGACAAACAGGAAATCGAAACTAAGAAAAAGCTCGAATGTTCTGATATATTTGGTTGCACATCATCCTTGGCTATTGTTAACTGGATTTTTAGCCATGTTTATGGCAGGTGGTGCCTTTGCCCTGTATAGCTTAGGTAACGCTGGCCCGATAGCACAAGAAGAACCAGAAAAAATCCCAGTTATAGTTGAAGAACCAATCAATGCGCCCTCTGAGAACAGTAATCCTACACCTTTATGGATGGTGGCTGCGATCGCCCTCAGTTGTGGTAGTGGTTGCTTGCTCATTTTCCGAATGCTCAAGTGGATGAAGCAACCGCAAAAAGTCCAAAAACAGATTAACCGCCATCAGGTACGCTTGGCACAGAGCAATTACCAAAAATTGGAACCACAGCTTCCCAAGAACCAGCCAATTTTTGTGCCACAGCAACAACTGATGCCACTTATGCAGATGCAACCGAAAACAAAACATCTGGTGACAGTTCTACCAGCAGAACACAAGCACCACTTGGATACGCGCACAGAACCTTTGGCAGACTTGATGGATCTTCGTAAAAATAGTTCATTATCTGCACTTTTACGCCAGTCTTAATAGTACTGTAAAGCAAAAAACCTGTCAAAACAATACTTTTTGCGAATTAGGGCACGGTTCTACCGTGCCTTTACTAGTATTAGTCTGTCAAGTTTAAATTCATGGGTAAGCAAGTTCGTAGTAAGGACTTTAGTCCTTATTTTCTAAGCCCTAAAGTCCTTACTACAAACCTTTCATTACTAGCTTGACAAAGTAGTATCTATTAACTAATGACGAATGATTAGAGTGAATAACATAGTGCGGTTAGTTTTGACAGCAATATTGCTGGTACTAGTGACAGCTTGTGGCAGTATTGGACTGCTACCGACTAGCCAGTTAGTGCAAAAAGCGATCGCACTTGAGCTAGAACAAACTCAACAAAAACTTAGCCAACAGTTGGATCTAGATTTTCAAGGATTTGAAATCAAGCGGCTATCAATTACCCAGGAACAACCCCTAACGATTGAAAATTTACCAGCTTTCCGCGTTCGGGGAACCTACGACTTGATTGTTAAACTACCAAAACGACGCTTGACGCAACCACAACAAGCCTTTGACGTTTATCTGCAAATTCAGCAAGAAGGTAAAACTTGGCGATTGCTGCTTCCAGAAAAACGTAGTAAAGATACTCAATCAATTTGGCGCAGTTATCTTATCCAATAGCTGGTATGTGCAACTAGAAAAACTATCACAATCATGTTTGTTGCTATTTTCCACAAAAGGGTAGCAAAGATACTCAACCTACAGCAGTTTTCATCTTAGGACTTACGCATAAGAGATCCCCCAACCCCCTTAAAAAGTTGGCTCTTGAGATCCCCCCTTTTTAAGGGGAGCCAGCGCGGTCTTGGGGTCTCCCCAAGTGGAGCGACTGGCGTGGGTTAGGGGGGATCGAGGTTTCAGGTTTTGAGTGCGTAAGTCCTAATGTATTTGAACTACATCTGTCGTAGGGGCACAGCATTGCTGTGCCCTTACTGCGTGGTCTACTTACCTGAAAATAGGTGTAATTGGCGTAGCTATCTCATCGAAAAGCTGGTGTGTGCAAATAGAAAAACCATCACAATGATTTACGTATAAATGCTAGGGTACAGTCATGATCGAGGTGATAGTTTAACCAAGGACAGGGCAAGATGTATATTAACTTTTTCATCAGTTCTATTGCAGGAATTGTGGTTGTGGTACTAGCGGCTTTTGGTTTACTGCAATGGTTGCACATCCCTGCTGGTAACTTTCTTGACTGGGTGATTGGTGGTGCTAGTTTTTGGTGGCTGTTGGTAATTGTTACCGTACCGTGGAATGTGCATTTTCAAGCCAAAGAAGTTTTAGCAGAAGCAGCACAATCAACTGAAAAAGGAATTTCAGTCGATGAGAAACAAGTGAAGTATGTCACACTTTTGGCAAAGCGATCGCTCTGGGTTGCCATTGCTTTACACTTATTCTCAACCATTGGTCTTTATACACTTGCTGCCACTGGTATTAGTACAGTTGGGTATATAAGTTCTGGTGCAGCTTTGTTATTAACAATTCTGCGTCCAGCGATTCGGGCTTATGAGTATTTATATGCGCGGTTAGCGATGATTCGCCAAGAATGGAAGTATCCCCGCGAAGATATTTTTGAACTGCGCGATCGCTTCTCCATATTGGAGCAAAAAATCCAGTCATTAGAAGATCAACTCAATCCAGAACAACCCTATTCATTATCTGCAACTCAACAACGCTTTGCTGAAGAGACTCGTAGAGATTTAGCTCGAATTGCAGCTAACTTAGAAGAATTACGCGCGACAAATCAAACTGAACATGAGCGTTTGGGGAGAGAAGCCAGAAATGCGATCGCGCAACTTTCCACCGACGGGCAATTTCTCGATCATGTCCGCGAAATTATTCGATTTTTTAAGACCGCTTAATTACGAATTACTTTAACGTGCATCACCAATTAAGACAAATGGCGACCAATAAAAAGGATGGCGATGGTCTGCAATGAGCTTCAACTTAGCTTTTTGTAAAGCTTCCCCTTTCGTCATCCCCTGCTTAAGGTGTTGATAAAATTCAACCATCAATTGCTGAGTTGCTTCATCATCAACCGCCCACAAACTTGCCATCACTGCTTTAGCACCAGCCCGCTCAAATACATAAGCAACTCCTGCAATTCCTGCGCCATTCAAATTAGTATCTACAGCAGTTTGACAAGCACTGAGAGTAATCAGTTGTGTGTTTTGTAGCCCTAAAAGAGCAGCATTGGCAATGTCTAAGGGTTTGTCAGCAAATAGTAATGTATTATTTTTCAAATTCAATGTTTTGCAATCTTCAGTTTTGAAACAGCCGTGAGTTGCTAGATGCAAAAACGAAAAGCGCAATGCTTGGGATCTAAACTTTTCCAAGGTAGCATCATTATGGATATAAACTTCACTGTCTGGCAGTATTTCTTTAATCTTTCTGACTTCTGCCTCTGCACCTGGGAGAGTTTGCAGACCACTGGGTACTGGATTACCAAATGCTAAAACAGCTTGTCGTTTGTGGGGTACGGCATTTTGCACACCTGGAGATTTTAGGGAATTATTGGAAATGCGAGTGAGATAGTTGACAGGATATTTCTGGATCAGAAATTGCTTGGTTTTACTGTCGTAAAGAGTCTCAAAAGGTAAATGGCGCAGTTTACCAGTAGCAATAATACTCAGTTGTTTGGGTGACAAAGCTTGAATTTTGTCTTCGACGGGACGAATGAGAATATCATAAAGTTTGCCACCTGTTTCAACGTAGCTAGCATCACTATCGTCTTGTACCTGTTTTAGGTAATCGGCAATAAGTTTATTAAATTCAGTGGGGTCAATAGATTTTTTAATAACACTCAATTGGTCTTTTGTGAAGATGAAAAATGCAACGCTATTAGGCATATCTCTCACATTAGTCAGCAAGACGGGTTGAACTACAACCGTTCCTGTGGGGATGGAGGATGTCAGGTTTTTAATATCTGTGGGTGTAGTTTCAAATAGTTCTGCTACTTCAGGAAAACGGCGAGACATATTTTCGGCTTCTGAGTAAACTTGTACTTCTAATTGCCGAATTTGTTGGGATAAAGCATCAGAAAACTTTTCTTGCAGTTGTTGTCGCAGAGATTCCAATTGTTGATTTTTTTTACTCCAGTCATTAAGGCTCTGCTGTGCTTCTGGGTTGGCAACTTTGGCATTAATCAGGCGAGTATAATCAGCAAGGTCGGCTGTGGTGAATAGGTTAACCCATTCAAAAGCTTGAGCATATTTCTTTTGATTAATAAGGACATTCACTAAAGCAGCTGCACTTGCACCGTTGCTCTGTAAAAAATTTTGGCGATTTTCTCGTTGCAAACCCCGGCGCATTTCTAAGCTTATTTGAAGAGATTGCTGCAAATTAGTAATAGCTTCAGTTGGTCGATTTGTACTTTGGAAGAGTACACCAATATTACCCAAGGTAACAGCTTCAACAGAGCGATCGCCCACAGCTCGGCTCAGAGGCAGAGCTTGGTTGTAAAAATCGAGTGCTTTCTGCTTTTGTCCTAAATCGTCGTAAACTGCACCAATGTTATTGAGTGTAACAGCTTCACCAGAGCGATCGCCCACAGCACGCAAAAGGGGCAAAGCTTGATTGTAGAAATCGAGTGCTTTCTGCGTTTGTCCTAAATTCCCGTAAACTGCACCAATGTTATTGAGTGTAGCAGCTTCACCAGAGCGATCGCCCACAGCCCGGCTCAGAGGCAAAGCTTGATTGTAGAAATCGAGTGCTTTCTGCTTTTGTCCTAAATTCTTGTAAACTAGACCAATATTATTGAGTATAACAGCTTCACCAGAGCGATCGCCAACAACACGCCATAAGGGCAGAGCTTGGTTGTAAAAATCGAGTCCTTTTTGCTTTTCTCCTAAAGCGTCGTAGACTCCACCAATGTTATTGAGTGTGCGAGCCTCACCAGTGCGATCGCCCACAGCGCGAGATAGGAGCAGAGCTTGGTTGTAAAAATCGAGTGCTTTCTGCTTTTGTCCTAAATCGTCGTA
>NZ_JABXKM010000032.1 GCF_017115025.1 Nostoc sp. NOS(2021) | reverse complement strand
GGTGTATTGACTGTGGTTAGCATAACTAATTATGCGGACATGATATTAGATGTGTTTAAATACAACTTTGGTATTCTAGCTTAGAAAACCGTAGCGATCGCTCTTGCCTGACTAAAGCAGTGCTAAGTAATGCAATTCACCTCAGCCAAAACAAAAATTCGTTTGATAAAAGTTTCAGAGAATTATTGCGTAAATCCTATAGGTAGGCAAACTTCCGCCACAGTGTACTACTGGTTTATGTCCAGCTAATTTTGAGGGTTTGTAGTCAGCACTCTAGTGCTTAGAAAATAAGGACTAAAGTCCCTACTACGAACTTGCTTACACTTCAATTTAAACTTGACAGACTACTAGAGTAATGAATTGCGATCGCTCTGGTTTTAGCGAAACAATACTGAGTGTTAAGTAAAAAAAGAGTGGGTTAACAATGCAAGCGATCGCATTCACAATGTAAGCGATCGCATTCACAATGTAAGCGATCGCATTCACAATGCAAGCGATCGCATTCACAATGCAAGCGATCGCATTTAAATAGGACGACAATACAAATACTAAAGGGCTTGTCCTTAAACATCGCGCCTGGTTTCCAGTTATCATGCTTTTGGAATGGTATTTGCTTAGTTTTTTCATTAGTGAGAAAATATTCATGAGATATAAACTCTTGGGCAAAAGCGGGTTAAGAGTCTCTGAACTCTCCTTGGGAACCATGACCTTTGGTGAAGATTGGGGTTGGGGTGCATCTGTTGACGAAAGTCGTAAAATCTTTGATAGCTATGTAGAAGCAGGGGGCAATTTCATTGACACCGCCAACGGTTACACCAATGGTAGCAGTGAAAAAATTGTTGGTGAGTTGATCGCTAAACAACGCGAACGCTTTGTAATTGCAACAAAATATTCCTTTCCTTTACAGGTGAGCGACAACAAGGGCGATCCTAACGCCAGTGGAAACCATCGCAAGAATTTAATTCAGTCTTTAGAAGGTAGCCTGAAACGGCTCAAGACCGATTACATTGATTTATTCTGGTTGCACGCTTGGGATTTTACAACACCTATTGAAGAAGTTTTGCGATCGCTTGATGATCTAGTCCGTCAAGGTAAAGTACTTTACATCGGCATTTCTGATACCCCTGCTTGGATTGTTTCCCAAGCAAATACCATCGCCCAATACCAAGGATGGACGCAGTTTGTTGCCCTGCAAGTTGAGTATAGTTTGATTCAGCGAACACCAGAACGAGACTTGCTACCGATGGCGAAAGCTTTTGATTTAGCAGTAACGCCGTGGTCTCCCTTGGGTGGTGGAGTGCTGACAGGCAAGTATAATCAGCCTCTTCAAGAGGGTAGCGAACAGGGGCGATTTGCAAATGCAATGTTTGGAACTATTTCAGAACGGAATTTAGCGATCGCTCAAGTTGTCAGTGAAGTTGCAACAGAAATTGGACACACACCTTCACAAATAGCATTAGCTTGGTTACGCGCTCAAAGTGGCGTGATTATTCCAATCATTGGCGCACGTAAATTAACGCAATTTCAAGATAACTTAGCTTCTTTAGATATCCGCCTCTCGCCAGAACATTTGCAACGGTTAGATGAAGTGAGTCAAATTGAACTGGGTTTTCCGCACGACTTTTTGCAGAATGATGATATTCGCGATCGCCTTTTCGGTGGTACATTCAATACCATAGAAAACCATCGTATCTGAACTAATAGTCATAAATAGTAACACATTCAGCCCTTAATTCAATCCATCGTCAGAGAGTTTCGCACAGCCAATCAAAATATGTAAAGTTAGTTGTAAAAGGCATTAAGTAGAACTATGAGCGACAACACCATTTCATCACGTCTGTTCCCGACCCGCATTGACATTCCCGCTGAAGCGCGAGTGCAAATTGTCGTACTTCTCAACCAAACCTTGGCAGCTACTTCGGATCTGAAAACCCAAGCAAAGCAAGCGCACTGGAATGTTAAAGGAACTGACTTCTACCAGCTACATCTATTATTTGATGAAATTGCTGGGGAATTGGAAGAGTACGTCGATATGGTAGCTGAACGCGTCACAGCTTTAGGCGGATACGCTTTCGGAACAGTTCGCGCCGCAGCTAGTAATTCGATCCTGCCAGAATACCCCTTAGATATTTTGGATGGCAAAGACCATGTGACAGCGTTGGCAGATCGCTTTGCATCCTATGCTAAACATCTCCGGGAAGCGATCGCTAAAACTGATGAATTAGACGACCTCGATACTGCTGACCTTTACACCGAAATTTCCCGCACCATTGACAAACGACTTTGGTTCTTAGAAGCTCATCTGCAAGTAGCAGAAATTAAGGCAGAGAATGGCAAAACGGGTACTACTAAAACTCAAAAGACACCTGTTGCTGCTGGTGTAAAATAAGCACTTTTGAGATCAAGTAGCCTTTCTTAAATCTAGTAGTATCTTTTTGGTAAGTACGTCACTTTTAAGTGCGTACTTTTCATTTGATATGTATATACCTTACTATTGAAATAGTTCAAAACTAAGTCAAGAAATTAAAAAATATCTTTGACAAGTGATACATCAAGATTAGGGACTGACAAATAAAAAAACATCCCAAATTTTCTTGTGGGATGGGTGTCCGCACTACGTGCCGCTACGCGAACACCCGTCCCATATTCAGGGCGGGCTTTCCTGCCCACCCCACAAGATGGATAATTTATTTCTTGTCAGTCCCTTAATACTTCAACTTGAAGAAATTAGTAGGTTACTGAAAAGGTATGCTAATTCCATTCTGATTCTTAACTCTTGTACAGACGCGATTAATCGCGTCTCTAAATACTCATTAACAACAAGGTAAATTTATGTCTCAAAATACAATTACCCACTTAATTCACGATCGCAATGCACGCGGTCATGCTCAAACAGGCTGGCTCGATAGTTTTCACACATTTTCCTTCGGTAGTTTTTACGATCCCAACCGCATGGGATTTCGCTCTCTGCGGGTAATCAACGACGATCGCATCGCCCCCGGTGCTGGATTTCCTACCCACAGCCATCGTGACATGGAAATCCTCACCTATGTCTTAGAAGGTGCTGTAGAACATAAAGACAGCTTGGGTACTGGGTCGGTGATTCGTCCTGGTGATGCACAGATTATGAGCGCTGGAACTGGGATCAGCCACAGCGAATTTAATCCCTCACCAACTGAACCACTGCACTTACTACAAATCTGGATTCTTCCCGATCAAGAAGAGTTGAAACCAAGGTATGAACAAAAAACTTTTCCTCTGGAAGAAAAGCAAGGCAAACTCCGGTTAATTGCTGCTAAAGATGGACGCGATGGTGCTGTGACAATTCACCAAGATGTTGATTTATATACATCTGTTTTACAGTCAGGTGATGTTGTTAATTATCAAGTCAAAGGCGATCGTTATGCCTGGTTACAAATAGCCCAAGGCATAGTTAACTTGAATGGTGAAGAACTCAGAGCCGGTGATGGTGTACAAATCAACGGCGAAGAACAGCTAGAAATTAGTACTAATATCGGCGGCGAAATCTTGCTTTTCGATTTAGGCTAATATCTCCTTTCTCTGTTAAAAGGCTCATTTAGATGAGCCTTTTAATCAGGATATTACGTTTGCTAAATCAGTATGTTTGTGGGTTGCGTGAAGGCAAAGAAAATCACTGGAAATGCTAGCAGAATGTCTCAGAGCGCTTAGTGCATATCCAGATTCTTTGGTTTAGGATGTGCTTTTGGGTGAATTATGGCGATCGCAATCTCCGACAACCAAGCCACAAGTCTAAAATACTGCTGAACGAGTATCAAAGACTCATTAATGGAGTTCAAAGCCTCTTTAATGAAGCTCAAAGGCTCATTAATGGAGTTCAAAGCCTCTTGAATGAGTATTAAAGGCTCATTAATGGAGTTCAAAGCCTCTTTAATGAGTATCAAAGACTCATTAATGGAGTTCAGAACCTCTTTAATGAAGCTCAAAGACTCATTAATGGAGTTCAGAACCTCTTTAATGAGTATCAAAGGCTCATTAATGGAGTTCAAAGACTCGTGGATAAATAAACTTAACGCGAAATAGGCGAATTGCTCATACCAATTCTTGAAAGTAGGCGACAGATGCCAACCTGGAAAGACCAATTAAATTCTGGCTTTCTTAATTACGAACTACGAATTACGAATTAAACCTTGCACTCTCGCTATCATTTGCCTAACTTCCTCAGCATCAGGAGATTGGATACGCTGCAATATCTCCAAGGATTGCTGCAAATAATCAAGTGCTGTATCAAATTTTCCCTGTTTTGCTAAAACTTGCCCTAGCATTCCCATTGTCGCTGCTTTGCCTGGAATATCATTAATACTTTCTTGGAGTTCCAATAATTGCTCGTATAAAGTAATTGCTTCTCTAACTTTACCCTGTCTAGCATTGATAAATGCCATATTAGTCAGTGTTGTTGCCTGACCCTTAACATCTTTGAGGCTTTTTGTTATTTCAAAAGATCGCTCCCAATATGCAATTGCTTTGTCAAGTTGACCTTGTTGACTGTAGATAAATGCAATGCTATTTAATGTTGCAGCTTTCTCATGGATATAACCATTATTTTGTTCAATTATAAGAATCTCATCAAGAATGAGAATTGCCTCCTTATGCTTATTTTGTCTCTGATAGATAGTTGCAAGATTAAGCGCAGTAACCACCTGAGCTTGAACATTACCAATATGTTTATGGATTTTAAATGATTCCTGAAGATATGTTATGGCTTCTTCAAGTTTACCCTGATTGGCATAGATGATAGTGGCTATGGTATTCAGAGTTATTGCCTTACTTGGTAAATTATCGAGACGCTCGTCTATTTCAATCACTTGCTGTAGATATGTATTAGCTTTGTCAAACTGTCGCTGGTTAGCATAAATACTTGCTAAATTGTGCAAAGTGGCAGCTTGCCCTTTAAACTTACCGAGACGTTTCGTGATTTCTAAAGACTGTTCAAAAAGATTAATCGCTATTAAAACTTGACCTTGCTGAATATATATTCCTGCCAAATTATGAATAATAGCTGACTTAGTTGTTTCATCCTCTACAGGACACTGACTCAAAGCTTGTTGATAGTGTTTGAGTGCTGGTTCAATTTTACCAAGTTCTTTTTCAGAACGGGCTAGTTGATGAAATATATGATAGTTGTCGATGATTTTTAAAGTAATTTGACAAATCTTAGTTGCTTGGCGAAATTGGCTGAGATTAATCCATGTTCTTGCAAGCACAGTTGTAACATCAATAGCAATTTTTTCTGCTTTACCTCTGTATGCTAGCCGATGAATTTCTAACCCTCGTTCTTCTGTGGATTTCTCTGCCTCTTCCCACCAAAGGCGATACAGCGCCTCAGCCGCTTGCTTATGCAAAACTTCACCATCTTCCACTAACTGCACAGGCAAAATGCGCGGCACTCGTAACGCCTCATCATGGCTTACTTCCAACAGTCCCAACGCCACTGCTCGACTAATATAATGTTCCAAATTGGGGATAGTGTCACAAACTGCGGTTAAAGCTTCCCTTGGTACTGGTAACTCAAACACCAAACCCCGTGACAACATCTCCCGCATGGTTGTATCCATCTGTTCCAGCAACGCCTTTGCCAAAACTTGCTCTCGCAACTCCACCGGATCTGCTGCCAACCGATTCAAAATTGCCGCCACATCAACAGTTGTATTTTGCAGAATCTTATTCAACCATTCCAGCAAGCGGGGATTACCATCCGCCAACTTCTGCGCCTGCGATTTTAACGCTTCATCCACCTGAGATTTAGCACTAAAGGCTGTGAGGCGATCGCACTTTTTTTGCAAATCTGCACCTTGCAGTGCATCCAACGGCTGCTTGTGGAAATACTGCAACTGAGTAAATTCAAAATCGTAACGGCAGGTAATTATGATGCGGTGGGAAGTGGAATTTTCTTTAATTGCCCAAACTAAAGCCTTCATTACCTCTGCTGCTTCTGATTGCAAGACATAACTCTGATCGCGAGGTTCTAAATTCACTTCAAAGTCATCCAGCACGAACAAAAACGGCTTTCCTTGCTCATGCAACTGCTGGAAAACTCGCCGCAGCCTATATCTCAATTCTTCATCGTAATTTTGTAGGCGTTTGCGTTGTTCGTTGTCATCCAACTTTTCCGCCAAGCGATTCACCAAATTAGCTTCATCGATTCTCCCCACCCAGACAACGCGCTCAAGATTCGGCAGTCTGTCGCAAAGCCTAGCTGCTAAACTACTTTTACCCAAACCGCCCATACCATGAATCAACACTCCAACCTCATCGGTTGATTGACTCAGCACCCGTAAACAATTTTGTAATTGACGGCGACGACCAACAAAACTCTCCCGCGTCGGGACTTTCACCTTACCCGCAGGATCTAAAAACTGGGTAGAAACAGAAAGCGGTGGTGCTGGTTTCCGTCCACGAGTCCGTAAAGGTGTGACTAACGAACTTGGTAAATTGCCTGCTGCATAAAGCCGCAATAAATGCCAATCCCGCGCCTTATTCTTAATTAATGCTTGGTATGTACAAGCAACAGCTTCAGTGATTTGTTTTCCGGCTGACAATTCCTGATATAGTGCAGCAGCTGCGGCTGTTGCATCAGAATCTAAAACCTTTTGACCCCAACCCAAAACCGCTTTTGCACCCGATTTGAGCAATTCTTCAGCCATTGATGGCACAGATCCCGAATTGCCTGCTTGTCCAGTGCGACAACCAGAGAGGAAGATGAGTTTAGGCAGTCTAAATTGTAATTCTTGGGCGATATCTCCAGCACTGGCATAGTTAGCTTCACCTGTTGCCGTTTCTGTAATAAACCGGGGTTGCCCATCTTGTAAAGTAGCATGACCCGTCAAGTGTAAAACATCAAAATAACCGCTGTCGTAACCATCGACTAAATAACCCAACTCCGACAAACAGCCGCTTTCTTCCACCGTCAGCGCTAAAGGTTGCCGCTTTGTCGCCTCCAAAATCCGTGCTTCCTCCCCCTCAAAATCCAGCACAGGTTTTACATCTAGGGGCGAAGTAGCCATAAACAAAACTTGCAACGCTCGGTTTTCTGGTTCCCCTTCAATGGTCAATTTTTTTACCGTGCTATCTGACACCCAACGCACTGGGACAATAGCCGGGACTCGCTCAACCAAAAAGCTAACACCATCGTGCAGGACTTCCCAAGGCAGATGGGCGAGTTTTTCTGTTGTGGCGATCGCTAACACAATCCCTTCACGCCGATACTTATCTAGCAAGGGTTGCAGCCAGCGATCGCTCCCATCTAACCAGTCATACAACCGCCGTCCAGTTATCGTATAATCCTCTGGGAAAAACGAAACGTAATAATCTCTCTCAGCCAACTTAATTAAGTCGGCAACTTCTGTTAGAGAGAGCGATCGCTTCTCATACTGGTTAGGATTATCAACAAAGTAACGTAACTCTACGTAATTATCATCAACTGGTTTGAGGTCGAGGTGGAGCGTTTGCACGTTCTGAATCCTGAGACTTCAGTATTTACCCCAAGTCTACCACCCCCAATTCCGTCTCTACGATTCTAAAATTTGGCGAATCTCTTCCAGGGTTGCATCCTTCAAAAGCAATCGCCTACCATTGCGCCCGACAATCAACACCTTTTCAATTCTTTTACCAGACTGTTTAGCTTTATACTCTTGATACCACTTGCGGATTTGTTCAGCAATAGCGATCGCTCCCCCAACAATACCAACGATGGTAGCAACTGTTGCTGTTACTCCCTCTCTTTCGGCTGCATCTGAACTAACGCTATAGTTACCCGATATACCAGGAATTGCCAAAAGCGCCTCTGTTGCTGCGATCGCATCTTTACCCTCAATCGCCAACTGAATTTCTGCCATAGTGTTTATCTGCAAGTAACTCCAAGCTTATTTTAAACAACATCCCAAGGCAATTTCTCGGCTTTTTCTTAACATTCAACACTTCTGTAACAAACTTTATTAGCCCTTTTATTCTTGGTGGGGATTCAGGTAAGCTATTTTGCAATTACTGGTTGCACTTTGTCTACACTATAACTTGACTGAAGTACTTAAAGAGTAGCAAAAACCTAAATGTCTAAAAAGTCCGATTCGCAGTTCCAAAATCTCTTTAGTTCACCCAAACCAACAAACTGGGACGAAAGATTAGCCCAAATAGCCTATCGCTTTAACCGAGAATATCAAGGTGAAACCTTTGAACTCCCAACAGAAGTACAAGCGATGCCGATATTCCGCGAGTGGATTGGAGGTAGTTTCTCAGGGAGAATTGCTTCCCCTTTCTGGGAAATTGCTAAACCTCAAAAGAACCAGCACTGTATAGATATTGGCTGTGGTATCAGCTTTTTAATTTATCCTTGGCGGGATTGGCAAGCGTTGTTTTATGGGCAAGAAATCAGTAATGTGGCACGGGATACCCTTAATTCCCGTGGGCCGCAGTTGAATTCTAAGCTATTCAAAGGTGTTGAGTTGGGAGCCGCTCATCAGTTAAACTATCCATCAGAGCAATTTGATCTTGCGATCGCCACAGGATTCAGCTGCTATTTTCCACTCGAATATTGGGATGCTGTACTAGCAGAAGTCAAGCGGGTATTAAAACCAGGTGGACATTTTGTGTTTGACATCCTCAACCCAGAACAGCCTTTAGCGGAAGATTGGGCAGTTCTAGAAACCTATTTGGGGGCTGAGGTGTTTTTAGAACCTTTGGCTAAGTGGGAAAAAACGATTAAAGCGGCTGGTGCTAAAGTAGTAACGCAGAAATCAGGGGAATTATTCGAGTTGTATAAGGTGCGGTTGTGAACTTACTTCAAAGAAATTTGTGAAAATTATCGGTGTCCAGATCCCCGACTTCGTAAAAGTTGTCGGGGATCTAACTTTTCACGAATTATTTAGGATTGCTATAGATGCTTTCGATAAGTTTAAGAGTAGGTAAGCGGCTATTCATTTTATTTAAACCTTTGTTCCATGTGCATAGATAAAATAGTTATCTGTCACCTTCACTTCAATCTGAAAACCTGTTTTATTTAGCTGAACTTGAAGTTCATCAGGCTGATAAAAAATTTTGACAATCTGAAATTCTTGACCATCATTTAACTTACGGGTTTTATATATGTTTCCGTCATCTTTAAGGATATGATTGTTAGCCGTAGATGTCGCTTCAAAGGAAGAGTCAATGATAAATACTTGTCCACCAAGGCGAACAGATTGATAGACTTTCGTCAAAAATGAATCGAGTAATTTTGGCGGCACATGAGAGAGCCAAAAAGCAAAAAACACTAAATCATATTCAGTGTTAGGTTGCCATGTAAATAAATCCATGAGGTGATATTCAACACTCAATGAATTTAACTTCGAGCGATTAATTGTAATCACTTCTTCAGAGGCATCGATCGCAGTAATTTTTTTACCGATACTTAAAAGTTCCTGCGTCCAGATACCTGTTCCACAGGCTAACTCTAAAATATCATCCACCACGCCAATTTGGTGTAATGTATTTTTGATCACAGCTACTTCATTAAACCAGCGCTGGTTGTTTTCGGTACCGCGATCGTAGCGTCCTTTCCTATAGAACCACTGATCATATTCGTTGGCTCTAGCGCGATAGTAATCAATCTGTTGTTGAAGAATATTATCTGTCATCGCGTGCTTTCTGATCCGATTAAGTTTAGATTTGACGTTAGGGACTGACAACAAATAAATTATCCAATCTTGTGGGGTGGGCAACATGAGCGCCTTTGGCTAGGGCGGGCGAGACGCCCACCCCACAATAAGTAGTTGAGTATTTTTTTATTTGTCAGTCCCTTACTATGACATTTAGGGAGAATTTTTTCTTCAGCGAATAAACTTGCATTTCAGCTTTAATTATGTGATATTTTGATTATTCCATAATAATACGGTAAATCAATAAACTTGTAGGTGATTTACTGAAAGTTTGCTGAAGTCTGATATTTATTTATCCTTGAAAGCAGAGTGAAGATGTTGACTAAGTTCTCTCTAAGTCGATTTTTGGGCATTGCGATCGCCTTCCTCCAAAGGTTCCAACAACGAAGAATCCGCACCTTTTCTATAATGTTTGCAGTGGGACTTAGTTTAACTTTGGCTGTCTCTGCTTGTTCTCCAAGCGCAAGCGACAACTCTGGCACATCGCAGACAACCCAAACTCCAGCAGCTAGCGCAACTACAGTTCGCATAGGTTACCAGAAAGCGTCAACTGTCCTCTATGCGCTGAAGGCGAGAGGGGAATTAGAGAAAGCCTTTGCAGCTTCAGGATCTTCGGTAACTTGGTCGGAATTTCCGGCTGGGCCTCCGCTTCTAGAGGCATTAAATGCAGGCAGTATTGATTTTGGCTATACCGGAGAATCACCACCTATATTTGCTCAAGCTGGGGGCATTCCTTTGGTTTATGTTGCCTACGATCCTTGGAGTCCCAAGGCTGAAGCCATTCTGGTGTCGAAGGATTCACCTATAAAAAGTGTGGCTGAACTCAAGGGCAAAAAAGTTGCTTTTGCCAAAGGTTCTAATGCTAACTACCTATTGGTGAAAGCACTGGAAAAGGCAGGAGTACAGTACAGTGATATCCAACGAGTAAGTCTCACTCCCGCCGATGCTCGTGCTGTCTTTGAGGGAAAAAAGGTTGATGCTTGGGCAATTTGGGACCCTTACTTAGCCGCAGCAGAAGCAGCAACAGGCGCACGTACTTTAGCAGACGCGACGGGATTAGCTCCCAATCGTGGTTATTATCTGGCTGCAAAATCTTTTGTTGATGCCAAGCCGGATGCATTGAAAATAGTTCTAGATCAGGTAAAGAAAGTTAGTGACTGGGCAAAAAATAATCCTAGTGAAGTTGCTAAATTTCTTTCCCCGGCTTTGGGGATAGATGCTCCGGTGTTGGAAATAGCAGAAAAGCGGCGTGAATATGATGTACTTCCGATCACAGATGAAGTGATTACTAAACAACAAGAGGTTGCAGATACCTTCTACAAAATTAAATTGATCCCGAAAGAAATCAAAGTGAAGGAAATCGTTTGGCAAGGCAAAGTGAATAATTCGTAATTCGTAATGACGCTCTCTACGAGACGCTAAAAGCGAACGGAGACTCGCTAATGTAATTCGTAATTAAAAAATTACGAATTACGCTGAAGAGTAATTATCGCTAAGTAGGTAGACCTAATTAAAATTAACTTATGAAATATTTATTATGGGATTTTGAGAATACACTAGGTTATCGTCAGGGAATGTGGAGTGGAACTTTACATTCAATATTAGAAAGTAATGGAATCCAAAATATAAAGCTAGAGGATATTCGACCATTTCTCAACATTGGCTTTACTTGGCACTCCCCTGATACTCCCCATAGCATATTTTTGAATGGCAAAACATGGTGGGAGTATATGAATGAATATTTTGTAGAAGTCTATGAGAAAGTAGGAATAGGTAAAAACGATGCTACAAGATTTGCTTTGCAAGTACAAAATGAATACAAAAATATCAGAAAATGCTATATATATAATGATGTAACGTCTACATTAAAATATGCCTTAAATAACGATTATCAAAATGTAATTTTATCGAATCATATACCCGAACTTAACGATATTATAGAGAATTTAGGAATTAGAGATTACTTTACTGAAATATATACATCTGGAAAAATTGGTTATGAAAAACCAAACATCAAATTTTATGATTACGTTATCAACGATTTAAATCTTGAAAAGAAAAAATGTATCATGATAGGCGATAGTTATGACGCTGATATTGCTGGAGCTTTACGCGCAGGAATCAAAGCAATCCTAGTAAGAAAACCAAACGAAAAGAATTACAGATTTTATTGTAAAAATGTAACAGGAATAATAGAAATAGTAAAAAATATGTCAATTTAAACACATTTGCACCAGATGGTTTAAGTGAGTACCAAAAAAATCATCCAATCTTAATTTGTAGGATGCATTATGCCTCTACCTAACGCACCATAATAGATTAAATTTCGAGTAATATCTAAAAAAATAAGTAGTTCAAAACGACCCTAAGAATCGACTAAGTAGAGCGGCGTGAATAATTCAAGGTTTGTAGTAAGGACTTTAGTCCTAATTTGAGGGCTGGAGCCGCTCACTAAGAACTCATATCAAGATTTTTTACATTACTTAATCTACTTTGATTTATTCTCACCTACTTACTTATATATTTTTAATATGACCAATCTCAGCGTTAACCTTAACAAAGTCGCTTTACTCAGGAATGCTCGAAATTTTGGGAGACCGAGCGTGATTGAAGCGGCTTCTACCTGCATTAAAGCTGGCGCACAAGGAATCACAGTTCACCCACGCCCAGACCAACGACATATCAAGCCCGAAGATGTCGATGCATTGGCGCAGATATTGACTGTTGAGTTCAACATAGAAGGTAATCCGTCACCTCAATTTTTAGAGATAGTCCGAAAAATCAAACCAACGCAGTGTACCTTAGTTCCCGATGCACCAGATGCTTTCACATCAGACCACGGATGGGATCTGGCTACAGATGGCTCTTGGCTCAGACCAATCATTCGAGAGCTAAAAGACCTCGGAGTTCGAGTCAGTCTATTTATGGATACTGACTTAACTCAAATTAAACGTGCAAAAGAGATTGGAAGCGATCGCATTGAGTTATATACAGAACCTTATGCTACAGCTTTTCGTAATGGTAATGTAGAGTCTGTATTCCAAGACTATCAAAAAGCAACACAAAAGGCTCAGGAAATTGGTTTAGGAGTGAACGCCGGGCATGATTTAAATCTGCAAAACTTAGAAAAGTTCTGTTCAATTTCTGGCATACTTGAAGTGTCTATTGGTCATGCCCTGATTGCCGATGCTTTGGAGGTGGGATTATTTACTGCTGTGCAAGAGTATTTAAAAATCCTATCTTTTAACTAGATTTAAAACCTATGTAAAAAAGGTGAATACATCATGTATTTTACCATCTGAATGCTCCGGCAAAGTATTCTATTTAATCAAAAAATAACTAACTATTTTATGGCTACAACGAGCAACTTCCAAGATTCAGAAGTTAGACAGTTAAAGATGTATAAATTTGCCCCGGCTGGGGAGAATGAGCAAATAGTATTTGGGGCTGCACGACCTGGATACACTAACAAGGAGCTTCAAGATTGGATAGAATTCATGAAGCGCCAAGACATCAAGCGAGTTTGCTGTCTTCTTTCAGAGCAACAGCTAGCTTCTTACTCTGATCTTCTGGGTACATACAAACAGGAATTTGATAATCAATTAGTTTGTTGGGCACCAATTGCAGATTTCCATTTATGTGATTTAGAAACCCTCACACAGAAAATACTTCCTTTCTTAATAGAAGCAGATAAACAAAATGAGAAAGTCGTTGTACACTGCTCTGGTGGGATTGGGCGTACTGGACATGTGTTAGCGGCATGGCTAGTTAGTGTCCGAGGATTATCAAATCAAGCTGCAATAAATGCTGTCAAAAAAACAGGTAGAAATCCTTATGAAGCTGCAATCGCTGCTATCTTTAGAGGTAGAAATCCCTTGAAAGTTTTAAAAGAACTTGACTTGCTTCTGAATGATTGCCGTCTAGCAATACATAAAACATTTTGAGTTTGCTATGATCATGTTTAATCAGTCTATTTACGAGGCTTTATCCAATTAAGCAGCGTAAACAGCAATAGATATCTCCAGAAATTAATTATGCGTTGGCCGAAATCCTTGGTAGGCACAATTCATGAATTGTGCCTACGTCATTTTCACTCCTATGTCTAATATCCCTCAAAAATTAAAATAAAAGGCGAGGGACTTTTATCATCTCGGTTGAATCAGGTGAGCCAGAAAAAGTAGCCCAAGGAATTTCAACCAATAGCATCATTGATAACCAACGCAAACCACTAACCTTTACGAAGTGACTATGACTTAGCTCCGACTTCTCTGTGTGCCAACCTTTGCGTTTCAGTTTCAATCCTCAATTCGCCACAGTTTTACGCAAATTTGTACCAAGTACTGATGCATCATTATGTATATATATTGTTGATAGCTATACAGATGACTTTTGTGGGGCTAAAGGAGTAGAAATGAAATGTATTTTCATTGATAGCGAACAACGTTATCTAGAGCTAGGTGAACAGAGAATTGAAGACCTTTTTCAAATTGAAGATAGACTATTTATTGATCAATCTTAGTTAACTATGATTGCCGAGTAAGCAAAATAAAATACACTAGCTGCCTAATAGACAGTTTGCAATGCAAATTATTAAAGTACTAACCAGAGTTTATCTTAATCCGGTAGACTTGGATGAAGCGATCGCTTTCTATGAAAACCTCTTTACAGAAAAATGTTGGTTGTGGTTTCAATATTCCGAGGCTGAGTTGGAACTTGCCGGTGTGGGTTCTATTCTTTTAATTGCTGGTTCGGCAGAAGCACTCTCTCCATTCAAGAGTACACAAGCAACATTTCTCGTTGACTCACTCAATGACTTTAAAGAAGCACTTATTCAGCAGGGTGCAGTGATTCTGGCGGAACCTAACAAAGTTCCCACTGGAATCAATATGCGAGCGATGCATCCTGATGGAACCATTATTGAGTATATTGAGCTTGCATAATTAATTTTTAGCTCAAAAAGGATCTGCTGTGAAGGCTGCAATCAGACTAGCTAATGAAAGTGATGCCTTAAAAATGCTAGCAATTTATGCGCCAGTTGTCCGGGAAACTTCAATTTCCTTTGAAATAGAACCTCCTAGTAAAACGGAATTTGAGGGGCGCATCCAGAATTATCAACAGCAGATGCCTTGGTTAGTGTGTGAAATTAACGGTGAGCTTCTAGGCTATGCCTATGCTACTCCCTACCGGACTCGTGCCGCTTACCAATGGTCTGTGGAATCATCCGTGTACGTCAATGTTGAGTATCGCAGAAAAGGAGTTGCCAAAGCTTTGTACACTTCCCTTTTTGGGTTGCTGCAACTCCAAGGATATTACAACGTTTTTGCTGCGATCGCTTTACCTAATCCAGCAAGTGTCGCTGTGCATGAGGCTGTCGGGTTTTCGCCTGTAGGTGTATTTTGCAGAGTTGGGTATAAATTTAGTGAGTGGCATGATGTCGGCTGGTGGCAACTATCTCTGCAACAAGAGCTACCCCTACCAATAAATTCACCTCTTTCTTTACTAGAAGTTCAAAAATCGTCTCTGTGGAATGAAGCTTTAAGAAGTGGACTCTTGCTACTTCGCATTTAACTTGGTGTTGCCATTAGCTACTTAAAATTTGTATATAATTTTCCATAAATTTATCGGCAATAGGACATTTTGATACCAGCCATAGACAGAAAACTTGTCTCATATCAAGTCTGGATAATTAGTTATCATTCCCACAGTCATTGAACCCCACCCCCAGCCCCTCCCCGCTCTTCGGGAGGGGAGACAAAGCGTAGCTTTGGCGGGGTGGGGTTCTTGGGGTTTAGTAAGTAATCAAGCAGACATGATATTAATTGATTAATCCCCCTGTGGATGCTCATCCCACAAGGTTGTCAGTTCCCGTAAACTTTGATGATTGCCATTGCCCAAAATCAGATGATCTAGTACCGGAATGCCCAAAAGCTGCGCCCCTGCTAATAACTGACGCGTCAATTCTATATCTTCCTGGCTGGGTTCAAGGTTCCCAGAAGGATGGTTGTGGGCAACTATTACCCGCGTTGCACCTTGACGAATAACTTCTCGAAAGATTTCACGGGGAGAGGCTAGGGTTTCGGTTGCGGTACCAATGGTAATTACTTGCGTACCCAATAAGCGATTCTTAACATCTAACAGCACCACTGCAAAACGTTCTTTTATTTGCCACATCAAATCTTGGCTAAGGGTAGCAGCAGCAGCAAGTGGGCTATCAATTAATGTGCCGTCATTGGGCCGAGATTGAAAAGCGCGTTTGCCCAATTCAATTGCTGCTAAGATACTTGTTGCCTTCGCTGGCCCAACACCAGGAATTTGCATCAATTCGGCGGCGGTAACTTCTCGCATAACTGCCAAAGCATCACGTTGGTGTTTGCCTAATTCGCTCAAAATATATTGTCCCAAACCCACAGCAGACAGTTTCCCTGGCCCTTGACCGGTGCCTAGAAGAATTGCAATTAATTCTGCTGTGGCTAAAATTTTAGCACCATGCGTCATTAGTCGTTCACGCGGACGCTCATTTGTAGGTAGGTCGGCAATTCTGAGGCAATAGGTCATAGAAAACTAAGAGAATCGTCACTAAAGATGTAACTATCTTTAGTTATCCCTTGTTTGCTCTCAAAATCATCTTTATTTGAGAAAATCTTTAATTTTGCTAAGTTTGTATGGGTAATCTCATTTGCAACTTTCAAAGGAAACACTAAAAATTATATGATTTAGGGCGATGCCTACGGCGGGAAACTACGCTATGTTCGATGATCTATTCAATAATTTGAAAGGTTTTATTGACTCTAAAATTCAGGAAGTCGGTATTGAACTGGAAAAACGCTTCGGCGTTCCCGAACCCGCAGAGCCATTTGTGCTGATTCGTCGATTCACACCTGCCGATTCCACGGTGACAAGGGGAGGCATTGCAATTGTCGGAGAAAGTTGGCAAATTGAAGCCTATGACGATAATACTCAGCGCTTGATAACTAGTACAGATCCTTTGCGCGATGTCATCTTGTTTGAAGTTGCAGCACCCGATGTTCAAGAGTGTGTTCTTGCTTGTCAATTTAACGCCAAAGCGCTAAATAATAAAAAACCAATCAAAGTGAGTTTAGCTTTACGTAGATCAGGACAGTGGGGCACAATGACGAGATTATGGCCAACAGAAGTTTCACTAACGCAAGATTTTAAGCCTTACGAAGCGCGTGCCCATTTTCAAAAAGAAGCAGATGCTGCCAAAGTTCAAATCAGTGTGCAATTTGAAAGTAGTGGCATTCTTCAGATTAGAGATATTGAATTGCTGCAAGCCCCCGTCAAGTCACAATCCTGAGCATCTAAGTTTGAGTCAGCAAAGTGTGTAGTTTCCCGCCGTAGGCATCGCATAATTCAACAGCCAACACTAAACGCGATCGCAAACCCGTTAAACCCCTTCATCTTCACTGATTACTGATAGATTTGCGTTGCTTTCAGCATATGGTAGGTAATGATTAACTGAGTCAGAGCGAGGGGATAACTCTGGATTGTCTCCCCAGTTGTACCAGCAATTTTACCCAGTTCTGGATTACTTTCGCGATCGCAAATATTTCGTAAATGGGGCATATCAGAACAAATAATATGCTCTAGCTTATTCACCTGATCTAAGGTGGCATGACCATCAACTTCTAAAACATCTACGGGCTTACTCATATCCCTGTCCAGCCCCAAGCGAATCGCTGAGTCAGAATTACCATAGCCAGAGTTGATAATCTGGGTAAAATCTGGGTGGGGAATTGTCGGACGTAGTACCAGACGGACATTCAGGTGTCCATTGGTTTCATCATCGTCCTCAGTGGGTGGGTAGAAACTAATGACTATATCAGACCATTGCCGTTGCGGACGAATAAATTGTGCTGAGTCTGATTCGCGCTTTTCTAGTTCCGCTAACACTTGTTCAGCAGTGTAGCCGCGCTTTTGCGTATCCCGCTTGACTTTCCACTTAGAGCGTAGTGTTTCCGGGGGTGCAAGGTAAACTTTAACATCGTAAGAGTCACGAGCGGCACGAGTAGAATAACCGAGTAATCCCTCAATAATCACGAATTTATTGGGCTTGATATACTGCGGTGGCTCGAATGTGCCGGTTTTATGGCTGTAAACGGGCTTAAGAATTGGCTGTCCTGTGCGTAGCAACGACAGGTGTTGCTGCATAATATCTAGATAGTTGCAGTCCGGGTGGAGAGCAGTGATGCCAATTTCTGCACGTTGTTGGCGATCGTAACGGTGGTAATCATCTGTGCAGATGATCGTGACATTTTCTGGGCCGAGTACCTGAGCGATTCCTCGCGTTAGTGTTGTTTTTCCAGCAGCGCTGTCGCCGACAATACCAAGAATTATTGGACGGCTCATCATACCTCCCACAATAAAAGCAAGTTTATTAATAAAATTCCCTACAATAGTTTTAATTCTAGAAGGGTTTAGGCGAGTAACTCAAGCAAAGACTTGGTATGCAATATGTCTACACATAACTAAATTAAGCTAAATAAAAGACTTTGGAGCATTCTATTCATTAAAATGCTCACATAATGCTCAAACACCCTATTTTCACCATATCAGTCAAGCAAGTAACACTCAATAACCGCGCTCAACTAATGCTCACCTTGGGGAGTGTAAACGGGTCGTAAACTGATTTGCTAATTTACGACACTTCCCATCACCTCCATTGCCTGTTTTAACTCACTCACCAGTTGAGCCACATATTTGTACCTTTCCCCAGGTTGACCCGTCGCTGACTTCCCCTTGCTTTCATCCACCTTTAATTGCCAGTTATCAAGGACGTGCCGTAGACTTTCCAGTTCCCTTGCCATCTCCTCAACATTATCACCAAGGGAAGGTGGTAGGCGGTAAATCTGAGTCTTCACACCTTCACCCCATTTACTCGCCCTACCAGCGCCGCTACGCTTGCCACCGTGACTATTACTGTCTTCCCTTACCATAATCCCTATCCTGTATACGTTCTACCACCTTAACTTGAAAAAGTAACAGAATCAAGATTGGGCATTGGGCCCTAAATTGCGATCGCGAAGTAGCTTTCCATTGATACGCATAATTGATAGTTCTTGAAGTGTTACTTAGAGTAGTTCTTAGAGTACTACAAATAATAGAGGTTTAGCTATCTCTGTCCTGAAGTAGCTTCTTCAATTCCTCAACCTGTTGCTTAAGTAATTGATTTTGCTCTTTCATTAGGTCAAGCTCGGTTTGTTGGCGTGGTATTGTTTGATTTTTTACATCTCGATAATAGTCTTTGTTAAAATTACCCGTGTCTTTGTAAAATTCACATTCATCAACAATTATTTCAAAAACATCTTCCATTTGACTTTTTCTAAATTTTAAATTATTATCATCGCTCTTGTATGGACATTCCATTGCCACAACATGATTTGAGTTAATTTCAATATTAAAATGCTTGCATCGCCTACAGTTTTTCTCATCCATAATATTGATGAAAATTGATTAAGCAATAATTTAATTTAGTTATTTAATTAAGTCAACCAAAGCAATAATTTTTAACACAAAAATACTCTCCAGTTGATTAGAGAGTATTGACCATTGACTTGGACTAATAATATTTAGCTATCTTTAGTTAACCTTTCAAGCACTCTTTTTAATTCTTCCACTTGTTCTTGCTGCAATTTATTCTGTTCCCTAAGTAGGTCAATCTCAGATTGTTGCTGAACTTGCTGAGTAGTGGTAGCTGGTGTTCCGTAACCTGGGACAACTCTTGATGCCCTGTCAGCGATATCTTGGTAATGTTTTCTAGACGTTGTTTCACTATGTTCACACCATGCGCCAACTATTTTCTCATCAACACCCACTTCAAATACTTGGTGAGTGATGAATGTGTGACGAGTATTGTAAGGTGGCAGGTACTTGGTAAGCTTGCCTTGCTCTATTAATTCTGGAATTATGCCTTTAATGTTGCGACAAGCAAGCCCTGACCAAACAGCATTAAAGTAAGACCTACCTATTATTTTTCCTGTCTTACTTTTGAAAACTGTATCATTCGGTTTCCCTTGTGGAATAGACTTTAAAAGCTTCCACAATTCCCCGTCTCTTGGCATGGGGAAAAATCTAGGTGTCTCGTTTTTTGTATCTAAAGTTTTTTTAATTGCATTGCTATAAGTTCGTTGAATTGTTAAACATTCATTTTCCCATTTAACATCTCTCCACCATAATCCAATAGCCTCACCAGTTCGTACACCAGTAAGGAATTTGAATTTTATAAAGTTGTACCAATACGACACTCTACTATTATCTTTTACATACTCAAGTATTGCCTCTACTTCATTCCATGTATATGCTTTTGATTTGTCAAGAATATCTTTATCGTTCTCACAATCTTTATCCTTTGTTTTTGATGTATATCCTTGTTTTCCCGCTTTTGCTGTTTCTTCTCTAAACTCCTCAAAGGGATTGAAAGCTTTGATTAATCCTTGCCTGATAGCCACATGATAGGCTTTTGACAGATTACTTATAACGCATTTAACAACAGCTAGGCTTCTATTCTCAATCAACCAATTTTTTATTTTTATTGCATCCTCACAACCCACGGCAACGATAGCATCCTGAAGATAATTTGAGTACTGACCTTTGTACATGAGTTCATAGGTTGTTTCAGCAAGCCCATGTTTCCTGTGTTCACAATACATATCCCACACTTCCATCAGTGATAACTGAGGTTTAGGGGGTAGCTGACCATCCGAGGTTACGGCACTCTCTACTATTTTTAGATCCGGTCTTAGTTTGTACTCAACCAAGATTTCGTTGAATCGCTTCAGATTGAACATCCCACCGGGGGCGGCTAACTTCCCTTCATCTAATTCAAGCTGTAATCGACTCTGCAACTGGCTAGCCTTGCCTTCCCAACCATCAACTAGTGGAATACCTATAGCTCGTTTCACTTGTGCCTTTTCACCTGGGAACGGTGAACGGGGAAAACAAGCCTTGATGTATTCACCATCAGGTCTGATGGTTACTAACCCCTTTTTAGCCCTACCTGTTGGTGTTTTTGCGCTGTTTACCATAATGCTCAATAAATGCTCAATTGGTGGAAGTCAGTTTTGAGGCAACTGCTATTAAAGCATTATAGATGTTTTATGCAATATTTCTACATATAGAATGATTGTGCGATCGCTTTTGGCACAATCATTAATCTAGGACTTACGCAAAAAACCTCCCAAACTCTTATTCCTCCGTGTCCTCTGTGGTTCGATTTTCCGTTGCTTGTGCGTAAGTCCTGTAATCAATCTACATAGCTGTTAGAGTAATCTGATGCAAATGTTGTAAGGGCACAGCAATGCTCATGGGTGTCAACTTAGAGCCAGGGCGAATAGAATTCGCGATTACACAAACTCTCATCCGCCTGCGCGATCGCTTTTGGCACAATCATTACAATCTACATTTAAAGATAATTTTGACTTCTAAAAAATCGTTGGCGACTATCAAACACTTATCCACGAGTATCAAAGACTCGTGGATAAGTCCCCAATGCCCCATGCCCCATGCCCAATCCCCAATGCCCATGACAACTCAAACACTAGGACTCGAACAAAACCTCTATGACTATTTACTATCAGTCTCTCTGCGAGAACCGGAAATTTTAACCCAACTGAGACAGGAAACAGCCCAGTATCCAATAGGGAGAATGCAGATTGCTCCCGAACAGGGGCAGTTTTTGGTGCTACTGGTGCAGTTGCTGGGAGCTAAGAAAACTTTGGAAATTGGGGTATTTACAGGTTATAGTTCCCTGGTAGTGGCATTGGCGTTACCGAGCGACGGTAAGGTGGTAGCCTGTGATGTGAGTGAGGAATTTACAACGATCGCTCGCCGCTATTGGCAGCAAGCAGGAGTGGCGGATAAAATTCAACTGCACATTGCCCCAGCTTTGGAGACTTTGGATCGGCTACTCGCAACGGGAGAAGCGGAAACCTTTGATTTTGCCTTCATCGATGCAGATAAGAGCAACTATGATGGCTATTATGAGCGATCGCTGCAATTAGTGCGATCGGGGGGACTGATTGCGATCGATAATGTCCTCTGGTCAGGCAAGGTTGCCGACCCCCAAGTGCAAGATAATAGAACTAAAAAGATTCGTGCCTTTAATCAAAAGCTGCATCAAGACCAGCGAGTTAGTCTTAGTTTAGTAGCGATCGCAGATGGTTTGACTCTGGCACTGAAGAAGTAATGTCTTTGAATCCCCATTTATCCATTTGTTACGAACACAGAAGCGGCCGTAGTGTCGCTTTTACAAAAAATAGTCGTTCCATAACTTACTTTCATCTGTAACCCTTGGAAAGAAGACCATTTGTAACGGCTGACTTTTCCGACTAAAATCCACTTTTGCTACTCGGAAGTGTCACACTAAGGATTTTCTTTGTTTGAAGATTAATTGATCTGTAAAAATTGTACCCATACAAATTTAATTTTTCTTTTTTTAAGTATTTATTCAGTTGTATATTATTACTAGTCCAAAGTGGATAAATGCATCTAGTAACTGTTTAACCTTTAATATCCGTGGAAGATATTCTGCAAGCAGTAGAAAGAATTCTGCAAGACAAACCTCTTGCTTCCATTCAGTGGTTTGTACTCTCTCAATCGTGGTTGGGCAAAACTTATGGTGAAATGGCAGAGGCATCAGGCTACGGCAACAATTATATAAAAGAAGTTGGCTCTGAGTTGTGGCAAGACCTTTCCATCGCACTGGGAAAAAGAGTAACGAAAAAAAATCTGCATTTAGCCTTGAACAAATACCTACAAGACAAGATAGGTGATCGGGAGAATCAGATCCAACAAAAATCCGGCGAAAAATCTAGTTTAGAAATGCTTTTTCCAGACTTTTTTCCAGCAAGCAAAATAGAATTTCCTAGCGGCCCTGTACCACTGGGTTCTCCTCTTTACATCAATCGCCCTCCCTTGGAAGAACTTGTTTGTAACGAGATTTTACACCCTGGTTGCTTAATCCGGATCAAAGCACCTAAAAAGATGGGAAAAAGTTCTCTGCTCAATCGGATGATTGCTTATGCTAGAGAGCAAGGTTATCAAATTGTCTATTTGGACTTTCAAGAAGCTGACCAAGACGTTTTTGCTTCCCTTGATAAATTTTTGCGTTGGTTTTGTGTCAATGTCAGCAGGCAGTTAAATCTTCTTCCCTGTCTAGATGATTTTTGGGATACGCAAATGGGCAGCAAGGTAAGCTGCAAAATCTATTTTGAAGCATATCTGCTGCAATACATTGATCATAGTCCTGTAGTTTTGGCTTTGAATGAAGTCCATCGAGTTTTTGAACATCCCAATATTGCCAAAGACTTTTTGCCAATGCTGCGATTTTGGCATGAACAAGCAAAGCAGGATCAAATCTGGCAAAAACTGCGGATGGTGGTAGTTCACACAACAGAAATTTATATTCCGCTCAACCTCAACCAATCGCCTTTCAATGTCGGGATAACAATTACACTGCCACCATTTACCCTCAAGCAGGTACAGAATTTAGCATTATGTTACGGACTACATTGGGCAGCAGACACCGAAGGGGCAAAACGCCTTGTACCACTACAAGCAATGGTAGGAGGACATCCCTATTTGGTGAGCCTTGCGCTTTATCATCTATGTCAGGAGGAAATAACATTAGAGATGTTACTAGAAACCGCAGCTACACCAGTAGGAATTTACAGTCAGCATTTACGAGAACTGTTGACTCTACTCAAAAAAGAACCAGAATTAATATCAGCTATGCAACAGGTAATTGCAACAGATGAAAAAGTGGAGCTAGAGGCGATCGCTGCTTACAAACTAGAAAGCATGGGGTTGGTTCAACTAAATGGGAATCAAGCTCACGCTATGTGTGAGTTATATCGCCTTTATTTTAGTCAACAACTTGGAAAGCAAAATAGTGCTAATGCTTCTATAGGACTAGTATTTGATTTTTGAAATACACGTAGGTGTGTTAGCGATAGCGTAACGCACCCTATAAGACTACTGAGATTTTTTCAGAAATCAAATATGATTCATATAGTAAATTTTAAAGCTAGTAATGAAGAGTTTGTAGTAAGCACTAAAGTGCTTAGAAAATAAGGACTAAAGTCCTTACTACGAACTTGCTTATCCATCAATTCCAACTTGACAAACTACTAGTAAATTGTGGGAAGACAAATAATAAAAATATTTATTATATGAATTTTCTCAACTGTCCCGATACAAATTTCTTGATTTAGACATAGAAATAATTTAAAATTTAAAATCAATCAAATGAACAATTATCGATACCAAGTTGGTGGTACTCTCACCAGTGACGCTCCTAGCTATGTTGAGCGCAGAGCGGATGTGGAACTTTACGAAGCCTTGAAGCAGGGTGAATTTTGCTACATCCTGAGCTGTAGGCAAATGGGCAAATCTTCACTTATGGTAAAAACAAAGCATCGCTTCCAACAAGAGGGCTTTAGATGTGCCACCGTTGATATGACTAATATTGGTTGTGAAAATATAACTCCAGAACAGTGGTATAAAGGAGTTATCGGCGACCTATGGTTGAGTTTTAAACTGTTAGGAAAAGTCAATTTAAAAACCTGGTGGCAAGAACAAAATGATATTTCTTTGGTTCAGAAACTCAGTCGGTTTATTTCGGAAATTCTGTTAGCTCAGTTTCCTAACGAAAGACTATTTATTTTTATTGATGAAATTGATAGTATTCTCAGCCTCGATTTCTCTGTTGATGACTTTTTTAGCTTGATTCGGTTCTGTTATAATCAACGAGCAATTGATCCAGAGTATCATCGGATTACATTTGCAATTTTCGGTGTTGCGACACCTTCAGACTTAATTCTATATCGAAATCATACGACTCCATTTAATCTTGGTAAAACCATACAAGTAAATGGTTTCACCTTTGAAGAAGCTCAACCACTATCTTTGGGACTGGATATTAAAGATAATCATCCCCAGAAAGTTTTGAGAGAAGTATTAGCTTGGACAGAAGGGCAACCATTTCTTACTCAAAAGTTGTGTCGGCTACTTGGTGGTTTATCTCAAGATGATGTGGGTAGAAAGCTAAAAATTCCCCCTGGCACAGAAGAATTTTGGATAGAAAATGTGGTGCGATCGCACATCATCGAAAAATGGGAATCACAAGATGAACCGGAGCATTTGCGGACAATTCGCGATCGCATCCTCAGAAACGAACAATTTGCCGCCAGATTGCTGGGAATTTATCAGCAAATTCTCCAAGGAGTGAAAGTACCAGCCGACGATAGTCGAGAACAGGTAGAACTGTTGCTGTCTGGTTTGGCGATCAAAAAGCAAGGTTTTCTCCAAATCAAAAACCGAATTTATCAAGAAGTTTTCAATTTAGAATGGGTTGGAAAAAAATTAGCTTATTTGCGCCCCTACTACGAAACCTTCAATGCATGGATAGCTTCCAAGGAAAAGGATGAATCTCGCTTATTACGTGGACAAGCTTTGATTGATGCCCAAACTTGGGCAAATGGTAAAAGCTTGAGCAATTTAGATTATCGATTTTTAGCTGCTAGTGAAGAATTAGATCGGCGAGAAATGCAGCAGGCATTAGAGGCTGAACGTGCTAAAGAAGTTGAAGCACGACTTACAGAACAACAAAAAAGGCTGGCTCAACAAAAGAAAGCTGCCACAATAGTAACGCTTTTGCTTGCGGGCATGACGATTAAGTTGGTGATTTCTATAGTGTGGGGAATATCGCTTTTACGAAAGATTGATGCTTTAGAATCACAGCTAAAATGCACCCAGATAGGGCATCAGCGCAAAGTAATAACAGCAAATTCTCGGTTAGGTGGATGCTGACTGAATTTTAGATTTTGCGGTATTAAGCTGTTATGTATACAACTTGCACAATCAGGGCGGGCAAGATGCCCACCCCACAACCATCTTGAAAAAATATTAGTGCAAATTAAAGGTGCAACAGCTTAATTAAATTTGGATTATTGGAACAGTAATCTCTATCTGTAGATAGATGAATACATTTTCTGCCCTATCAAATACTTCTATGTAGTACTACATATATATTCCTTACGATAAAGTTATTACCCAATATCAGTAGATCGAAAACTTAATGTCAGATTGACTGCAAATAAAGAACTGTAAAAACAATGCACAATAATAGATTGTCAAAGACTCCTTCATCCATTTTTTCCAATTCCCAAGCAGCAGAACAAAACCCTCAATTGGCGTATAGACCGTTTGGTAGCCAAATTCAAAAAGCATCAGTTGCACCAGTGACACAAAGTACAAAAGAGGATGTTGCCTTTGCAGAACAAAAGATGGAGGCTTTTGGACTGGAATTACAAGCCAAATATGGCAAGATTACGCCAGAGGGGCAGGAACGGCTGACTGTGCTGCAAGCCAAGATGGATGGATTATTGAATTCTCAACTGCAACACGCAAAGCGATTTGGTCATAATATTGCCAATATTCCACTAAGAAGACCAGATACACCAATTCAGGCAAAGCTGACAATTGGGGAGCCAGGAGATAAGTATGAGCAGGAAGCAGACGAAACAGCGCGTCAGGTAGTGGAACGGATTCATCAGCCACAGAGCGAGAAAATTCAGCGAGAAGAATTGCCAGAAAATGATGAGCTGCAAATGAAACCAGAGCGCCCCGTACATCGAGAAGCGTTGCTCGAAGATAATCAGATGCAAATGAAACCAATGGTGCAACGTCGTGCGTTAGACGCTGGCATAGTTGCATCAGCTAATCTGGAAAGGTCAATACAACAGGCACAGGGGAGCGGACAACCACTGGCTGATAGTATCAAGTCACCGATGGAACAGGCGTTTGGTGCTGATTTCAGTGGGGTGAAGGTTCACACAGATGGTCAATCTGACCAGTTGAATCGGTCAATTCAGGCGCGTGCATTCACAACGGGGCAAGATGTGTTCTTTCGGCAGGGGGAATATAATCCTGGTAATCGGGGTGGGCAGGAGTTGTTGGCGCATGAGCTGACTCACGTTGTGCAGCAGAATGCTAGTAGGGTGCAGCTACAGGAAGAAACGCGGTCAATACAGGCAAAGGGTAGTGGACAGTCTCTTGCTGAAAATATTCGAGAACCGATGGAGCAGGGTAGGGGAATTGTTCAAAGAGTTGTTTCTGGTGAGACACAACCTACAGGGAATGTATGTTGGGCTGCTGTTGGTTATGCTATTCATAAGCATAAAGGTGGTCAGCAATACATCGATCTTAGAACTTTCGTGCAAAATCATGCAAATGCAAATGTTTTAACAATATTTGATCAAAATCAGCCAACTGACATTGATCGAATTATTGGAGAACAAAGTAATCTAAATCGGCTTGATGGCAGTGATAGTGCGGGTAGCTACTATAAAAGTGCAATAACTCGAATACTGAATAAAGATAAACCTATAGTAGCCAATGTTAATGGTAACCACTACATAATTCTAACAGAACGTATATTTAACAATGGAACTTATCAGTTGAGGTATATGGATCCAGCCGATGGTCAGTTCCATACTCTAGATGCTGTTGAAGATCCAAGCGACCCTCAACGTATAACAGGAGTTGGTAATTATACACTATCAGTACTTTATTATACGAAATAAGAATAAGATGACAGCAATTCTCATTGTGAAAATAGTTATCAGTATGTGAAGGTCAAGACTAACTGATGAAAGGCATTTGCCCTGAAAAAAAATCCCCGCATCAAAAGTGGACAGAATCAGGGTAGGAAACTTGTGCGATCGCCGATTTTATAGCAACTGTCTTGAAAGTCAAGCGATCGCATCATGTATGAAGGTTGATGAGCGTGCGATCGCGAAGCGCTGCTGCAAGCAGAACGCCGATCTTGTAGGTTAGATCGAAGCATGAGACTCAACAAGCTAAAACTTAATGGCAAATAGATATAAACTTGAAGATCAAAAGGTTATGAGAAGCCAGATGCTAATCAATCAGGAGCGATCGCCATGATCACAACCCCTAAACCACTAACCTTTAACCAATTCCTTGATTTCGCCGAAGGTAATGAACTTAATGAGTATGAGTTGGTTGCTGGAAGGCTGGTGCTAATGCCAGAACCCAGCGAACTGCATGAAGAAATTCTTGAATTCCTGTCCTTCATGTTTGAACTTGCCTACCGCAAGCGTAAACTGAAATACTCAGTTCGGAAGCGAAACGCATTACAAATTAACGAGACACAAAGCCGACGACCCGATATTGCGATTATCCAACGCCCCCAGTTTTACCCCGACGATCAACCAAGGATGGGCATCCAAACTCAGCCATTCATGATTGTTGAGATTGCCTCATCCAACTGGTCAACTGACCTCATAGACAAGCAAGAAGAATATCTTGCCCTGGGAGTACCTGAATATTGGATTATCGACTACCGAGGTCAAATTCCTGCTAAGTATTGTCTGCGAGGAAAAGGAAAAAAGGCGATCGTCCTGACCCTAGAAAATGGTGAGTATCAACGCTCTGAGTATCTTGAAGGAGAAACAATTCCTTGTCAAACTTTTCCAGACTTAACTTTAACCGTTGACCAAGTATTAGCAGCTGATGCCGAGAATGTAGTTTAGGCCGATCGCACGATTTTGGGAAGTGCCGCAGCTACGCCCGTCGTAGACATCGCCGATCTTGTAGCGACAGTTTAATCTTCAATTTTCTTACTGTCCAAAGTCAAGAGCCGTTAGGGAAAGCCCAGAATAATGGTCATTAAAAAACTTAGCTAGGGACTCAGCTTGAGATTGGCTAACTTGGCGTTGACCATTAACCACTTCTCTAACAATTTCAACAGTGCCAAAAACCTCGACTAAAGAAGTTGGCTGCACATCAAACTCATGCATGAGGGATTCCAAAGTAGCTAGAGGTTTTGATTCACCCATCGAATAATGAGGTGACTCGTAATTCTCAATCAGAAGAACCAACAACTCAAAAAGCGCAGTTTCAGCCTCTGTCAACTCGCCAGACATCATCCCCTCTACTGCTGTTAAGGCTCTGTTATACTCCTGTTCTGTTTTAATTGGCTTAGGCTGATACTGAATCAGTAAGTCAGTATAGGTTTGTTGACTAGAAGTAGGGGTCATCTTTCCACCTTTCTTTATCGTATTCAGGATGGGTAAGAACGTATTTAATAAAAATTGTCTGGCTGGAATATCTAATGTCTACAATCAAACGATAGTTATTACCTTTGATGTTAAACACTGTAAAGTTACCAACCGCTTCTGCCTTTGGATATCTTTTCTGAACATCCATCAAATTAGACCAGTTCGCAATAGATGCAAACTTATACCAGTCATTGAGAGCATCTTCAGAATCAGCGTGTTGAACCCAGAATTCCCGCAATTTCACTTTGCTGATTACGTGCATCCCTAAAGTGAGAAATTTGTGCTAATCATAGCATTGATTGAGACGAACACCAGGGGAATAGCGCGATCGCGGCTCTTGTAGCAACTGTCTTAAAAGTCAAGCGTAGGCGTAGCCCGTTAGACATCGCTCCTAGCATGAAGGTTGATGAGCCTGCCGCAGCTACGCCCGTCGTAGACATCGCCAAGCTTGTATGTTGGGTTTAGTACCGACATCAAACAATAAAATTACACCTAATTTATTTTCCCAATAACTCAAAGAAAGTTTCCTTATCAATACCAATATCTTGAATCATACCCATTAGAGTCCCTTGTTTTAGGTCTTTTCCCGAATGAATAGGAACAACAACCCTTTGTCCATGACTATCCTTGTAAATAGCATAACTCCCCTTTTGACGGTGAAGATAAAAACCTAAATTTTCGATGACTTTGATAAATTCTTTAGCTTTGACACTGGGAAAATTACTCATGCCAAGATACTTAAAGGCTTAACAATTAAATCATCTCTAGGAATTGACTGATTATCAGCCCTTAAACTTTCAATATATAATTCAATAGCTTCTGTAATATTCTCGATGGCTTCTTCAAAAGAATCTCCTTGAGAATGACAACCTTTTAAAATAGGACAAAAAGCGTGATAACCTCCATCTGATTCTTTTTCCAGAAGAACTGTGTAATTGTAAATTTGTTTATTGTTGTTGTCCATATCTTTTCAACTTGTTTGTGATCTACCTACTTTTAACTTAGACTGATTTATATGATGACTTCCGCGCACCCTAGCAACATCAAAACCTATTTTACCAAGAGCTGCTATGACTTCGCGTCCTGTCAAACTTGGCAGTTGGCTCATACTTCAACTGCAACTCGTTGGACGCCCACAAAATCCAATGAATCCTGTTCATCCTCAAATTCCAAACAGAGTGCGATCGCTTCTCAGATACGTTCTATCAACTCATCTAAAGATTTAGCTTGTGTATGACACCCAGCAAGATTAGGAACCGAAGCGACAAAGTAGCCATCTGTATCCCGCTCGATAATCACATTAAATTCTCGCTTCATGATTAGCTGCCCAAGATTATTATTCCATTCTCTCACCATTACCGCCAGTACCAGCTAAGTGAAAGCTGGGGTAAGAGAAGTTCTGTTAAGACAATTGCGATCGCCAACAGAAACGCAGGTCTGACCAAAGCTGCCGAAGATGTGAGTTAAAATCCTGATATCTTCAATAACTACTCACGCAGACAGCCCCCGAAAAAGCGATCGCTATGCTTCAGTATCCCCATCTCGAACAAGCGCTAAAATATCACTTCGGTTACGACAGATTCCGCCCCGGACAACGGCAAATTATCGAAGATGCGCTGCAAAATCGAGATTTAATGGTTGTGATGCCGACTGGTGGGGGGAAATCTCTGTGTTTTCAGCTACCAGCATTGTTAAAAAATGGACTAACGGTGGTGGTGTCGCCGTTAATTGCTTTAATGCAAGACCAAGTAGAAGCACTGCGAAATAATAATATTAATGCGACATTTCTCAATAGTAGTTTGAATGCTTACAAGGTGCGATCGCGGGAAGAAGCCATCCTCGCCGGTAAAGTAAAATTACTATACGTTGCCCCTGAACGTCTGCTAAGTGAAAGGTTTCTACCGTTTCTCGATTTAGTTAAAGAAAAAATCGGTATTTCTAGCTTTGCTATTGATGAAGCGCACTGCGTTTCGGAATGGGGACACGATTTTCGTCCAGAATATCGCCAGTTAAAATCTCTGAGAAAACGCTATCCTGATGTTCCTACCGTCGCCCTCACCGCCACAGCAACCGATCGCGTCCGTAGTGATATCATTCAACAATTAGGACTAAAGCAACCTAGCATCCATCTTGCCAGTTTTAACCGGGAAAATCTTTATTACGAAGTTCGTCCTAAAACTAAATATGCTTACGCTGAATTGTTAGAACTAATTCGAGAAACTCAAGGTTCGACAATTATTTATTCTTTAACTCGGAAAAAAGTTGATGAACTCACTTTTAAACTACAAAATGATAAAGTTGTTGTTCTGCCTTATCACGCCGGATTAACTGATGAAGAACGTAGTAGTAATCAAACGCGATTTATTCGAGATGATGTTCGGGTGATGGTGGCAACAGTCGCCTTTGGGATGGGAATTAATAAACCCGATGTGCGGTTGGTAGTTCACTTTGATATGCCCAGAAATATAGAGAGTTATTATCAAGAATCGGGTCGGGCAGGTAGAGACGGAGAACCATCTAGGTGTACAATATTTTTTAGCTTTGGTGATGTTAAAACAATTGAATGGAGTATTGATCAAAAAAGTGACCCTCAAGAACAGTTGATTGCTAAACAACAACTGCGGCAGATGATCGATTATGCTGAAGGCACTGATTGTCGGCGAACGATTCAACTGGGTTATTTTGGCGAAAGGTTTCCTGGGAATTGCGGTAACTGTGACAATTGTCGTCATCCCAAACCGATGCAAGATTGGACAATTGAAGCCATGAAGTTTTTATCTTGTGTGGCGCGTTGCAAAGAAAGGTTTGGGATGCTACACATAATTGATGTGTTGCGGGGGGCAAAAAAAGACAAAATTATCCAGTACGAACACGATAAACTTTCTACCTACGGTATTGGCAAAGATAGAACTCTAGATGAATGGCGAATGTTGGGGCGATCGCTTTTACATCAAGGGTTAATAGAACAAACTAGCGATGGTTACTCAGTTTTAAAACTAAACCGCCTGAGTTGGGAAGTAATGCGAAAACAACGCACAGTTTCGCTAGCTGTAACCATAGTCCAAAAGATTACCTGGGAAGCGGGGAGTGAAAAAGCAGAAGAAGCAGAGGTATTATTACAAAAGTTGCGATCGCTACGCAAACAATTAGCTGATGAACAATCTGTACCACCTTATGTAATCTTCCACGATTCCACTTTAAAAGTGATGGTGCAGGTGCAACCCCAAAACTTAGTTGAATTCGCCAAACTTTCTGGTGTAGGTAGTCACAAACTCGCTCAATATGGCGAAAGGTTTATTACAGAAATTTGCGCCTACCGCCTAGAAAAAGGTTTGCAAAATAAATCTGTTACTTCCGCTTCCGTATCCTCTCCCAACTCACCTTCTTATACCGAATTACAGACATTACAATTACATCAACAAGGTTTAAATATCGCTCAAATTGCCCAAAAACGTAACCTGAGTCCGGCAACAGTTAGCAATCATCTAGAGAAACTAATTGAGAAAAATCAGCCAGTTGATTTAAATCAATTAGTTTCTGTAGAACATCAACAAAAAATTTGGCAAGTTTTAGAAGTACTCGGTGAAATTTCCCTCACTCCCATCAAAGAACAACTAGGTGAAAGCTATACTTTTGATGAAATACGTTTAGTGCGGGGTAAGTGGCGGCGTGAAAATCGCAAATGATAATTAAATTTTAGAGGATGTTTTCAAAGTATTGGGCGAATAGAATTCGCGGCTACACAAGCAAAGTCCACCTCCGTGGACTAAGAGGATGTTTTAAAAGTCCGATTGTAGGTATCCAAACGTTTTAGACCCTCCTAAATCCCCCTTAAAAAGGGGGACTTTGATTCCAAGTTCCCCCCTTAAAAAGGGGGGTTAGGGGGGATCAACAAGTGCCTAAAATCACAGCCAAATACTTTTCAAACATCCTCTAAGATAAAATCAAGGTTTTAAACCCACGGAGGTGGGTTTTGTCTGTATAGCCGCGAATTCTATTCGCCAGGGCTAATATGAATTGAGACTTTACAAATATCCTCTTACCTTGTTCCGAATGCACACCTTATGACTGCATCTGAGGATGAACTAAAACTCTCCGAAGAAGGGACCACTTTTGATAGTGCCATCGGGCATAGTGGTCTGCCAAATCAAATTACCGAACTTACAAATATTGATCTCCGAGACGTCAGCGGAACGAAAGTTAGCATGAGCCAAAATGGCGTAAGAAAAACCACCGATGTTAGCTCTACAGAAGGCAGCACGACTAGCATTCATATGATTCAAGTCGGTTCCCCTCAAATCGGCTTCAGTCAAGTCACACCAACTCAAGTTGGCAGAATACAAATTAGCATCCCTGACAATAGCGCGTTTCAACCAAGCGCTTTCCAAGGAAACACCAAACAAATCGGCTCCAGTCAAATCAGCTCGACACAGATCGGCTCGACACAGATCGGCTCCACGCAAGTTGATATCTCTCAAAATAGCCCCTTCGAGGTCAATCGAAGCTTCCTGGGGAACACCCTCGGATTGAATCAACTCAATCCCAGCAAAGTTTCGCTCTCCATCAGCATACCGAGCCAGCAACTCCTCAGCAGTTATTTCCCAAGGCATGATTTAACCTCCAAGTTTTTTTCTAATCTCAAATATATGGATGTCTAATATCATGTCCGCTTGATTACTTAATTAAACCCCAAGAACCCCACCCCGCCAAAGCTGCGCTTTAGCTCCCCTC
>NZ_JABXKM010000026.1 GCF_017115025.1 Nostoc sp. NOS(2021) | reverse complement strand
GACTGGGGACTGGGGACACGTAGACCAATGCCCAATGCCGCACTATCTACTCAACACTCAGCACTCGTGAATCAGCACTAACTGAGTCACGTAGTGATAAAACTGTGAAAGCCACCAAAGTACCCAGCAAAGCAGCTCCTATAGCTTGGTGAGAGACGGTGAGAGGCTCGACTTGGAGATGTAATTTGAAGGTGGCGACTCCCAACAAGATTTGTAAGGTCAACAACGCACCAGCCATATTTGCCAGTCGCCGCAAGGCTGGATGTAGTGCTGGTGTCCGCCAACAGATAAATACCATTGCCAAGGTTGCCACTGTTGGCGGCACTAAACCAGCAATATGGCTGTACATCACAGTACAAAGTTGAGAACCACCGAGGCATTGATGTAGCGCCCAGCGAGAACCTACCAAAGCACCTAACAAACTTTGCAGATAAACCAAAACAGCAGCAGTTAAACCGACCCAAGGCAACTTACCAACGGTTCCATTGCCCTGATAGGGTGTGAGTGCCGTGCCGATAATCAGGAGGGTGGTAAAAAACAACAGCGCCGTTCCTAAGTGGGCGGTAACGATATCAAACCGCAACAGTTCGGTAACGGTGAGTCCCCCCAAGATACCTTGGAAGACGATTAAAAACAGGGCGAATGTGGATGCCCAAGGTAGCCAAGCGGGTAAGAAACGACGATGCCACCAGGATAAACCGAAGAGTGCGATCGCGCTTACACCAATTAAAGCTGCATCCAATCTGTGAAACCACTCCAAAAACACTTGGAAATTCATTTGCTTGGCTGGCACGAGTTCGCCATAGCATAAGGGCCAGTCTGGACAAGCAAGCCCAGCATTCATCACGCGGGTGGCACTGCCTATGGCCATCAAAATTAAGGTGGCTATGCACATTTTCCACACCAAGCGCCGAATCATTTCCTTGGGCTTTTGCTGCTGAAGCGCCGCTTCGTTTTGTTGTTCTAGGACAAATTCGCTCATGAACGATACCTTCTGCCCGCTCTTGGTGGATCTCTTAAAATTTTCAATTTTCTTTTAGTGTCCCATCTTCACCCTAGCGTATAGGCTAAAGGTTTATAGATTAGCACTCACTTATACTTTGAATCACTCCAGCAATGTTTTGCCCGAAGCTTTAGGTATTTTTCAAGATGTGAGAAATTAATTAATGGCAATTAATTTAAGCATCCTAAATTTTTTCTTAAATTTTTGCACTGATTTACATCTATTTTTGGCGTTACACGATATGAGACTCATACTCAAGATTAGTAAAATAGTCAAAAAAATTAATAAAAATTTCAGACCTTTGGACTCCATCTCTTACAGCCTAGACTACCTTAGTAAGTGGGTAGCTTTGAGCTAACGTAGTAAATTCATTTAAGTAAGCCGTGAAGATTCCAAGTTCAATCTGGACATTACTCATTGGCATCGTGCTAACGCTAGCCAGCTTTTGGTACGGTCAAAATCACGGTCTGTTGCCAACAGCAGCAACGGATGAAGCCGTCTTGGTGGATGGTCTATTCAACACGATGATGATCGTTTCTACAGGTATATTCCTGTTAGTCGAAGGTATTTTAATTTACTCTGCATTTAAATATCGCCGACGTGCAGGTGACAATGAAGACGGCCCACCAGTTGAGGGCAATGTACCTTTAGAAATTCTCTGGACAGCGATCCCAGCAATTATCGTTATCGGTATTTCTGTTTACAGCTTTGATGTCTACAACGAAATCGGTGGCTTTGATCCCCATGCTATCCATGAAGCACCGATGAATCAGGAGTCAATGAAAATGCTAGGTCATGGGAGTGCGATGGCTGCAACTTTAAACGATACTGCTGGCAGCACCGCACCCAACCTCAATCAAGAAAAATCTGAGCAGGCAATGCAAGACCCAGCTACCGCAGAAGTCCGCAATGCTGACCAAATTCCCCAACTGCGGAATGCCCCAGGTGTAGGTATTGTTGCTCCGACAATTGGGGGCAGTCCTGAAAAAGCAGGCAAACCAGCAGAATTACAAGTCAACGTCACTGGTCTACAATATGCTTGGATTTTCACCTATCCTGAAACTGGTATAACTACAGGTGAAATGCACGTCCCTATCGGGCGAGAAGTGCAAATCAATATGACAGCCAACGATGTGATTCACGCCTTCTGGGTGCCAGAGTTCCGCCTGAAACAAGATGCGATCCCCGGTAGGCAAAGCGAGATTCGCTTCACCCCCAAAAAAGCAGGAGATTATGTTCTGATCTGTGCTGAACTTTGTGGCCCCTACCACGGTGCAATGAGAGCGCCAGTAGTTGTTGAGTCAGAAGAAGCCTTTGACAAATGGGTACAAGAACAGCTAGTTGCTAGCAAAGAAACACTAAATCAAGCGATCGCTGTTAACCCTGCCGATCTATCCCCAAATGAATTTCTCGCTCCTTACACCAAGGACATGGGAATTCAGCCAGAAATACTCCATCAAGTTCACCATTAATCAACATGTTATTTAGTCAAAATCCAATGACTAATGACTAATGACTAATGACCAATGACTAATGACTATGACCCAAGCTCAGTTGCAAGAAACTGCCAATATCCCTGCCCTTCTTGAGGAACCAGGGATCAGAAAATGGCAAGACTTCTTTGGCTTTCAAACCGACCATAAGGTGATTGGGATTCAATACCTAGTCACTTCGTTTATTTTCTACTGCATTGGCGGCGTAATGGCTGAATTGGTTCGCACAGAACTGCGAACCCCAGAGGTAGATTTTGTTACCCCAGAAGTCTACAATAGTCTGTTCACACTGCACGCCACGATCATGATTTTCCTTTGGATCGTGCCAACAGGGGCAGGGTTTGCTAACTATCTAATTCCCCTGATGATTGGGGCAAAAGATATGGCATTTCCGCGGCTGAATGCTGTTGCCTTTTGGATGATTCCCCCTGCGGGTGTGTTGCTGATCGCCAGTTTAGTGGTGGGCGATGCACCAGATGCCGGTTGGACTTCCTACCCTCCCCTGAGTTTAGTAACAGGACAAGTGGGCGAAGGCATTTGGATTATGAGTGTTCTGCTGCTGGGTACGTCCTCAATTTTGGGGTCGATAAATTTCCTGGTAACATTGATCAAGATGCGTATCCCCAGCATGGACATACACAAAATGCCCTTGTTCTGCTGGGCGATGTTCGCCACTTCGTCACTGGTTTTGGTATCAACCCCAGTCTTAGCAGCAGGTCTGATTCTGCTTTCCTTTGACTTAATTGCCGGGACAACATTTTTTAACCCAACTGGCGGTGGCGACCCAGTAGTATATCAGCACATGTTCTGGTTTTACTCCCACCCAGCGGTTTACATTATGATTTTGCCCTTCTTTGGGGCAATTTCAGAAATTATCCCCATTCATTCCCGCAAGCCAATTTTTGGCTATAAAGCGATCGCTTATTCCTCTCTTGCAATTAGCTTTCTGGGGCTAATTGTTTGGGCGCACCACATGTTTACCAGCGGTATCCCCGGTTGGTTGCGGATGTTCTTTATGATCACCACTATGATCATTGCCGTACCCACGGGAATTAAAATATTTAGCTGGTTAGCAACCATGTGGGGTGGAAAAATCCAGCTTAACAGTGCCATGCTATTTGCCATCGGCTTTGTTGGCACCTTTGTGATTGGTGGGATTAGTGGCGTGATGTTGGCAGCAGTGCCCTTTGATATTCACGTTCACGACACTTATTTTGTGGTTGCACACCTGCACTACGTGCTATTTGGCGGTAGCGTGTTAGGGATTTTTGCTGGCATTTACCACTGGTTCCCGAAAATTACGGGACGAATGATAAACGAATTTTGGGGTAAGGTTCACTTTGCCTTGACTATTGTCGGTCTAAACATGACCTTCTTACCTATGCACAAGCTAGGTTTAATGGGCATGAATCGCCGTATCGCCCAATATGACCCCAAATTCACCACATTGAACGAAATCTGCACGTATGGTTCTTATATACTGGCAGTCTCGACATTGCCCTTCATCATCAATGCGATTTGGAGTTGGTTGTACGGCGAGAAAGCTGGTAATAATCCTTGGAGGGCACTTACCTTAGAGTGGATGACTACCTCACCACCTGCGATCGAAAATTTTGATCAAACTCCAGTACTGGCTACGGGCCCCTACGACTACGGTTTGGAAAGGGCTAAAGAAGATGTACCTTTGTATGATCCCAATCCATTATTATCTGGTGGCCCAAACTCAGTATTAAGAGCAGAACCCGACCCAGAGGTTGCTGCAAATCCCGAAGACCGGAAATAAACAGGGGACTGGGGACTGGGGACTAGGGACTAGGGACTGGGGACTGGTTAATTAATTCTCTTCCCAATGCCCAATGCCCAATGCCCCATGCCCAATGCCCAATGCCTAATGCCCCATACCCAATTCCCCACTTATCAAAATTCATGCAAAGTCAAATAATTGACCCAGCTAAAACCGAACTGAATCATCACCACGCAGAGTCAGCAGCAGTTGGTCATCATGAAGAACATCCAGACCATCGCCTGTTTGGACTGTTTGTCTTTCTGATTGCTGAAGGGATGATTTTTATGGGACTGTTCGGAGCCTACTTGGCTTTCCGTGCTACCTTACCTGTGTGGCCCCCAGCCGGTACTCCAGAATTAGAACTATTGCTACCTGGAGTCAACACCATCAATCTAATTTCTAGTAGTTTTGTCATGCACAATGCCGACACTGCGATCAAAAAGAACGATACACGGAGTGCGCGAATCTGGTTAGCAATTACCGCTGCAATGGGTGCTACTTTCTTGATAGGTCAAGTATATGAATATACCCATTTAGAATTTGGTTTAACTACCAATTTATTTGCTAGTTCATTTTACGTTTTGACTGGTTTCCACGGATTGCACGTTACCATCGGCGTTTTGGCAATTGTTGCCGTGTTGTGGCGATCGCGCGTTCCGGGTCACTACAGTAACGAAAAGCACTTTGGCATTGAAGCAGCCGAAATCTACTGGCACTTTGTTGACGTGATTTGGATTATTTTGTTCGGATTACTGTATCTACTGTGAGTATTAATTATTAGTTGTTCACTCCACGCGAACAACTTAATAGGCCCCCACTAGGGGGCTTTTTTAATTAACAGAATGCTGCCGTTGCAGCTAGCTGCCCTGATGTCAGATTATTTTAACTAGGACTTACGCAAAACTACCATGTGTAGTTTTGCGTAAGTCCTACAATAAATAAAGTTCGCAAATTTACGCGGATTTAATTGAAGGAAAGGCAGTCCTAATATTTTTTCTAGTAATAAAAGTGGAAATTTGAAGTTCTTGGAGAGAGCGCAAGCATTGGAATTCGCCATTTTGCTTTCTCATTTGAGTAATTCACGTACTCAAGACAACTATCGCCTTTCTGCAAAAGCCATTAGAGATTTTCCAGAATTTTAAGTAGATCGAGATAATAAAAGGTGAGTGATTGACAACTAACACCTATTTACCTGAAAAACCATCACTCGATATTTACCTCAAGGACTTACCTGTTCTTTTTTAGTTCTGTTGAACTCACGTTGATATGACAACGCGATCGCGGTTAGTAATGACTAAAATCTGCTAACAAAATTGTGGTGGACACTGTAAGGATATTTGTGCTTTTAAATTCCACTGTTCAAGGTTTTGTCAGTAATTAGACCCAACAGTTAAAATAAATAAACCTTCTGACTCCTGAATGTTGTCCTCTGCCCGCAGTTATAAATACTGTGGACTAGTGTTAAATTTACTTAAGTGATAAAATTATTAAACTATTCCAGAAATAAATTTTATATTAAGATACCTATAAAGGTATTAAATGAACCAATCAAGCGACTAACCATAAAACTGCTCCAAAGCATAGGTCGCCTGAAAAGCTGACTGCCTCAAATACCAAGAACTCTAGCGGCAGGTATTCATAACCTCACTCAAGCTCTGAATGGTCAGCAAATTAGCAAGTAGTATACGCCACATGAGCCAGAACCCTCTAGTCAGAAAAACACTCCGAAGTCGCTTTGAGACTGTCAAACTGCTGAGAAGCGGCGGATCTGGTAATACTTACTTCTTAAGAGGTGCTATACGTAATGGAGATAAACACTCTCTGGCTACAAAAATACTTCGGAATCGCTTTGAAATTGTCAAACACTTAGGAAGCGGAGGATCTGGTGATACCTACTTAGCCGTAGATCGGGATTTACCAGGACAACCCCATTGTGTCGTCAAACATTTCCACCCAAAAGATCCCAATCCTGCGGTTGTAGCGATCGCTAAAAGGCTATTTGATCGGGAAGCGGAAGTTTTATATCAGCTAGGCAACGAGCACGATCAAATCCCTAGACTGTTTGCCCATTTTAATGAAGATGGGGATTTCTATTTAGTCCAGCAATTTATTGACGGTCATGCCTTGACTCAAGAAATTGTACCAGGTCAGCATCTTAGCGAGAATGCAGTTTTAAATTTATTAAGAGAGATTCTGGAAGTGCTGGCCTTCGTCCACCAACATAATATTATTCACCGAGATATTAAGCCCCAAAATTTAATGCGGCGGCACACCGATCAGAAGATTGTGCTAATTGACTTTGGGAGTATTAAGAAAATTAGTGCTTTGGGAGCAGGCTTAACAATTGCTGTTGGGACTCCTGGCTATATGCCAAGCGAACAGGCTAAGGGAAAGCCAAAACTTTGCAGCGATATTTATGCAGTCGGGATGATTGGCATTCAAGCTTTGACAGGTTTAATACCTGAGCAACTACAAGAAGATCCCAATACTGGAGAAGTTATCTGGCGCGATAAAGCACAGGTAAGTGGCGCTCTTGCAAATGTTTTAGACACAATGGTTTGCGATCGCTATAACCAGCGTTACCAATCTGCTACAGAAGCTTTGCAAGCGCTTAATTCTGATCTGGTATTGTCACAGTCCTCACAATCTGCTGACATAAACCAAAATACTGATGATAACTATTTGCTAACTTATAAAAACTTTCTTTTGCTACTGGGAATAGGGCTTGGTGCTATCACTAGTTTGATAGTAATAGTTTTAATCTATATATTTATTAATACGAATACATCGCATCCAAACCAACCTACTCAATTAAATAATTTTATAGAAAAATTGATGGGTAGACAGTTGACTAATGTTAATATGAATAGCCTAGTAGTCAAATCAGCAGCTAACAGAAAAGTCTATAAAAGTAATTCCACCATTACAAAGACTACCAAAAAGCAAATTGAATCTCAACATTAGAAACAATTAATCATCTACCAGCAATCATATAACTGCCTTATTCCAGATTTGCTTTTAACCTAAATATTTAGAGATTCCTGTAGTATAAATAAAATAAACAACATTTCAAGATATGGACAATACAAATCCCAAAAAAGCTTTAGTTAATACGGAAATCGGCCTCTTTCTCAGAGGTTTGATTATTGGTAAAGTCCTGACACTTATAGTTATTGGCGGACTGCTTTGGTGGTTACTGAAGCCGAATTTATTGTCCCGCAGCAGCGTTAATTCCTCTAATCAAAGTTCCAACACCGGCTCTACTACTACATCAACTTTTCAGACAGTTGCTGATGTCCCCACTGCCTCATTTAATTACGGAGGCAGTACAGCTTGGGCATCTATCCGGCAATTGGTAGATTCTCAAATCCAGAGCGACCGCCCGGAACTACAATTACGTTACGTAGACCCTGTTAATGGTAGCCCTGGTTCTAGCTCAGGCATTCGGATGTTGCTTGATGGACAACTGGACTTTGCTCAGTCCTCCCGTCCCCTTACAGATGAAGAACAAGCGATCGCAAGAGAGCGAGGCTTCACCCTTGAGCAACGTCAGGTGGGTATGGATGGCATAGCAGTGATAGTCAACCCATCACTCAATGTGCCAGGTTTAACTGTTGAGCAATTGCAGAAAATTTATTTGGGGCAAATTACTAACTGGAATCAAGTAGGTGGGCCAAACCTAGCCATCACACCTTTCTCCCAACAACCAAAGGACGCAGATACAGTAATATTCAGCAATAGCGACTTGAAGGGGCAAGCACTTAGCTCGAATGTGCAGTATGTCTACTCTACTACAGAGGCAGTGCGCCAACTCAGTAAAACCCCTGGTGGTATCTATTACGCTTCTGCCCGTTCAGTAGTACCTCAATGTAGTGTGAAGGCTTTGCCATTGGGTCGGACTTCTGGTCAGCTAATTCCCCCCTATCGTGAACCGATGGTGTCGCCTGAGCAATGTCCACGTCAGCGCAACCAGCTAAATACTCAGGCGATCAAAAATGGCAGCTATCCGATTATTGCTAACTTGTTTGTGATTATTAAGCAGAATAAAGGTCGGGAACAGCAGATTGGGGATGCCTATGCCAAACTTTTATTAACTGACCAGGGGCAAAAGGCAATTGCCCAAGCTGGTTTCGTCGCGGTTCGCTAGTAGATTTGAAGAACAATTAAGCCCCTTTCCACAGCTCCCCGACTTATTAAAGAAGTCGAGGAGCCAGGGTAAGCCGCACTCTCGATCACAGGTCATTCAAATTGCTACCTCCTCTGATTCTTCAATTTCGGAAATACCTATTAGGGTAATGGGTGGACAGTTGGGAAATTCAACAACAAGTCGTAACTCACCTCCCATCGCAGCAATGTACTTCCGTAAAGTTGAGAGCATCAAATCAGTATGCTGTTCCAGACGAGAAACATTCCCTTGGTCGATTTGGAGAAGTTGCGCCATCTGTTCCTGAGTGAGTTTGAGTGCCAGTCTCAATTGCTGTCGCGTCATTTCCTCGGCGATGAGCAAGTTAGATTCTTCTTCAATCTTTTTACGTCGTTCCGGTGACAACTGTTCTAGTTTTTCCTTTAAAGTTTTCCCCATCAGTTAGTTATCCTCACTTTTCCTCTTGTTGAGTCTTGAGTTGAGCTAAGTGTGCGTCAAATCTCTCATCAGCTGTTTTGATCAGTTGCTTATAAAAACGACTTTCACTAGCACCAGATTTGTCACCTGCGACTAGCAATATTGCATTTCGTCTTGGGTCGAATGCAAATGCGACACGCCAAACACCATCTGCTGCTTTAAACCTTAATTCCTTCATGTTGCTGTGGCGCGAACCGTTAAGCGTATCAACATGAGGCCGTCCTAGTTCAAAACCAAAAGCTTCCAATACGTTGGTATAGGCAAGTAACTTGTTTTGCACTTCTTCTGGTAGAGCATCAAATTCTGGCTCAAAATCCTGATGAAATTCAACAACCCAACTCATTAATTATGCACTCAAATATATATATTTTCAAGAGTATATTACAAGTTGCCAAGCGCAAAATCGACAGTTGAGCATCGCACTTTCTATGACACGATTATTTTATGCGTTAGCGTAGCTCGCCGCAGGCATCGCTTTTCTATCCATTCACTGCTTGTTCAATATTCATCACTTGAGTTGAAAATATTTATTCACATTTACTCGACAGCATAAGAGGTAAATTGGCGTTTAAAAGGAGAATGGAATCCAATGACTATATCAGAAGGGGGTACACCTAACTCAACCAATCGTTCAGCAACAGACTCTTCTGTACCGTTATACTGAATCCATATTTTCCCATTTTGAATATCAAAATGCATGACCGGGACAAATACCCGCTTATCTCCTTGCCAGCCAACGTAAGCTAATTGATAATGGTCGTTTTCACTATCAATAATTAGTTCTGAATTGACTGTATCCGTGTTAGTTCTAATTTGTGCATGTTCTGTCAATATTTGTTTTATTAGTTGTCGATAATGTTTTATCTTATCCATTGCCGAATCTCCTCCTGTTTAGGATCATAGACTATTAACTTAACTTGGTAACGTTGAAGGGCACGTTGCACGAAGGGGAGTTGAAAAAAATTTTGGTAGGTTTCGCTAGGCACAGCTAAGTATACGATTCTGTCTGCTTCTTGTTCTTCTAGAGCTTGGCAGTAATTGAGATATTGTCCGAGTGCAGTATGAAATTCACTGATATCTGAATCTGCAATAAAACTATTAATTTAAACAGCTATTTTCTCTGTATTACGTTCTGCGGCAATAGAATTTTCAGCCGCTAAATCTATTTGTAGTTTAATTGCTTCACTAATCCGAATTGTAAACGGGTCGTGAGTAATTATCCACCCATCTTTGATTAATGCTTTTTTTACCTGTTGATGGAAAACATCTTTAGCCATTTTGCTATCTCTAGATTAGAGTCTCAAAATGAAAATATGCCATTTTTTATTGTATTTTAGCGTTTAGCTTAACCCAAAATGATATTTTTGCTCTATGTAATGCGTTCCCCGTTCGCGGAGCGTCTCGCAGAGAAGGGGTTGTCGTTCGCGCAGCGTGTCGTAGACAAGACATCGCACTCTCCATTATTCTGCATCGCTGCGGCAAGTTTTTCTAGATTTTGACGAACAGTGACACTACGGAGATGATTTACGCCCCAAACTCGTTCACAAATATCTAAAGCTTGCAAATAAAGAGGTTTTGCTTCGTTGTAACGTTCTGTCTCACGATAGATTTCTGCCAAATTGTTGAGACTTTCGGCAACATTGGGATGATTTTCTCCCAATAGGTGCTTGTCAAGTTCTAAGGCTTTTATACATAAGGGTTCCGCTTCATTGTAACGCCCCTGCTCCCTATACATATAACCCAAAGCGTAGATAGTATCTGCTAAAAGCGGATGCGCCTTTTGCAATAGACGCTGCTTAAGTTCCAATGATTGCAAAAACAAAGATTCGGCTTGATCGTAGCGTTTTTGAGCGCGGTATATTAAACCTAAATTGTGCAAATCTGTTGCAACATCAGGATTCTCTTCTCCCAAAAATCGCTTATCTAATTCTATTGCTTGTTGCGACAACGGTTCAGCTTCACTATAACGTCCTTGATGATAATAAAGTAGCGCTAAATTATTCAGGATGAGAGCGAAAGAAGGATGATTTTCGCCAAGCAAATGTTTTTCGAGTTCTAATGATTGCAGATACAAAGGTTCTGCTGACTCATAACGTCCTTGTTCATCATATAGTAGTGCCAAATTGTTCAGACTGACGACAACATCGGCATGGTTTTCTCCCCACAGGCATTTCCTCAGTTCCAAAGCTTGTTGATATAGGAGTTCCGCTTTACTATATTGTCCAGTAGATTTGTAGAGTCCCGCCAAATTATTCAGGCTAGTAGCAAAAGAAGGATGGTCGTCTCCTAAAAGGCGTTTCCTTATTTCTAAAGCTTGTTGATATAATGGTTCGGCTTCGCTGTATTGTCCTGTTGCACGATATATTCCTGCTAAATTGTTGAGGCTAGTAGCTAAGTCTATCTGCAAACCTAATTCATTTTGTAGCTCACTGGCCTGACGCCAATACTTAATTGCTAATTCTTGTTCTTCTTGATAATTTTGAGATTCACCCCGATCTAATCTGCTGCGGTAAATATCACCTAAGCTTGAATATAAGGTAGCCAAGGTGGGGTCTTTAATTCCCCGTTCCTGTTCTACTTTCTCGATTAGCTTTTGTAAATCTTGGATGGGCAAGAAAAAGAGGTTATTTTCATTAGTATCTGTGCTGGCTAATTCTGTGTCTCTAAAAACAAAGCGTATATGTTCTAGTTCTTTACCAGGAATAGCATTCGTCTTTTTAGATTCAAACCGAAATACACCGTTGCGCCAACTCCAAAAATCAGGAGCTTTTTTAATCAGGTTGACTAAAATTTGATTAGTTACCCAAAGCACGATCGCAAAAGGAAACTCGCGCAATCCTTCCCTTGTCCACTGTAAGTAACCAAAAAATTTCTCCTGTTCTGATTGCTCATTTTCAAGTCTGAGAAAATAAAGCTGTTCAGCACCCGTCACAGTGATTACCGCCGGGTTCTGCTGACGAAGATATTCTTCTTGTTGTACCAGTTGGTTAAGAGCAGCTTTGAGGCTTGGTTCTTGACGTGCTAAAGTCACTCGATATGGACGAAACTTAGGTTGTAGTTCGGCTTCATACTGGGCAATAATCTCATCACGAAAATTAGCATCATTGCAAACTGCTATCAGTAAATTCAATCCCCGCTTTTGAGCTTCAATAGAAACAATTAGATCATCATACGCATCTTGATTTTCTCCCTCATCATCTGATAATTCTTCATTTAACATTAATAGCTCCCTGTCTTCTCAAGCTTTCTATAATAATTGGATGAACATCGTACCAAGTTTCATCAGTGCGATATTCTAGAACATACAGCCCGTGTAGCAAATCCAAAAACTCTGCTTGTTTGGGGTCATTGGGCATAAATTGTTCATAAACACTCTGCAAAATATCTATATCAAGTTTTCCTAAACGTATGGAAAAATCATTGCGAATTTTATTGATTGCTTGAAGGAGAATTTTATCATCAATGATAACTTCTGCTGACGGATTTCGCCGGATAGTCCGCAAACAAATGCGGCAACATTCCTTAGCAATACGAATTAACTCTCGCAATACGCCACCACTGTAAATTACCATTTTTTCAGCAGTTTCTGCGGCGATTAATTCACTGGATATCCGCTTTTGTAAAACTTCACCGAGAATCTTTGTTGCTTCTGGGCGAGGTTGGGCGTTAGGGAAGCGATTTTTACCTTTTTCAAAGATTTTTAACACAGGCATTGCTACAACCTGGTCGTTGGTTTCAGTGGCAATTATTGTGCTGATAAATGTTTCACGAAGTACTGCGATCGGGATAGTGTAAATAATTTGAAAATTAGGTTGACAAAGAGCTTTAATGTTATCTCTATAAATTTCGTTAACTCTTCCTAAGTCAAGTTTATCTAAATCATCTATAATTACTAAAACGTTTTGCTTAGTTGCAGCTTGAATAAGAGCAGCAATTTCATTAATTCTGGCAACTAAATCTGATAACTTACGTTCAAATTCTTGCTTAATTTCATCCCGAACGCTAGCATCAGCTTTTAATTTAGAGCTAATCAATTTTAGGAGGTCAAAACCTATGCTAGCTTCTGCCTGCAAATTTAATTCTTCAGTGCGAGTGCGGGTAGCAAACCACTTATAAAGAGCTTCTTTAGTAGATTGAGGAATATCAACTTGGCGTGCTTCTGCCTCTGTCATTAAATTAACTGCGATCGCAAACAGTATATTAATATGATTAACCGCCGACATTTCAATTTTGTCAGCAATAGAGAATAGAACTACAAAATATTTATTTTGAATTTGTCTGCTAAACTCAGCTAACAAAGTAGACTTACCACATCCCCGATGTCCTGTAAAGACAATTTTGCCATCTCGATTGGGACTATCTTCCACTAATTGGTTAAGGTCTGCAATGAAATCATCACCATATTGGACTCTAAATCTTTCCATTTCGTTCCGTTCCATCAACGGAAACAGTTCGAGATTGCTGTATGCTTCTTGAAAGGAGTTTAATAAGTCTTGAGTCATTGCATAGTGCCGTAAAGGTGCTAACTATCCATATAATGGCTCATGATTTTTGAAGTAAAAGTTAAGGTAATTACAATTTTCATAACTCCGTCAATAAATGACTACTAGGTGGATACTGTCTTATGTTTTCAAAGACGATACTCTACCTTATATAATCCCAACAGAGAAACAAGTAATAGAGGTGAATATAAATAAGAATGAATGATAGATTATACATTCGATAAATATAAATAAATAATAGATTATACATTTGAAATAGCGAAAGCTACCTAACAAATAAAATTTTCATTTATAAAATAAAATTTTCCACATCCTGCATTTGTGTCCCCTTTGCTATTTTTGCTACAGTAGCGGTATCTGAACTTACGGGAGCGGTATCTGAACTTACGGGAGCGGTATCTGAACTTATGGGAGCGGTATCTGAACTTATGGGAGCGGTATCTGAACTTATGGGAGCGGTATTCGTTACAACATTGGTCGTCTACATTGAAACATTTATGATTAACATTCAAGTTTTCGTAAAAATTCCTATTGCAGCTTTCAGTAAACTTGAGTGGATTGGGACTATGCAGCCCAGAAGTTAATTAACTTTTGGGCGTAATGTTAAGACTAGCCAGATTTTAGAATCTGCGTTGGCTAATTTGGATGGTTTTTTCGTTACTCAACACACAAGGGAGTAACACTCTAAAAGTGGGTGGCACAAAGCGCCCGCTTTATAGCGATGGGGCGAATGTTAAAACTTGGTAACAGGTTTATATGTTAATTACTCAAGAATCAATATCAATACAAATCACTGTGGCGTATGGATTAATTGCCGATTCAGGTACATAAATTGTTAATTCTCCTAAAGGATTAGAATTGAGGATAGAATCTATAATTGCACAGCGACTTGTATAAGTCAGTGGTGTACCATCAGCAAGAACAGACACCGATTTCACTCGTTTGATAGGCACACCCCTAACCGATATTGTCTCGTAAGGTTTCATTAATAGGTGTAGATAAATGCGATCGCCTTTACGAGTTGAGGGGCCATAAAATTGCCACGGTTCTAATCCTGGGGTTGTATCAAGTATACTTTCAGAGTGGCTAGACATCCAATCAGCTATATCTTTGAGACGCTCTAACTGCTCAACAGGGATTTGCCCATTACCCATTGGACTAACATTGAGCAAGAGGTTGCCTCCTTTGCCTGCTACTTCGCACATTGTATGAATTAGCTGACGAGAAGACTTAAAGGAATGATCATCGGAATTATATCCCCAACTTTCATTGATAGTCAGACAGGTTTCCCAAGGATGAGCAGGTGGGTGAGGAGGAATAAACTGCTCAGGAGTTTCAAAGTCTCCACAATTTGGGAGACGATCATTGATGAGAATATTGGGTTGTAAATCACGAATCATTTTTGCTAATTCTTGAGCCTGCCATTGCTCTGGAGTGCGTTCCCAACTCCCATCAAACCAAATGATGTCAATCTGACCGTAGTTGGTCAATAATTCTCGTATCTGATTGAACATAAATTGGATATATCGCTCCCACTGTTGTGGTGTAGGTTGAGGTAGTTGGTCAAAGCGATAAGGTTTATCTGCTTCTGTAAAAGCAGGATAGTCTGGATGATGCCAGTCTGAAAGTGAAAAATAAAGACCAATACGCAATCCTACAGAGCGCATCGCTTCTATAAATTCACGTACAATGTCTTTTTTGTAAGGTGCAGATGCAATTGAAAAGTTTGATTCTTGGGTATGGAATAGTGCAAAACCATCGTGATGCTTGGTCGTTAATATGACATATTGCATTCCTAAACTTTTTGCTAAATATGCCCATTCTTGAGGATTGTATTGCTGTGGATTGAAAGTATCAGCTGTGCAATAATATTTTTCAACTGGAATATCTTTGCAAAAAGGCAGGCTGAATACACCCCCAACTAAGGGCCAAGATAACTCACATCCTTGCTGAGAACTATGCCCCCAATGAATAAACATCCCCAATCTAGCTGTATTAAACCAGTTATTCATCATGGTGAAATTTGTCCATAATTGTGCTTAATTTGAAGATAATATACCTCTTTGACTATTAATTGTGGGATTTAATGGCATCATGGCGCTAAACATTACATGAATTATTTAGTAGATGGAGACTTAGCAATTGATAATTGGCAATGGCAGATGCAAGCAGGTGTAACTAATCCCCTCAGCAATACCTTTGGCATAGATATGCAATCCTGTTCAAGCTAGAAGAGAAAAAGCAAAGCATAGTAGACAACGTGTTAAATTTAACTTCAATCGCTCTGATGAACTATTCGTTACATACTTGTAAATTTCCCCGCCGACTTACTTATCAATATTGAGATATTAAGTAATTCGCACTCTACGAACCATAATTATGTATAATTATTAACTATGAAATTATTCAACTACTCGGTTAAGCTGGCTTCATCTTGCGTTGTCGCCTGCATTATCGCTTCTACGGCTGTGGTAATTGCTCAACCCAAACCTTCACAAAACAATTCGGTAATAAAATTAACACCGACTCAGTTAAAAGTTTTGCGATCGCTAGGGTTAAAAGTAGCATTACCAAGTTACGTACCCGCAAGTTTTCATGCTGACAAAGTATTAGTTGAGGCTGGACGCGAAAATGTTGACAGCTTGCGTTACTTAGTTGTTTACCAAAATTTAAGTGCAGATAAATGCTTTGCGATTGAGTCAGTATCTGGTGGTATTGGCGACTTGCCCTCTGGGTCGCGCAGTTACCCGATAAATTCTCCGGTATTTGGAAAAAGCGTTTTAGAACAAGGATTATACGGTAATGCCAAACAACCAACATTGCTATCGCAGTGGTTGGGAGAGCAAAATGGCCCCTTTTACAGATTTGTTGGCACGGGAGTAATACCAGAATTGTCTAATTGTAGTAACGTTACTCCCCAAGAAGCAGTCAAGGTTTCGCAGTCAATTCGATACTTCAATTAATCGACTACGGACATATACTACAAGCGCAGTTTTTATGCTACTTGCCTAGATGGTGACAGATTGGCTATATGTTTGCAGGCTGCCTTAGAACTTTGAAAACAGCATATTTAACCCTTCGGTCATCGTGGGATGAGTCAAAACACCATCGCGTAAAACGGTGTAGGGCATTTGAGCTAACATCACCATCTGTACGGTCGAAATCACTTCACCTGCTTGATGACACAACAGGGAACAACCGAGAATACGACTGGTCTCGGTATCTATGATCGCCTTCATCAGTCCATCGGTTTGACCGAGTGTTTTCGCTCTAGGAATCGCTGAGGCATCCAGCTTCGCCACGCGGATGGCATACCCTTGTTGCTGTGCTTCGGTTTCAGTCAGACCCACATGAGCCAGTTCGGGATCAATGAACAGACAGGATGGAACCAAGCGATTGCGCGTGCTGCGGTTGCCACCATCAATCAGATTTGCTTTGACAATGCGGTAATCGTCGAGCGAGACATGGGTATATTGCAGTCCTCCATTGATGTCACCTAACGCCCAAATCCCCGGTATGTTTGTTTCCAAGCGATCGTTGACTAGAATAAACCCGTGGGCATCGGTTGCCACACCAGCGGCGGCTAAATTTAAGCTATCAGTGGTTGGCGCACGACCGATAGCGACGAGCAAATGTGAACCCTGGAGGCTAAGGGAGCGATCGGCGACCTGGATCTGAAGCACAGTCGCATTGTCAACGCGATCTACCCTCAATACATTTGTCTTCAGCAAGAATTCAATGCCCTCTCGTTCCAGCAGCGTTTGAACGGCGATCGCAATATCTGAATCTTGATTTGATAGGATTTGCTCACTATGCCCAATCACAGTAACGCGAGAGCCAAAGCGTTGGAACATCTGGGCAAACTCCAACCCAATATAGCCACTCCCAAGTACGATCAGATGCTCCGGCAACTGTTCCAGTTCCATGATCGATTCGCTCGTCAAAAAACCAGCTTCTGTGAGTCCGGGTAGCGATGGAATTAAAGGTCGCGTGCCTGTATTGATAAAGAACCGTTCTGCGGTGAGTAAGCGAGTGGTGTCAAGAGCCGTTGTCACTTCAATCGTTTTGGGTGACACAAACCGTCCCACTCCAATGATCAATTCGTGACCCAGAGCAGTTTCTAGATTGTGCAAATTCATTTCACGCATGGAGTGTACAACAGATCGTTTGCGCCCAATTACGGCTGCTAAATCAACGATGGGTGCATTGGCTTTAACACCGTAAGTAGCGCTGTGTCGCACAGTATTGGCTACCTCTGCACTGGCAACCATCGTTTTAGTCGGGATGCAAGCGATGTTGATGCACCCACCACCAATCATGGTTAAGCTGCGTTCCACCAGAGCGGTTTTACGTCCGTCCGTGACTAGCGCCGGTGCCAGAGTTTTACCTGCTTTGCCACCGCCGATAATAATGTCGTCGTAGTATTCAGGGTTCATTCCACATCTCCTTTAAAGTGCTGTCTTGGTACACGGCTTCAATTTGGCTGAGATCGTCTGCTGTTCGTTAATGCCTCTTGCAGCGACGTTATATCAGCGGGGTAGCGATGTCTGCCGCCACTCCTTTTGGTGCAACAGCTTCAATTCGGTTCAGGTCGTCTGTTGTCAGCTAAACGTCTGTTGCTGCAACGTTTTCCTCCAGATATTTGCGCTGCTTGGTACCCGGAATGGGAATGATATCATGTCCGCTTGATTACTTATTAAACCCAAAGAACCCCACCCCGCCAAAGCTGCGTTTTGTCTCCCCTCCCCGCCGGCGGGGAGGGGATTAAGGGGTGGGGTGCAATGAGTATGGGAATCACAACTAATTACTCGGACATGATATGATATCTTCTCCTTGGGCTAACAGCCATGCCAGGGCGAGTTGACTGGGCGTTGCTCCTTTTTCAGCCGCGTTGGCGTAGCCTACCGGAGGTAATCGCCTTTACCTGCTCAACCCCCGCAACGCCCTGCCTCCCGAATTCGATGTTCAACAAAGATTCGTTTAGCTGAAAATGCTTTGTTATCTTCTTAAAGGCGATCGCTCCACCAAGCTTTTCAAAACAGTTTCCAGTTCGACTTCGCCTTTGATGGAGCCAGACTCACCACTCTCGAACTCGATCCAGCCCTCGTTGAAACCGTCGAGCATCCGAATACGCGGCTCTGGATCGGCTGTGCCCTGAGCCTTGAACAGCGCCTCCCAAGTTTCGCGGGGAACTACCTCCGCCTGTACCGGACGACCCAGAACCCTGGAAAAGCCCTTTGCAATGTGATTCGGCGTTACCCGGTGCGGGCCCTCGATCTCGACGATTCGCCGTCCACTCCAAGTCTGTTGCAGCAACTCGGATGCAACGCGACCGATATCCGCCGTCGCAATCATGGGCACAGGTTTATCCAACGGTTGCAGGAAACTTTGGATAATGCCACTCTCTCTGGCGGGTGCTACGTCCCAAGCCGCGTTCTCCATAAACCAGGCGGGACGAAGAAAGGCGATCGGCATTAGCAGATCCCCCAGTACTTGCTCCATGATCTGAAGTTGAGTCAGTAGGTTCGGCTGGGTTGCCTGTGCGCCAATAGTGGACAGGCAGACGACCTTGCCCGGACGCGCTGCGGCGATCGCAGTACGCAGAGCTGCGACGATCGCCCGTGTTTCGGGAAAGCCCGGTGATGGCGCAAAGTTTGGCGGAATCACAACGAAAACACCCTCGGCATCGGTAAAAGCTGCTGTGAGCGCGTCAGCATCGTTCATGTCCGCCAGGGCAACTGCACAACCCTGCTCGACCCAGGCGGTTCCCTTATTAGCATCACGGATCACAGCGCAGACAGACTGATTGTCGTTCAGCAATTTGCGGGCGACGGCACCGCCGACCTGACCTGTAATTCCAGTAATAGCGTACATTTCGCTCTCCTTATAAATAGCAGACAATTGATAAACATCTTTCTCAACTTCCGGCTGAAATAAAGATCCTTAAAACCATCTCGGTGAGTACGTATTAGCGATTTTCCCACTATTTTCCAGTGCATAACACCCGCTAGAAGATTCAACTTTTCCTACAAGCTTGCCGCATCAAGATACTGTTGTTTTTATACACTTCTAAAGTTCCAGACTGCGGGTTATCCAACGTACCATCCCACACCCAATATTCATAATTTCTATTCCGAAACTTATACACTCGAACACCTTACGCACGCGATCGCGGGTTATTCCTGAACCTGTACGACGGTATGCTTCGAGAGCGGATTGGCTCTGCTGAACCATTTGGACTTTAGTAAGAGGTTGAAAATTTAATTTTAACCTGGGCTAGATGTTGGAATTAGCCAGATTTTAGGGTTTTAATCGCACCAACTACGATAGAGATGCTGAGTGCGATCGCACTTTGCGTATGAATCCGTATAACTCTATCCTGGTAAGCATTTATAATTTGCGGATGGGTCTATTAGCCCAGAAGTTAACTTCTGGGCGGAATGTTAAGACTAGCTAGATTTTAGGGTTTTAATTAGTGCAACGATCGCACCAATGACGATGGAGATACTGAGTGCGATCGCAAATGGGCTAAAAGGTTGTTCCAACAATACAGGTGTAACATCAACTGGGTATGATGTATGACCAGCATCAACCACCTTAATAGTCTGCTGTGGTTGCACGGCTATTATTTGATGTTCTATTGATGCCTTGACAGACATCTTTGTTAGCACTTGCTGATTGCCTAGTGTTATCTGACTCAGATTGAGGCTTTCCGGCTGTGAGTTTGCATTTGCGCGAGAAATTTGTATCATAGAAATGTTAGCCCTAGCTAAAAACTCAGGGTAAAAAAGCGACAAATTAAAAACAAAACTAAGTGGATTCTGCTTTCTGAGTGGCTTCAGGTTTGCAGAATCACTTGGGGCATAAATAACCCCTAGTAAGCTGGAGCTTATTGGGGGTTTTGTGCCTTTAATAGATTCTACCGACAACTTTTCTGTTTGGCAATAGAATAGTTATAATAAAATAAATAATGTCAAGGACATTTAGGGTCAGATTAAAGGACATTTAAGGACAGATAAGGACAGATAAGAACAGAGAAGTTATCCTTGATTGCCTCCTAGATGAAAAATAAACATGACAGAGCTAAGATCCAGACGTGGTATTCAAGTAACTGAACAAGGGCTTCAGTTACTCGAACAAGCCAAGGTTACAAAACAGAATGATGAAGGCAGGCTTAGGACTTATTTAGATATTGCAACAAATGCCGGAGTGAGTGAGAAGACGGTTCAGCGGTTTTTCCGTCGCGAAATTGTTGACAAAGGGGTTGCGATCGCGATCGCCAGAGCCTTAGATTTAGAACTAGCAGACTTAATCGATGTAAAAGCGACGACTCCGCCACCTGAAAACACAGCTACTCCCATTGACTGGCAGGAGGTGTGCAGCACTATGCTGGAACCGCAGCGGCGGATAACTAGTAATCCTCTAATGCAAGACGAATCTGCCAGAAAAGATAAAGAACAAATTTATGTCCCCCTGGCACTGGTGCAACGCACAAAAACAGATAAACGCGACAAGAGTAACTTTTCCCCAGATGTGGGAACACGTCTTTATGAACCGCAGTATGAAAGACAGCAACGATTTGAGCATGAGGCTTTCTTAAGTCAGATTCTAGAAGGCGGCGAAGGTAAAACCAAAGGCCAGCAAATAGCTGTGATTGGAGAACCGGGTGCAGGAAAAACAACACTCCTGCAAACTATAGCTTTTTGGGTGTTAGAGAAAAACTTAGGTTTACCAGTCTGGATTTCTCTGGCAGACTTAGGGCGAAATGGTACTTTGACAGATATTCAAACATATATATATAAAAGTTGGCTTGAGCAAGCAATTCCTGCAACACAATTAACTCAGGAAGTGCGGGAAGACTTTACAAACCAAATTCAGCAGACACGAGTGTGGCTGCTATTAGATGGCGTAGATGAAATGTCTGAAGCGTCTCACCAGCCATTAGAGGAAATTTCCCGTCAGTTGAATGGATGGCTACGTTCATCACGAGTAGTGTTAACTTGTCGGCTGAATGTTTGGCAAGCGGATGTCAACGCCCTAGAAACCTTTGAAACCTATCGCCTACTGGACTTTGACTATCCCCAACAGGTGCATCAGTTTATTGATAACTGGTTTGGGAACTTGAGTGAAAAAGGAGAACGGTTAAAGACAGAATTAGACTCTGCCGAACGGCTACGGTTGCGTGACTTGGTGCAAACTCCCCTGCGGTTGGCGTTGTTGTGTGGTATTTGGCAGACTGAGGAGGGGAATTTACCAGAGACAAAAGCGGGATTATATCATCAATGTGTGCAGCAGTTCTACAGATGGAAACAAAACCGTTTCCGCACCAGTAAAAAAGAACAACATGACTTAAACCAGGCTTTGGGACGTTTAGCCTTGCGGGATATCAACGAAGGTAGTTCACGATTTCGCTTACTGGAAAATTTTATCAGTGAAGAACTAGGCTATCCAGATGATCAGACTTCGCTGTTTTACAAAGCTTGGCAAGTGGGCTGGCTAAATCATGTAGGGATTGCGGCTGAATCTTCTAGCAAAGAAAAGGTTTATGCCTTCTACCATGCCACCTTTGAAGAATATTTCGCCGCGTTAGCTGTTGACGATTGGCACTATTTTTTAAAGCACGTTCCTGAAAACCCAGAACAAGGAATATATCGCATATTTGAACCGCAGTGGAAAGAGGTAATTTTGTTGTGGTTCGGGCGAGAAGATGTAAAAGAGCAACAAAAGAAAGATTTTATCAAAGCCTTAGTAGAATTTGAGGATGGCTGCAACAGTCAGAGTCAAATTCCTGACTGGAAAGGATTTTATGAATATCGAGCCTATTTTATAGCGGCAGCCGGTATCGCCGAGTTTAAAGATTGTGATTTAGCAGATGCGATCGCAAAGCAAATTGTCACATGGGGCTTTGGTTATTTCAACATTGAAAAACAGAAGTGGCAGACATTTGACGAACCGATAGAAGAAAAGGCTAAAGCTGTACTGGCAGAAACAGATCGCAAAAAAGCGATCGCGGCATTAGTGGAGTTAATTCATGATTCTCAATCTGAATCTACCCGTAGGCTAGCGGCATCAACTTTAGGGGAAATAGCTGAAGATAATCCCACTGCGATCGCGGTATTAGTGGAGTTAATTCGTGATTCTCAATCTGAATATACCCGTAGGCTAGCGGCATCAAGTTTAGGGAAAATAGCTGAAGATAATCCCACTGCGATCGCGGCATTAGAGGAGTTAATTCGTGATTCTCAATCGGAATCTACCCGTTGGCAAGCGGCATCAAGTTTAGGGGAAATAGCTGAAGATAACCCCACTGCGATCGCTGCATTAGTGAAGTTAATTCGTAATTCTCAATCTGAATCTACCCGTAGGCTAGCGGCATTAAGTTTAGGGGAAATAGCTGAAGATAATCCCACTGCGATCGCTGCATTAGTAGAGTTAATTCGTGATTCTCAATCGGAATCTACCCGTAGGCTAGCGGCATCAAGTTTAGGGGAAATTTTAACAGAATCTGACATGATGACGGCAGTTGTCACCGCTTTGAAAAATGACTTATCAGATGAGGCTTACAAAGTTATCTGGCACTGCACCCAAACTATGACTTATCCAGCCTTTTATCAAGCTTGGCATAGTGACTCATTCCCATTTCAAAATTGAAAAACTCAACTTACTGATATTCATTCCATCTTTTTATTCAGTGCTATTTAAAGCCGGATTAATCAGATTAAGTGAGGGATTGAAAAAGCGATCGCATTCTCTCGAATTATCTCAACTTGGGTGCGATGTCTACGACGGGCTTTGCCTACGCTTTCTCTAAGTAGTCCAATAAAAAATCTGAATATCTGTAATCCAGTCTTAAGTATCATTATTTTATAACTTTCAGTGCGTTTACAACCCCATGATCAAACCCGCCGATGTCAGCACCAAACGCTTAATCAGCCTTGCACCTGATAACTGGGTAAAATGGGTAACACAAATTCCTGATATTGTTGCTGGTGAAATTCTCAACTCAGAATTTCAGTGGATAAGTCGAGAAAGTGATGTTTTAATCCGTGTCGAAAGTCCCCAGTATGGAAAATTTCTCGTTCTTAACGAATTACAACTGCGCTATAAACCAGAAATGCCGCGCAGGATGCGTGCGTATGCAGCACTTGCAGAAGAAAAATATAATTTGCCAACGTATCCAGTACTAATTAATATCCTCAAGGCAAGTGATGCTGAAATACCGACAAGTTATGCATCAAATATTGCTGGTTTACGTGCTATTCAAGATTACCGTGTCATTAACCTGTGGGAAGTTGATGTAAATATTGCCTTTGCACAACCATTACCATCACTACTTCCATTTGTACCCATCCTCAAAGGAGGTGATAACGAGTCTACAATTCGAGATGCATTGCGAATATTACGTGCAGATGAACAATTGAATCAACTAGAAACAGTATTAGGATTTTTTGCTACCTTTGTATTAGATAGTGCAATAGTTCAACAAATTCTGAGGTGGGATATGGCACTTTTAGAGCAGTCGCCTTGGTATCAAGAAATTTTTAGCAAAGGGGAAGAACGAGGAGAAGCACGCGGAGAACTGCGAGGAAGAAAGGAGGAATTATATTCAGGAATTGAATTAGCATTAGAAATTAAGTTTGGCAATCAAGGTTTAGAATTGATGCCGATAATCTCTCAAATTACCGACTTGCAGAAATTAAAAGCAATTCAGCAGGCAATTAAAACAGTAAATACAGTCAATGAATTACAGCAAATTTTGTCAACCAACTTGACATGAAACACCAAAAACATAACCCCTCTCCGCCACCGGAAAGGGGTTAATCATTGCCGAAATTCAGCACTTGTACAGACGCGATTCATCGCGTCTCTATTCAGCAATCTCTAATAAGCGTCTTGCAACTCGTAGAAATCAGGTGAGATGTAATCCTTCCGCAAAGGCCAACCTACCCAATCTTCCGGCATCAAAAGCCGCTTGAGATTTGGGTGTCCTTGGTAGACAATGCCGAACATATCGTAAGACTCGCGCTCTTGCCAATCTGCCGTCTTCCAAATCCAGTACACAGAAGGGACTACGGGGTTTTCCCGTGGTAAGAACACCTTTAAGCGTACTTCTTCAGGGCGATCGCTATTATCACCCACTTTAATCAAGTGATAGACACTCACCAATTCCTGTCCTGCCCCAAGGTCAACACCACCTTGAAACTGGAGATAATTAAACCCATAAGCATAAAGGGCTGTAGCGGTGGGAAGCAAAAAATCTGGCTCCACCTTAATTATCTCTACACCATTCTTGTCTGGTGCCAAAAACTCATGGTCAAAGCCATTTTCCGTCAACCACTGGGAAACTTTACCAGCTTGTACCAATGACTCTTCTTTGGCTGCTGCTACTGGTTTAGACTCTTCTTCGGCTGCTGTTACAGGTTTAGATTCTTCTTCAGCCACGGGTTTGTTCCTCCTTTTGCGCCTTTGCTGTCAGCAGTGCAGGTGGTACTGGTAGACCGATCGCTTCCGTCAATTCCTTCGGCGGTGTAAGGCGAGTTTCTGACTGCAAATACTTACCAGTTAAGATTTCCTCTACTGGCTTCAAATTATGAGTCGTGCTGTAGTAGCGGTGGGTTTGCTTAATTTTATACCGCTCTTGCATCGATTCATTGGCGATTTTCTTCCGTAGCTTAATAATTGCGTCGATAATTGCTTCTGGACGGGGAGGACAACCAGGCAAGTACACATCCACAGGAATCAGTTTATCGACTCCGCGCACTGCCGTAGGGGAATCAACGCTGAACATTCCGCCAGTAATTGTGCAAGCTCCCATCGCAATTACATACTTCGGCTCTGGCATTTGTTCATAAAGACGTACCAGTTGGGGAGCCATCTTCATCGTAATCGTCCCTGCCGTAATAATTAAATCGGCTTGGCGGGGGCTAGAACGGGGAATTAGTCCAAAACGGTCAAAATCAAATCGTGAACCAATTAAAGCTGCAAACTCAATAAAACAGCAAGCAGTACCAAACAGCAACGGCCACAGACTAGAAAGCCGTGCCCAGTCGTAGAGATCATCAACCGTCGTCAAAATGACGTTTTCTGAAAGGTCTTGAGTGATATTAGTACGCTCAATGGGGTTGATGATTCGCTCTTTGTCCTGGGTTGTTAAGTTAGAATTCAAGACCATTCCAAAGCTCCTTTACGCCATGCGTAAACTAAAGCGACTACAAGAATTGCAATAAAGACTAGCGCTTCAATAAATGCCAATAGCCCCAAACGGTGGAAAGCTACCGCCCAAGGATACAAGAACACAGTCTCCACATCAAAGACGACGAAGACCAGAGCAAACATGTAGTAGCGGATGTTGAACTGAATCCAGGCTCCCCCGATGGGTTCCATGCCAGATTCATAGGTGGTGTGCCGCTCTGGGCTGTAACCACTGGGTCGTAGGAGCTTGGATGCTGAGAGCGCTAAGGCAGGCACTAGGCTACAGATGATGAAGAAGCCTAGAAGGTACTCGTAACCGCTGAGGACAAACACAATGAGTATCTACCGCTTATGGAGTATTTTAAGTGGGTACTAGGGAGTGGGGGGTAGGGGAATGACGGAGCAGATGAAGCATGGGGGAGAAGAATTAATAAACTAATGCCCAATGCCCAATGCCCAATGCCCCATGCCCAATCCCTTGAATTACGTTACTTTCTTTTACATTATATCTGTTTGATTTTTCTGAAATCTGGGAAACAGACGCACTTCAGGTATTTGATTCGCTTTTGCTAGCGATAGAAAAGTCTAACAATTATGTCATAATTTTTAACGTATATTTAAGATTTCTCCTCTGCGAGACTTTAGCCATGAGCGAACCAGCTGTTGAGACTACGGTGTTAGACCGCTACGAGTGTCGCGCCTGCGGTTATGTTTACGAACCTGAGAAGGGAGACGACAAGGATGATATTCCTTCAGGGACACCCTTTGCAGAACTGCCCATAAATTGGCGCTGTCCAGTTTGTACTGCTAAGAAAACCGCTTTTGCCAACATCGGCCCTGCGGGTACTGCATCCGGCTTCAAAGAAAATCTCGGTTACGGTTTTGGTGTCAACAACCTAACGCCAGCCCAAAAGAATATATTAATTTTTGGCGCTTTGGCTCTTGGCTTCTTGTTTTTTATCAGTCTCTACGGCTTACAATGACAGCCGTTAAGCAATTCAAAATTCAAAATTCAACAGGACTTACGCAAACAATAGCTGAAAAGAATGATTTTTAGGTAGGGGCAATTCATAAATTGCCCCTGAGCGCGTATAGTTTTGCGTAAGTCCTATTCAAAATGAAAAACTTTAGAAACAAATAAGAGATACTGATGCATTCATTTGTGAAAAGTTGGCAACGAATAGCTGCCTTGTTAATAGTAGTCCTGATGTGCATAGGTTGTAGCAAAATTCCCTCTGTTAACTACAATCCCTGGAAAATCATTTCTGTGCCAACAGACTCGAATCTATTAGATATTGCTTTTACTGATAACCCTGAGCATGGCTACTTAGTAGGTAGCAATGCCACGCTTTTGGAAACCAATGACAGTGGTAATACCTGGAAACCAATAACACTGCAACTGGATGAACAAAGGTATCGCTTTGACTCAGTAAGTTTTGCAGGTAAAGAAGGCTGGATTGCCGGAGAGCCTGGACTATTGCTACACACTACCGATGAAGGTGCTTCTTGGTCGCGTATTCCCCTGAACGAAAAGCTACCAGGTAGCCCGATCGCAATTAAGGCACTGGCAGACAAAACAGCTGAAATGGCTACTGATGTCGGAGCCATATATAAGACCACAGACGGCGGCAAAAACTGGAAAGCCCAGGTGGAATCAGCAGTGGGTGTGGTGCGTAACTTGGAACGTTCTGCTGATGGTAAATATGTTGCCGTTTCTGCTAAGGGTAGTTTCTACTCAACTTGGGAACCGGGGCAAGATGCTTGGGTACCACATAACCGCAATAGTTCTCGGCGCGTAGAAAATATGGGCTTTGCTGAGAATGGGCAATTGTGGTTGCTAGCTAGGGGAGGTCAAATTCAGTTTAGTGACGAAACTAAACCTGACGAGTGGCAAGAGGCACAATATCCAGACTTCTCCACCAGTTGGGGTTTACTAGATTTGGCATATCGCACACCCAATGAAATTTGGATAGGTGGCGGTAGCGGTAATTTGCTACGCAGTGGCGACGGTGGCAAAACCTGGGAAAAAGACCGTGCGGTGGAAGAAGTTGCTGCTAATTTGTATAAGATTGTGTTCTTAGAGCCAGACCGGGGATTTATAATTGGCGATCGCGGCGTTTTGCTCAAATATCTACCAAACCCTGAAACAACTTCCCCAGCAGAGGCGGCTTAGTAAGAGGACGGGGGAGAAATCAATTCAAAATTCAAAATGACGCTCTCTACGAGACGCTAAAAGCGAACGCAGACTCGCTCTAAGCGAAGCTATGCCGAAGGCTTTACGCTACGCTAACAAAATTCAAAATTGTTCGCGCAGCGTCTCTTAGAGAAGAAAAAGACTGGCGGAGATGTAGCTTTACGCTTGCCGCAAGGTGGGAGATGAGGGAGACAAGAGGATAAAGAAAGTGTTTTCCCAATGCCCCATGCCGTATTTCTGAGAATAACGTTGCAACTTGTAACTCTTTCTTAACTTTGTAGGATAATAAACTCTATAACACTCTATGTAAAGGTAGGAATCTAAATGTCAGGTACCACTGGAGAACGTCCGTTTTCGGACATTATTACCAGCGTTCGTTACTGGGTAATTCACAGCATCACCATCCCGGCGTTGTTTATTGCTGGTTGGCTATTTGTGCAAACGGGGCTGGCTTATGATGCTTTTGGCACACCTCGTCCCAACGAGTATTTCACACAAGCGCGGCAAGAAGTGCCAATTGTGAAGAACCGTTTTGAAGCTAAAAAACAAGTTGAACAATTTATTGGAAAGTAGTTTGAGATCATGACTAGCGGCAATAACATCAATCAACCAGTTACCTATCCAATTTTTACCGTTAGATGGCTGGCAGTTCACACTTTAGGTGTACCAACTGTATTCTTTTTAGGCGCGATCGCCGCAATGCAATTTATTCACCGTTAGGAGCAATTATGGTCGAAAGATCGCCCAATCCCAATAATCAGCCGGTTGAACTAAACCGGACTTCGCTATACCTGGGACTACTACTAGTTTTCGTTCTGGGGATTCTGTTTTCCAGTTACTTCTTTAACTAAGTAGAAGTACTGTTGTTAATCTTTGTTTATTGAACGTATGTTGATTTGTTGTTAAGGGAGGAGAGAAGCTGTGTCTGAAAGTGGGAGAATTCCCCTGTGGGTCGTCGCTACGATCGCAGGATTAGGTATAATCACAGTCCTGGGCATTTTCTTTTATGGTGCCTACGCCGGAATTGGTTCTTCGATTTAACCGAACACTATAAGTGAGAATTTTCTAGCATTTGTTGAGAAATCAACGTTAAAAAAACCGCCTATCTCTATGAGATGGGCGGTATTAATTTTGGTCAATAGTCTAGAATGACCAGAGCAACGCAGTGGCTCCTAATGACTACATCAGTTAATATCGCTGATATCGTCGCTTTCAATGTATAAAAATAGAAACGCGAAGATCACACCGGGCAAAACCCAACCAATTATGGGAACGAAGATAGAAGACAAGTACGAAGTACTAGCCAAGATAGAAGGCAAAAAAGAAGCTGCCATAGTAAAGGTTCCTATGAAATGACACTACAATTCAAAATGAGCTTACTGCAAATTCTGCCAGATTTTTGAAATTCTTTCATATTTTTAACACAGCCAATATTGGGAGATGAGGAAGAGGATATGGGGAGATGGGAATAAGGTGGCAAGCACAGAAATGTTAATAGTATCCTTGAATTTCGTACAGAGGGTCAAGTTGCCGATAATGTTCGGCAGGTTGGAAATACAGCAGCCTTACCCCATTCTTAGCAAGTTGCTGTTGCTGGGTGTAAGCTAGATAAAACAAATTATTCTTCCAGAGATGCCAATAAGAGGGGGAACCCCCCAGCAGAGGCTCTAAAGCTTCATCTATTCGCCAAGAATGACCCTTGAGTAATTCTGCGATTTCTGACTGGGCATCAAATGGCTCCTCCTCGGTTCCTATCAACATATCTAATTCTGACAACCTTCTTTCTTTCTCCTGTTGCTGTTCAGGGGAAGGTGCTTTCACAACTGCCTGTATTTCCTCTGGCACATCTAGTAAGAAGAATTGTGAGTACCCACTTGCATTAATCTGTTCGTCATAAAACTGATTTTCTTCTTCTATACGGTCAACGCTACCAGAAATAAAGGTCTGACCCATAGCATCTGCTTCCAGAAGGATACCATTGTGACCGTATGCGCCGAGGTGAAAAGCATTGCAACCAATTTGCATAGCTAGTTCTGATAGGCGAGGGCGAGCAGCACCCCTAGCTCGACGGCATAGTAGTTCATTCGGTTGGGTCTTCACTATAGTCCATCCCGGAGTGCTAACGAACAGTCCGACAATCCAGAGGTCGGGTAATAGCGGCCAGGGAGTTTGGCGCAATTCCTCATTTGATAAGGTTTGAGGTGGTTGGGAAATGCGACGGCAACCTTCAAGCTCAAAGATGCAGGTTATGGCCAGTTCGATTGAATCTAAATTATTTGACTGGATACAAGTAGTGTAATTTCGGAACTCGATAAACACGTCAAGCTCCTAAATCGTTAAAGTTATTAAGGTCGCACGCATTACTAGCTTATGCTTAAATCGGTTTCTATAATTTTTGTGCTTCAAACTTTTGCAATTACTGGGTAGGTCGAAAGTACAATAGCCGCGCTCCATCCGCTTCTAGCTGTTCCTGCTGGGTGTAGGCACGGTAAACTAAAGGATCTCCTCCTAGATGCCAGTAGGAAGGTGTACCACCTAACAATCGTCCTATGGCTCTCTCAAACATTTCAAAACCAGATTCAATAAACAAGTGTGATACTTCAAAAGCTAAAGTTTCATATAACCGCTTTCCTCCTTTTTGTTTTAATAACTGATACTTATCCTTTTTGAAAAATGTCTTCCATTGGGCTTTCCACTGTTCCAATGTACTGGGTGTCATTGGAGGAAAATTGGAACTGGCATAGTCCTCTAAAAATTGCTCCTCCCACTGTTCAAATCTTCTATTTTCCTCTTCTTGTAGTACTTGCTTTGCTCTGTGTATCTCCTCTGAAACATCCAGTAAGAAAAATTGTTCAAATTTTTCTGAGTTAATTGGCTCATCAAAAAATTTATCTGATTGTAAATACTCTTCGCTAATGGAACCAGAGATAAAGATGTCACCTGTTGCATCTGCTTCCATGAGAATCCCGCCGTATTCGTACAAACCCACATAAAAAGTATCGCAACCAATTTGCCTTGCTAATGCCGACAATCGAGGATGATCAGCATTGATAGCTCGTTGGCATAGTATTTCCTCTGGTAATATCTTGACAATTGTCCATCCCTGATTACCAACGAATAAACCGAATGTCCACACCTCATCGCACAAAAGCCACGGATTATGACGTAGTTCTTCAACATTTACAGGAAGCTCAGGCAAGGTGATGCGGTGACAGCCTTCTTGCTCTAAAAGGCGGGTTAGTGTTTGCTCGATTAGTGTCAGATCATCAGAATGAATGCAGTAAGTATAATTCCAAAACCCACTCATTCCAGCCCTCCATGATTTTTTTTGACTTCAACCTTTAACTTAAGCAACTCCGTAATCTCTACTATTGAGTAGGCATTGCTCAATCCTGCTAGTATTTTTACGCTGTTAATTGCTTACCTCACTTCCCGCCAGTGGCAAGCTGATTGCGCTATACCGGCAAAATAGCGATCGCACGCACCTTTACCAAAACCTCCCCGCACCACCTCACATACCCAGGAGTTCATCTAGCTGCAAGCTTGGCAAGTCTGGAGGAATCACAGTTCGCACTATTGTGACTTTGTGACTCTCTTGTTGGGTTGTCAGATCAAGTGCGATCGCTTCCAAACGAATTTCCAAACAGCCAAAGGGAATGTTTAATTGCGTCATCACTTCTAGACTTCCCAATGCATTAGGTAGTAAATTTGTCAATAAATGGGGCCCATTTAGTAACCAGCGAGTTTGATAATCTTCAACCCATAACTTGACAACAACTTGCGGAGGTACTTCAGGTAGTACTACACGCACTATGACAGACTTGCCAGCAATTAGTTCGCCTTCTGGCACTAGCAGTTGTGGAGTTGGCAAAGGCTCAGTGGCTGCCGCAATTATAGGTAAGGAAGGGGATGAATCTAACAGTGGTTGCTCCTCTTCTTCAAAGGGGTAACTCGTAGCTGCATCGGCTTCCAGTTCACTATATGTATCATCTACAACGATTTCTTGCGCTAACCAAGCTGATGCTATATTTATTTTTATCGGCGGAGGGGGAGGCGGTAGTTGTGTTAACAGAGCCGATGAGAGTGTTGCTTCTTCTAATACTTTTTCTATTTCCGTATTTTCTCCGCTCCCCAAATCCGCTGACTGCGCTGTATCTACATCTTCCCCAAAGTTCCCCAGTTCGGAAGCCAACTCTTCGACTTCTTCCCATGTCCCCTGTCCCTTACGCGTCTCCGTCAGAAGAAATTCTGAGCGTCCCCAACTTCCGCTCAAATTTCTCTCTGTATTGGCATCTAGGTTTAACGGCAAGTTGACATCAACATTCGCATTTTCTGCACTTAGAGAAAGCGACGTCTGCGGCGCTGGAACATAGTTATTGTAATCTTGAAGTTCGAGATCACTGATAGATTCAGGCAAAGAGTATCCTTGGCTCTGCATCCACTTTCGGAGCAAAGGAGATGAGTAAAGGTTCTCTGTTGTAATGAATTGTGCATTTTGCTGGGCTTCTACTTCAGCAACAGATTCATCTTGGAATTGTGTACTTGGTTGGGCTACTACTTCAGCAACAGATTCATCTTGGAATTGTGCATTTGGTTGGGCTACTACTTCAGCAACAGATTCCTCCTGGAATTGTGCATCACCTAGTACTAATTCAGGTGTATTTTCATCTTCAGCCATAGTTGCGTCCAACTGCGGGAAGTCTTCAGCCGCCGGAATTTGCAATGCATCTGCGAGGGCATTACTTTTTACTTCCTCTGTATCACCTGGCAAAGCTTGTAGCCGTCTCAAGTATGGAAAAGTAGCGTCGAGTATTGGCATTCGACGTTGCCTGATGACCAACTGCTCCAAGTTGATGGCAGCTATGGTAGCATCCTTTTCTAGAAGCTCCTTCTGTGTAGGGGGTTGTGCAACAACATCTGTGGGAGTGTTGGCATCGGTTTGAACAGGAGGCAGTTTCGGCAATTGAGGCGAAGTGCCTGAATTCTTGAGCTTAGATGTCCGCAGGGTAGCTTCTCGCAGAACTTGCAGGTTAATTTGCGGCGGTAGGGGTGTGTTTGGGGATAGATTGAGTATCTGAGACTGGTCTGTTTTTGGAATCTTGACCAGATTGAATAGTTTCAAATCGAGCCTCACCGCTGCCTCTGGTTCTGTGAAAGTAGCAGATGAGTCCGATGGTGCTATGGTGCCATTTAAGGATGTACTAGGTTTGGCTGCGGCTGTGATTGCCAGTAATTCTTTTACATCTGCTGTAATGGTGAAGGACTGGCTGGCTAACCGGATGACTTCACCAACATCAGCGAATTTACCATACAAACTGATATCTGCCAAAATTAACTTCGATTCACAGTCAGCAGGAATATCAATTGAGGTATTGATGGTGAAGGGCAACTCCTGGTCTGGTAAGGGTTGCCGTACCTGGGTCAAGATTTTTGAGTTCTTGGGCGATCGCAATTCAATTCCTAGTTCAAGCGCCCGCAGGCTTTTTGGAGATAATGTTTCAGCCTGATCTAAAATTGTCTTTTCTTTGAGTTCTATGTGTCCATTGATTGTAAGAGCTTGTCCCCAACGAGCAATGTAAGTATCCTGACCTAAAGTTAGCAGCAATGGTGGCGGTGGTTGTGTTGCTGAAGAATCTATAACCTTTTCATCTTTGGGCAGGGGTTCAGAGGTGGGTAAAGCTAAATCTATTAAATTTTGTAAAATCTGCTCTGCCGTCTCACCTTTGAGCCACACAGGACTCACAGGCTCATCGATAACTATATTTTCTTTCGTTTCATCTGGCACAACAATGCTAGCGGAGTTGCTGTCTGTAGCAATTGCCAGTGCTGCGGAAACAGCGATCGCTTTATCTAAGGTAATTGCGGGTTCTGCTAGGGCAGTAGATTCCAAGT
>NZ_JABXKM010000047.1 GCF_017115025.1 Nostoc sp. NOS(2021) | reverse complement strand
CTTAGCCCCCTCCTCGCTTGCGGGGAGGGGGTTGGGGGTGGGGTTCAGTACCTACTCAACCGAGAACCGCTATAATTGTGCCAAATATCAGCAACATATCTTGCTAATAGTTGGCACAATTTATTATCTGGATTCTTTACAGGAGCAACTAAAGTGTCATACAGTGACTTTACTTTAGACAGAGTTAGAAAAACCTTTGGCTTAACTATTTCTGATAAAACTGATATATTTGCATCTGTGCATGAAGTAGATTGTCCACCATTACTTGCAGAAGTATTGCGGGAAAATGTACCTTTAGCTCTTGCTAGTAATACGGAAAAATCTCGCTCAGAAATGATTATTGCACCTATTTTAATTGCTGTAAGGAAATATTTAAATAATCAAATAAGTTTATTTTCTGGTATCGATTTTACTGTTGATTCAGCACAAGGTTTAAATGGAAATTGCGATTTTATTATTAGCCGTTCATCAGAGTTACTAATTCTTAATGCACCAGTTGTCACAATTGTAGAAGCTAAAAAAGAAAATATCAATGCTGGATTAGGTCAGTGTGTAGCAGAGATGTTAGCAGCTAAATTGTTTAATGAACGTGAGGGCAATAACATTCAGACAATTTATGGTACTGTCACCACTGGAACTAACTGGAAGTTTTTGAAACTTCTTGAGCAAGTGATTGAAATTGACTTGGGCGAGTATTATATTAATGACATAGGTAAAATTATCGGAATTTTATCTAACATCCTGACAGAATAAGTATTTTAACTAATTCTGGAGGTTTGGTAAGTTTTGTGGTGAAGTCTAAATCGCAATTACAAAACTTAATTACGAATTACGAATTACGAATTACGAATTATTTTAATATGCTTGTCAAGTCAACCCTTGCAGAACAAAGAACAGTCTTACACAACGTTAGCTGGGAAACCTTTGAAGCCTTGCTGAGAGATACAGGTGAGCATAGAGGTTCTCGGTTTGCTTATGACTGCGGTGTTTTAGAAATCATGACTCCACTTTTTGAACACGAAAACCCCAAAATTCAATTTGACCGATTTATATTCGCTTTAGCAGTAGAATTAAAAATTAAAATTAGAAGTGCTGGTTCTACAACATTAAAGCGTCAACCAATAGCAAGGGGAATAGAACCAGATACTTGCTATTATATTCAAAATGAGCCACTAATTAGAGGTAAACAAGAATTAGATTTAAGAACAGACCCAGCACCAGATTTAGCAGTTGAAATTGATATTACTAGCAGTTATGTTAATAAATTTAATATTTATGCGGCTTTAGGTGTAGGAGAATTATGGAGATATAACGGTGAAGTTTTAAAATTTTATCAATTAGTAGAAACCCAGTATATTGAGATTAAGTTGAGTATAGCTTTTCCTTTAATTTCTGTTAGTGATATGAATAGATTTATCCAGCAAAGTAAAACTATGGATGAAATTGATTTGGTGCAATCCTTCAGCGCTTGGGTGCGGGGGAAGATAGGTTAAAGTATACCTCATTGATAAATATAATTACTGGCTTATTTTTTCTAAGATATGCTTGTCAAGTCAACGTCTGCTGAACAAAGAACAGTGCTACATAACATTAGCTGGGAAACCTTTGAAGCCTTGCTGAGAGATACAGGTGAGGACAGAGGCTCTAGATTTGCTTATGACTGTGGCACTTTAGAAATTATGACCCCACTTTTTGAACATGAAAACCCCAAAATTCAATTTGACCATTTTATTCTAGTCTTAGCTGAAGAATTAGAAATTGAAATTATAAGTGCTGGTTCTACAACATTGAAGCGGAAAATATCAAAGCGGGGAATAGAACCAGATACTTGCTACTATATCCAAAATGAACTAGCTATTAGAGGTAAGGAAACTTTAGATTTAGAAAATGATCCGCCACCTGACTTAGCAATTGAGATTGATATTACCAGCAGTTCAGTTAACAAATTGGGTATTTATTCAGCGTTGGGTGTACCTGAACTTTGGAGATATGATGGGCAAAATTTGAGATTTTATCAGTTGGTAGAGGGGCAATATGTCGAGTGTAAGTTTAGTGTTGCCTTTCCTCTAGTATCAGTGAGTGAGATAAGCAGATTTATTCAGCAGAGTAAAAGTATGGGAGAAATTGCTTTGCTCAAATCATTTCGCGTTTGGGTGCGGGAGAAATTAGGGTAGTTAATCAGGTAATTTGTACTGTAGATAATTGTCCGCATTGCAAACTAAGATAGGTGTGGAAATTACTACAAGTTATGATATATCGATAGCTTTTCAACAGTGGTATCATTTATACTAGTTAATGCTAGCATTTACTTAAAGCAGGGCTATACAAATAAATGAGAAGTTACAGAGAAATTGAATATGTTAACTTAACTGAAATATCTGAAAGTTATAAAAAATACATACATCATTATAAAGAGAATAAACAAACAGAGATTTTTTTGAAAAATGTTTGTAATGAAACAAATATTCCCATTGAAGAATTAATTTTCAAAGAAGAAGAAGAAATTTCCGGAAAATACTATTATATTGCTCATCCTCTAATAGGACATCATTTTAGAGAATGGTGTAAAAAAGAAAGAAAGCTTCAAAGAGAAGAAGAGATTAAAACGGGACTACAAAAAGAGCTTGGTGGAGAAATAGAAGTTCCAACAAACACAGGAGCAATTGATCTTCTAACTGAAAAGGAGATTATAGAAGTTAAGAGTGTTAAAAATTGGATTCACGGAGTAGGTCAATTGATGATTCGTGGTCAAGACTACCCTCAGCGCTCAAAGCGATTACACCTGTTTGGTAAATTCAGTACTAAAAGTAGAACTACGCAATATTTGCAATTAAAAAATCTAGAACTAATAGAGAAGTACTGTATTCCTCTTTGCATTACAGTTACTTGGGAAGAGTAGTCGGAGAGTGAACCCATACCCAATTTACTAGATGAGCTTACCCTGGTAATCGCATCCCATAACCACAACATAAACTAAAACGCGATCGCACCCTCACCCCCTAACGCAGTATTATCACTCTTAGACGTGTGAGGATTACTAGATTGGCTGATATCGGCTCGTATTGGGTGCGAGTCCTAACTCAAGAGAGAGGCGAACAAGAGGCTGTCATTTCCCCTGCAACAGTGGATGATATGCCAAGCAATTGGACTTTTCACTGGCAAGAGTTATGGCGACGTAACGACTTTGAATTTCAAAATATTGTCAAGCTTGTGTATGCTGGACAAATCTGGGGATTGATTAGGTATAGCGTGTATCTTTACCCTTACTTACCTGAAACCGTAGAAATTGATCAGATAGAAACTAATCCGATTAGCAGAGGTCAACAACCTAACCGTTTGCTTGAACCGATAGGAAAATGGCTAATCTGGTATGCAACACAAGTAGGATTGCGTTATTTTTCGGTAGGAGAGAGTGAAGCGCTAATCTTTCTGGTATCACTGAATTCAGCTGTTGACTACTATAGAGACATAATAGAAATGGAGTATATGGGCGCAACAAATATTGCCCCAGGAGAAGATGGCTATGTGTTCAAATTCTCAAGAAATAACGCCGCAGCATTCACCAGAAGACACGAAAGCCAATGGGGAATCCCCACGCCTGTTGACTCCTGAGCAAATCCGGGCTGGGACAAATGTAATTATGAGCTATGCTGAACGTCAAGCATTTCTCAAAAATTCTGAGATTGGTAAGTTACTTGGTTTCGATCGCTGGCCTGATTTGCCACAAAAAAGCGAAACAAGTTTAGTATTCAAGCTATCAGCAGAAAAATGGGTTAGTAACAGCAATCAAGGTGAATTAATAAAAGATCAAAATTGGATTAAAATCGAAGCAGCTATCCGCGAGTTAGATGGTAAAAGCAAAACTTTAGTAACCTTGAAATATGATGATGAGACTTACATGAATATTGGAGGTGGTAAGTCAGATAAATATGTTGTAACTGCAACTTTTAAGAACAAAAGTTTTGATGTTTTAGTTGATTTATCACAATCTGATGAAATAGAAAAATTAGTAGTCGGTGGACAAGAAGAAAATTATCCGGCGAAAATGTGTGTTGATTTGCTGCACTGTTTACTAGCTGCTAGAACATTTACAGAATCAGGTAAACTTGATGCTTTACTTTATTGGGAATAAGATAAGTCATTTATAATCTAAAATAAAATTATATTGAGTAACTACATTAACAACAACCATGCACCCCATATTAAAAATCGATATTTCCGAACTAAGTGTATCTGAACGTATACAGCTTGCCGAGGACTTATGGGACAGCATTCTTACCACACCCGATGAAGTTCCTCTCAACGATGAGGAAAAACAAGAATTAGATAGACGCTTGGAGATGCATCGCCGAAACCCAAACCAAGGTTCAAACTGGCAATCCGTCAAGGAAAGACTAGGTTTATCTGAATGAGCTATCAGTTAATAAAGCGATCGCACCCCACAAAATCAACTCAAAGAATCTGGATCTATCCCCAACCTTCGCAATTCTTCTGCCAGCCTTTGAGCGCGTTGTTCCGCAGTGGTAGCGCGTTCTTCAGCAGCGATCGCCCGTTCTTCTGGTGTTAAATATCTGACTCCTTGTTTGTCATACCAATACAACCAATCCCGCGTAATTCCCTGATAGGTTCCCCGTTCATAACCAATTGCTAAACCTATCTCTGATAACCAAATTAGATTTCCTGGCTGCAATACATACTCACCATTTACAAACCGATAAACTTCTAAAGGTGGTTTTCTCCGGCGTTGGGGATTGTAAACAACATAATACAAAATCTCCATATCCGCATAAAGTTTCTTTTTGCTCGTGTATTCCCCGCGCCGTCTGTGAGAAACCACCTCAAGCGCCACGATTGGCATAACTTTTTCTTCCCACAACACATAACTTAAACGCAAGTTCTCATCAAAAACTCGCTCGACTCCTAAACTTAAAAACCCATCAGGCACAATCGGCGGTAATTCGGGATCGTAATATATCCCCATATCAACGCCAAAAAACCAATCCATCCGGCTTGCCCACAGCCAAGCTAAGATGGCTTCTAGCAAACCAGGAATCAAATGTTGTAGCTGATTATCCACAGGTTCATCGTCAGAATCGGGCAGATCCTCGGCGGAGGGTAAGCAGTGCAATGGGTTGTAATTTAACATGGTGGGTGCGACGCAAACTTATAATATTGATGATATCTATCCACCTCTGACAAGCCCCGAAATTTATTTATGAGATTATTAATTTTGAATTTTGAATTTTGAATTTTGAATTCGGAGTGAAGCGACGTGACTTTTTCTTGCGATAATTCCCAAGGGGGACGCGCTCCCCACTGGTTAGTAAAAGAGGGATAGATGACACTCAAGCGGTTGATTTTAATTTTTATACTGACACCCATAGCAGTTCTGTTGGCAGTTTTGTCTTTATTCAATAGTTGGCAAGAACCTCAGTTTCAAAGTCGCCTAGAACTGTATCAAACTAATATTGCTCTACAAGCCCAAGCTTGGCAATCAGAAGATAGCAACGATGACAATCTCCAGGCGATTCGGGAAGCGATACTTGGTGAGCAACCCCTAGAAAGCGCTACAAAGCAGTATCAGGAGGCGCGTGAATCAGTTCAAACTAATTTGGACAAAGTTAACAACAAACTTGCACAATTACGCTCTCAACCTGAAATAACTCCCATACCTCCGAAACCTCTACCTGACGTTCCTCCCACTACTAAAACCTCTAAACAGGGACAGCAACAGTTACAGCAGTCCCTCAAGCAATTACAAAAATTACTGGCTGAATTAGACTTGCGCCTGGGAATTTTACAAGCACAGCAAGGACAGACCGATACAGCCCTCAAGACTTGGAGCGAATTACAACAACGCTCAGATATCAATCCAGAATTTGGGCAAACTGCTGCTGTATTGAGTGGACTGTGGAGCAATCCTCCCCGTCTCCTCCCAAATCCTCAAGAACCGATTCAAAAGAATTTAGAAGGTTGGTTTCGCTCTACTGCTTTGGTTAAGCTATACCAACTCCAGCAACGACAAGACGCTTTATCAGCAGTTAAAGCTGCACAACAAAAATCTGCTGCTCAAGCGGTGATAAAATTAGCGGTTATTGGCACTATTCCCACCTTGGCAGCGTTAATTGGTCTAATACTGCTGATTTTGTTATTTGCTCAACGCTTGTTGAAAGGAAAAGCCTCGTTACTAGCTCAAAATGCTGATGTCCCTTGGTCAACACCTTGGGATGGTGAAACCGTTTTGCAGGTTTTTGTCGTCGGCTTTTTCTTCATGGGGCAAATTTTTGTGCCTTTAGTGTTATCGCTGCTCCCCATCGCGCGTCCCATCGGTGATGTGCGACTTCAGGCTTTTTATGTTTTGCTTAGTTACTTACTGGTAGCATCGGGTGCGCTGTTAGTGCTGTATTTCTCTCTCAAGCGCTTTTTTCCACTACCAGAATTTTGGTTTCGCTTCCGTTTTCAAGATAACTGGTTTTTGTGGGGACTGGGAGGCTATTGCACGGCTTTACCAATAGTTGTGGTGGTATCTTTGATTAATCAACAGCTATGGCAAGGACAAGGTGGTAGTAATCCCCTGTTGCAACTAGCGCTGGAAAGTCGAGATGGTGTAGCACTTGGCATATTTTTCTCCACAGCGGCGATCGCAGCTCCATTTTTTGAAGAAATTCTGTTTCGCGGTTTTTTGTTACCCTCTCTGACTCGTTACTTACCCGTGTGGGGAGCAATTCTTGTCAGTAGTTTGTTGTTTGCGATCGCTCACCTCAGCTTGTCGGAAATTCTGCCACTGACCGCATTGGGGATTGTTTTGGGGGTAGTTTACACGCGATCGCGCAACCTCCTCGCTCCTATGCTCCTCCATAGTCTCTGGAATAGTGGTACATTATTAAGTTTGTTCACATTAGGTAGTAATTAACACAATTAAACTACTGTTGCCTAAAACAAAAATATTTGCTTTCATCTCCATAAGTGGAACAATTTACTAGTTATAATTGGTTGTAAGCATAAATACTCGCTGAAAACCCAATTCAGATAATGGCAAAAGCAAATCAAAGAATGCTGTTAACATAGACAACAAACTATCTAGTTAAGCATTTATTCTCATTCGGATGATTTTAGCCATTTTCGAGATGTTAGAAGATGCCTCTTGCGCTTCTACATTCCCACTAACCACGCAACTGGTCTCGTAATTGGTGCGATGGCGTTTCACGCCCGCTGGAAGCGATGTCTACGACGGGCTACGCCTACGCAAAAAAATCCGGAAATAATACTGATGGACTTGTAGAAAGTGGTGTATATAGCAGTTTTTGCTGATTATTGAGGTTCATTCTTCTCAAGATAAATGTTTTACCTAAAAATCTGCAAAACTGCCGCACCAGGGTTTGCAATCATCAAATCCACCAAAAGTCATTAAGGAGCGCCAGATTTTCAGGCTATGCCGTAAGAGATTTGAGCGTCCCCTCTGGAATAGAAGCACGCTGATTTTGGTTATTCGTTTTGGGCTTACTTAATACTGAAAGAATTAAAAATATATTTGTTAAGTAAATACATTTACGTGCTTTCACTATAGTAAAAAATCTATTTTTATACCTAACTTATCAAGGAGCAGCACTCAGATGGCAAATCTCAACCCCAGTCACCCTACCAAACAACTTCTAGCTGGTTATTGTGGAATTATCCTTGGAGGATTTGGGGTTCATAAGTTTATTCTAGGATACGCTCCAGAAGGCTTTATCATGTTGGTGATTTCTGTAGTTGGAGGTTCTTTCACCTACGGACTTGCCTTGTTAATTATGCAACTTGTAGGTTTAATTGAAGGCATGATCTACTTAAATAAGTCCCCTGAAGAATTCGTAAATACCTACTTTGTGAATAAGCAGGGCTGGTTTTAGAAACTTATATTTCACACTTGGGTTACTGTGTGAAGTTATATCTCCTGAGTGTATCTTTGAAACAAATTTGTCAATGCTTACATTTACCAGAGAAGAAAATTCTTGCTGAGAGCAGTTCGAGCTTAGGGAAAGAAGTATAGGACTTCTGTCTGATTTTTGAACCGCTCAAACTGGCTTTTCAGTCTCAGTATGTTTTAAAAAATCAAATTCTGAGTCTTATATCTTCTCAATTGATTAAAATTTGACAATTTATTACTGGAATAAATATGTAGATGCTAAGTAAGAATAATTACACTAAGATTGAGGGTGTCATTTATACTTGAGGAGTATGCTTAATAGTGTCTAATATCAATCGTGGTGATGCTAGCAGCAAAAAAATTGCAGCTGGCATTTGCGCTATCTTGTTAGGAGCCTTAGGTATTCACAAGTTTATTCTTGGTTATACTACCGAAGGTGTGATCATGCTGCTTGTTACTATACTCACATTTGGTTTTGGTGGGGCAATAATGGGGATTGTCGGTTTGGTTGAAGGTATCATCTACTTAACCAAGACTGATGAAGAATTCCTCAATGCTTACATCATCGAGAAGAAAGGCTGGTTTTGATTGCCGTTTTAATTTAATGTGCATTGGTGTTTGAATTATCTCCTTATCGGAAATCAAAGGGTTTAAGACCCCAACAATACAGGTAGCGTTATTTTCAGTCGGGGTTTAAATCCCCGTCTGAAAATGTCTAAAATGTTTGAATTTTGAATTTTGAATTTTGAATTGTTAATAACTCTCCTTTGGGTAAACTTCTTTTTTGAGTAACTATTAATTAAAGTTATTGTGTATTCTGTATAGATTTATAGGTATAACTAAATATTTTTATTTTTGCTAAAAAATTCTGAATCCTACTGCTATGCTAACTATCAAACGTAAACAGATGATCTGGATACTCTTCTTGTTGTTGGGCTTTGGCTATTTCAGCGCCATGTCTAATTTGGAAATTCACAATTTTTGGAAAAGCCTGATTGTCCTCATGCCAATGCAGGTGGTAGCTATTATCTATGTGACTTATCTACGCTGGAGCCGTCATTGACCCTGAGCGAAGTACGATAAATTAATAATTTTAATATGGTTGACATACAGTCGTAGTTCCATATTTAGCCTACGCTCAAATTAGAGACGCTTTTAGTCAGGCGTTGAATTTCTGTAGCGAATCTAAACACTTGCCATGCAACTTGTCCCGAAAACTAAGCCAGCCCCAGAACTTGACCCAATCCTAGAGAAAATTATTCTCGATGTTGGGGGCATGAAGTGTGCTGGGTGTGTGAACGCAGTAGAGCGACAGCTAATCCAACATCCAGGAGTCAAGAGTGCCTGTGTGAACCTGGCCACAGAGGTAGCAGTTGTAGAGTCAGAAGCTGGTACGGTAGATGCAGATGCACTAGCACAGCGATTAACAGCCGTTGGATTCCCGACTCAACAGAGAAAAGCTAGTGGCACAGTCGCAGGCGAGATATCTACCTTACCAGACCCAGCAGAACGACAACGCCGAGAAATGCGCTCTTCACTAAGGCAGTTAGCGATCGCTGCGGTGTTGCTGATATTGTCGGGAAGTGGACATTTTGGTAATCTTGGTAGCTCAGTGCTGCCAGTGCTAAATAACATCTGGTTTCACTGTGGATTGGCGACAGTGGCGCTATTAATCCCTGGTCGCCCGATTTTAGTAGATGGCTGGCTGGGCTGGCGGCGAAATGCGCCGAACATGAACACCCTGATCGGATTAGGAACACTGACAGCCTACATTGCTAGTTTAGTAGCGCTGCTGTTTCCCCAACTGGGTTGGGAGTGCTTCTTTGACGAACCAGTAATGATGCTGGGTTTTATTCTCTTAGGAAGGACATTAGAGCAACAAGCTAGAGGTCGCGCCGCATCCGCATTTAGGAAATTGCTAGCACTCCAGCCACTCTTAGCGCGATTGATTGCCAACCCAGAGAAAGCCGGAGTGGGGTCTTCTAGTGTAGAGATTCCTGCGGAACAGGTGCGTGTTGGTGAATGGTTACAAGTGTTGCCAGGTGATAAAATCCCTGTTGATGGTGAAGTGGTGGTTGGTCAAACAACGGTCGATGAGTCAATGCTGACTGGGGAAGCAGTACCAGTAATCAAGCAACCGGGAGATATGGTGACAGGGGGGACGCTAAACCAGTCAGGAGCGATCGCTATTCAGGCAACCCGTACTGGAAGTGATACAACTCTAGCTCAAATCGTCGCTTTAGTAGAAGCCGCCCAAACCCGGAAAGCCCCGGTACAGAAATTAGCAGATACAGTAGCTGGTTATTTTACCTACGGTGTGCTGACAGCATCTATATTAACATTTGTCTTTTGGTACTTTTTTGGCACTCACATCTGGACTGATATCACTATGTCTGGTGGCATGGAAATGATGAGCCATGCTACACATGAAGCCCACCACTCCCCCCTATTAATCAGCTTAAAACTAGCGATCGCAGTTATGGTAGTCGCCTGTCCCTGTGCTTTGGGACTTGCCACACCAACAGCCATTCTTGTCGGGACTGCTATGGGCGCAGAACGCGGTCTGTTAATCAAAGGCGGCGACGTTTTAGAAAAAGTACACCAGTTAGATACCGTAGTATTTGATAAAACTGGCACTCTGACCACAGGTAATCCCATCGTCACAGATTGCCTGTTAATTGAGGGATTGGCGACTGGGGAAGAGGCAGAGAAGCAGGAGAAGAATAACAATGCCCAATGCCCAATGCCCAATGCCCAATCCCTAATCCAACTGGCAGCAGCCGTAGAAAGCGGTACTCACCATCCCCTAGCAAAAGCGATTCAGCAAGAAGCACAGCGGCAACAGTTATCTATTCCTGAGGCTGTGGACTTTCACACGGAACCAGGACTAGGGGTGTCTGCTGTGGTAGAGGGCACAGTTGTGCTGTTGGGTAACTGGGACTGGTTGAGTTGGCACGGCATTGCCATTAGTGAAACTGCACAACAGGTAGCAGAGGGTTTGGCAACAGATGGTAAAACAGTTGTTTGCGTAGCCGTTGGGGGAACTTTAGCCGGACTAATTGCTGTTAGTGATACCCTCAGACCAGATGCCCAAGCCACCGTAGACAAGTTGCGTCAGATGGGCTTACGGGTTATGTTGCTCAGTGGCGATCGCCTAGAAGCAGCTAGCGCCATAGCCAAACAACTAGGATTGGATAGCGCTGATGTAATAGCGGGTGTCCCCCCAGCGAAAAAAGCGGCTGCAATACAGTCTCTCCAGTTAGGAGGGACAAGGGGACAAGGAGACAAGGGGACAAAGAAAACTCCTAACTCCTCACTTCTCACTCCCCACTCAGTAGTCGCAATGGTGGGAGATGGAATCAACGATGCTCCAGCTTTATCCCAAGCAGATGTCGGAATTGCTTTACACTCCGGGACAGATGTGGCGATGGAAACTGCTGAAATTATCCTAATGCGCGATCGCCTAAACGATGTTGTCGAATCTATTCAGCTTAGTCGCGCCACCTTCAACAAAATCCGCCAGAATTTATTCTGGGCTTTTGCATATAATACAGTCGGCATTCCTTTAGCAGCTGGTGTTTTGTTCCCTAGTCTGGGTTTTGTCCTTAACCCATCTGGTGCTGCTGCATTAATGGCTTTTAGCTCTGTTAGCGTCGTCACAAACTCAATATTATTACGGCGATTAGCTCATCACCCGTAGAATACTCTTTTGCACGTAAAATTTCCCAGCACAAATCTTGGTTATTCCCATATCAAGTTAAACTGAGTCGCCTTGTCAGGTTTTACGCAGCACACAAAGCCTCTTGAGACACTTACCAAAGCGATCATAGCTACTGGAGTAGAACGGCCATGTTCTACTCTTTCAAGGTATTATGCAATTTTAAAGCTTATTTAGATCAGCACCACAGAACTTATGGTGCGCCAGAATGGCAGGATACGATACTAAACAAATCTTGATTTATCACATTTTCACCGATTTGTCAATGGCAGCAGAAACCAATGAAAACCATCTACTGATTATTGAAGACGATCAAGGTCGCAAAGAATTTTCTCTAGAGCACCCCGTCTACTCTATCGGTAGAGACCGTGAGTGTAATATCCGTTTGATGTCGCAGTTTGTCTCCCGCCGCCATGCCACATTAGTGAGATTGCCACGAGAGCATAATAGTCATAGCTACTATTACCGGATTGTAGATGGCGATGCTAAAGGCAAGCCTAGTTCCAACGGTTTGATGATTAATGGACGTAAGATACCAGCTCACGATCTAAAAAATGAAGACGAGATCGTTTTTGGGCCTCAAGTACGTGCCATTTATTACCTTTTAAGAAACACTCAGCGTTTGTCCCAAACGGATTCGAGTGAGTACGATATTACACTAATAAACCCCGGTATGGCCGAGGATTTAGAGGATGTGGGAGAGTGAATTATAACTACCAATAACAGTCTGAGAATCCCACGGCTTGAAGCCGTGGGAGTGTCAATTCAATCACTCACTAAAGCTAGTATCCTGCAAGACTTTCAATCAAATGCCAATGACGGCTACTTTCAATAGCCTGCTTGATGAATTCAAACATTTGTCGGCAGTAATTATCTAGTTGGAGTGGTAGTTCTTCATTTTTAATCACAATACTCATCCGGGTTTCTGTTTCAGTAGATTTTGATTTATCAATCAGTACTTCTACTGTTACCAATTTAGGAAAAGGAACATTGCCAGGAACCTCACGGCCGATAATGTACTCGCCCGTGTGGTATTGAATATCCAACTGACAGTCCTGTAGAAGTTCTACAAGTAACGGCTGGAGATGGTCACTAGGAACAGAAACAATAAATGAACAGGTATAGCGAGCCATAATAGCCCCACGCCTTGCAACACTCCGTCCATCCTATAATACCGAAGTATCTAAATGGAAAGTCATTAAAAAAGCAAAGTTTTTGAGTTTTGAGATCAGGGATTACCAAAATATACAGTCACATATGTTCTATCCATAACGAAAGTGCCGTAAGCTAAAAGTTTGAGCAAAAACTTTACAATAAAAGTTTGGCTGAGGTAGAAAATGAAAGTCGCAATTACTGGAGCAACAGGATTGGTTGGTAGTCGTTTGGTACAACGACTCCACGCGGAAGGTCATAAAATAGTAGTATTGACTCGGAACACCACCTTTGCTCAAAAGGTTTTTCCATCTGAGGCTTTCGCCAATCTAGAAATTGTTGCCTATACACCAAATGCATCTGGTTCTTGGCAAAGTGTCATCGCTAGTTGTGATGGCGTAGTTAATTTGGCAGGAGAACCCATTGGTGAAGGACGCTGGACACCAGAACGCAAACAAGAAATCCTCAATAGCCGAAAGTTAGGTACACAAAAAATAGTTGAAGCAATAGCCAAGGCTAACCCCAAACCAGCTGTGTTAATTAGCGCTTCAGCTATTGGCTACTACGGCACCAGTGAAACGGCTACCTTTGATGAAACAAGTCTATCTGGTAACGATTTTCTCGCCCAAGTCTCCCAAGCCTGGGAAGCAGAAGCGAGAAAGGTAAAAGATGCTGGTGTGCGATTGGTAATTCTGCGTTTTGGGATTGTTCTCGGCAATGGTGGTGCTTTAGGTAAAATGATTTCACCTTTCAAACTCTTCGCAGGTGGCCCTATTGGCAGTGGCCGCCAGTGGTTCTCATGGATTCACGTAGACGATTTGGTTAACCTGATTCTGCAAGCTTTAACTAAACCGGAAATAGAAGGCGTATATAATGCCACTGCCCCTAACCCAGTCCGCATGGCAGATTTAAGCCAAACTTTGGGACGAGTGATGAATCGCCCTTCTTGGTTACCCGTTCCGGCTTTTGCGATCGAAGCCCTTTTAGGAGACGGGGCTATAGTAGTTTTAGAAGGTCAGCAAGTCATCCCGAAACGTACCGTGGAAACAGGCTTTGATTACAAATATCCTAATTTGCAATCAGCGTTAACACAAATTCTTAGTTAAAAGGGAGTAAGAATTTTAGATTTTAGATTTTGGATTTTAGATTGAAATTTAATCCAAAATCCAAAATCCAAAATTGAATTGCCCCATGCCCAATTCTTTGACTATTGACGAGAGAGAAATTTTCTGGAAACCCAACTGATAATACCGCTGAGAATGGCACCGCCCATGAGGATGCCAATTGCTGGGTTAAACAAGGGTTGCCATAGTTTATGCCACAAATCCAAACCCAAGTTTACTCCCGCCGCATCTCCGATCGCAGCGATCGCTAACCAGCCAAAGCCAAACAAAACTAAAAAAACATCTGCGACTAAAACCATGTTTAGCCAGCCTAACAATTTATCTTTCATCTATCCTTTGATCTAATCGCACAAAATTTTTAGGACTAGTAACTAAGTGATCGGTAAGTAAGAAGTGAGGATTGCAGGATTGAATTTAACTCCTAACTCCTCACTCCTAACTCCTCATTTTTCAAACAGCCAATTTTTGACTTTTGTCAAACTCTGCCAATCTGGTTTTCTAGTTAAACCGTCTTCAATACTATTTTTTATTTCATCACTCCATTCTTCGTTGACAAACATTAACTGTTGTGCTACGTCAATGTGTTCGCGCAAACCTTTTTGACCTGTTTCCAGCATTGCTAAGGCGAGATTTACTCTAGCCTGCGGATCTTGTGGATTTAACTTGACTGCCTTCTGTGCAGCTTTGTAAGCCAAGCTGGGTTTGTTATCGAGTAGATACAACCACGCTAAACAAATCCAAGCAGCACTAGTTTTAGGAGCGCGATCGCACACTTCTTTAAACACAGGGATTAAAGAATCTACTGCTTCTCCTGCTTTATAGCGTTCTAAACCTGTATCAAACAGGGATTCAACTGTATTAGTCATTGGTCATTAGTCATTGGTCATTAGTCATTGGTCATTAGTTCATTGGTCATTTGCAAAGGACAAAGGACAAATGACTAATGACAAAGGACAATATTACACCCCAAATGACTTGCCGCAACCACAAGTTTGGTTGGCATTGGGGTTTGTAAATTGGAAGCCACCGCCAATCATGGCATCGCTATAATCGAGCATTAAGCCATAGAGATATAACAGACTCTTGCGATCGCTAACAATTTTGAAGCCATCATAGTCAAAAACTTCATCCTGCGGAGTGATCTTGCTGGTGTCTTCAAAGTCCATCATGTAAGACATCCCAGAACAGCCACCCTGACGGACTCCTACCCGTAAGCAGAAGTCTGTGCCTTGCCTGTCCCGGAGGGATTTTACCTGGTGCAATGCGGCTTCGCTCAACAGAATTCCGCGTTGTTGAGCCTGAATTGCTTGTGTCATCTGCTTTTTCAACTCCTTAATTAGTCTAAGCGTTACCCTGTATTGGCTTGTTAATGCCTGTGGGTTTCTCGTTGAGTGTTTTTGTATTCATTCTAGCGGCTTAGATGTCGCTAGATGCCAAATTGTAAACACTCCGTCAAAAGTAGCCAAAAATTTTTATTCTAGAATTGAGGGACTTAGTGTGTTTATAGATTCGGTATTTTTGAAGTTCAAGCCTTGCGGCAGCAACAGAAGCAACCACCCTTCAGGTGCAGCCATAAAAATTTAATCCGAGGCTAGCTATCTCCCAAAGTTTACTTCCAAATTGCTTCTTTTGATTAACTTATTCTATGACAAGTTTTAATCGCTCTACCAGTCGTCGGTTGAAGAAATTAACTCAAATTCCTTCTGTATGGGAGGGCGATCGCCGTCCGTTGTCATCACCAAACCAGCACTCAGACTCAGAGGCAAAGGGAGAATGCATTCTTTGGGTAGATTATTCCCAAGGTGTTGTTCGAGGTATGGACGTGGTAGCTTCAGATATCGGCCCAGAAGCAATAGTTCGCACTTTAATGCGAGCAATGGAGCATCCCCACAGTCCGGCAAGACCTGCTAGACCCCAAAGAATTGTAGTCAAAGACCGCGAGATCCAATTTTACCTGCGGGGGGTGCTGCAAGATTTGGATATCGCCATTGACTACGCACCAGAACTGCCTTTAATTGACGAACTGTTTCGCGGGTTCACCGACATCCTCGATAGTCAAACCCCCGACTTACCCCCACAGTATGCCCAAATCTTGCGAGAGAAAGCATTTGCAATTTGGCAAGCAGCACCTTGGGAATTTTTGGAAGAACAACAAATTTTGTCAATCGAAATTAATAACTGGGATGTTGGTACACTCTACGCCTCAGTCATGGGAATGCTGGGAATGGAGTATGGGATTTTGTTTTATCGCTCAGAAGAGTCTTTAAAACAGTTTCGCGCCGCAGTTTTAACAGATGAACAATCAACGGAGCATCTTGAAGAAGCATTCCTCAAGCAAGATTGCCTGTTTCTCACTTTTGAGAGTGTTGAGGAAACCGATGAAGATGAGGAGGAAGCAGGTGATTTGGCGGATCTGCCATTATCAGAAATTGACCCCACCTTCGGTAATATCCACCCCTTAGAAGGACTACGGTCTGTTTTGTATGACGAAGAAGCACTGGTAATCTTCGTTGCGATCGAAAGCCTGAGCCGCTTTATTCGCGATCACCGTCGCCAACTTCATGAAGACATCTTCCCTACCCTCAGCCGTCGCTATCGCATTTCTCTGCCGCAGTCCGAAGAATCAACTAAATCTATGGCTGTGACAGTCTCTACCATGCCGCAATTAGCAGCAGAATTAGAGGAAATGGCAGGCTTTGATGTCGATGATCAGGAGAATGGAAGCCTTGACTCACCGTCTTTCCAATCATTGCAAGATGACTTGATACCAGAAGATTCCTTCCTCAGCTTAGGTGTAGTGTCGTGGGAAATGTTGGAGTCCCTCAAAAAGGGGGTCAGCTACCATAATGCTGGTGCAATCAAAGAAGTGGGTGACGGTTTGCCGGTGATTCTAATTCAAACTTCCCGGCCCAAGGCGAAGACTGTAATTGAAAGAATTGAAACAGCAGGCGGACTCAGAGCAATTTGCTTTAATCCAGGTGCCGATTCCTTTGATGGCGATCGCTACGACTTGGGTTTATTACAAACTCAGAATGGCGAATTGTTCCTATTCGGTGAATTTTTAGATGAAGATCCGATTCATGTAGAAGCCCGAAAAAAATGGAATCAGCGGTGTAAAAATACTAAGGGCTACTGTGGCTTAATCATTGCTAAAGGACTAACGGGAGCTTCCCGTGGTAATCCTCAATTACGAGATATGATGGCTTTGTTTGAAGCGCGATCGCTTTCACCTAAAGATTTAGGTATTGGCACTCTCCAACTGATGCCCGAACTTAAATTTGAATAGTTGCACGAATTCCCGCAATCTTCAATCTCAAATTGTGGCTATGAGAAGTTAAGTTGATATGTATTTGATTCGCATATTGACCAAAACTGCATTTGGGAGGGGAAAGCTTTAACTTTTAACCTTTACCCCTCTTCTGTTTACTAACTGAGTGCTGAGTGAAGTACAAAGTACTTAGGATTTTCGCATTTGTGTATGACCCACCCCTTCTAAGTGGTCTTTTAACTGGAGACGCTCCGTCTCCGGCTCCGCTCAAGACTCTTCATCCGCGTACCTCTCAGGCGCGGAACTTTGTAATCCATATTCATGTATATGTAAATACTAATAGACGACCAATGATTAAAAGTTAACTTTACCTCAATTTCATGAAGTACCTGTATTCTCATAGTTTTCCAGTCATTTATTTGGATATTTTTCAGTATAAATAACTACAAAATACTCAAAATTTATCTGCAAAGTTTGGTTTAATCAAACCTAACTGACGTACTTGGATATCGGAATGTTTTTTTTAACAAGTTTTTGAGTTTGGCATCTTGTTATGTATCAATATGATTAAGCAAAAGCTCAGGTGATATCTTTTTCTTTGTATTTTTTTTATAAAGGATGAAAATGAGCTTATTTCGTCTCTAAATGAAGATTATTTAAAGTGCAAAAATAATGGTTATAATGAACACATCACTGAAAAATATTCAAATATACAATTATCTTTATGAATATATTTAACAAATAAGAAATAGTTGCAAATCAAAACTTTTTTTTCAGTAATTTCTCTCTTAGTTTGAATCTTAAAAGAAGGTTTGCTGTCGATTTTTTAGCCCCATAAGTTGCTAAAAATCATTTACATAACCTCCAGATAGATGAATAGAAACAATGAAGAAAGATTGCTGAGTTGAAAGCAAACTATATCGCTAGAGTCAGGATAAAAAACATGCAAAACTTCATCGTATCTTTACGGAAAGTTAGTGTAAAAGCATGAAACAAAACTAAAATATTATGAGCGGCAACAGTCAACTAACATCATATCTGTAATGGGTGCAGACGGGTGTTTGTTCTAGAGCGATCGCTTATTTACCTACTTTCTAAGTGATTATTCACGATCTATATACACCACTCTAACCCGCCTGTAACCCAGCATTTCAGCATGACAATGATTCGGAAGCTTTATTTTCTGGTGTTGTACCAGATGTTGTCTCCAAGCGGGTTTGGCGGACTTGGTTAAGAGAGAAGGTCAAATGCTTTCAATGGAAAATAACTTTGGAAATCTTCATTGAGTCAACACTAGGTGTCTCAAATTCATTTATCAAATTTCATTGTCAGGCTTTACTCATGCTGTTAGTAGGGTTATTGTCTTCAAAAGCAAGTATGTGCTATTTTTACTGTCACAATAGTAACAAATAAAGTCTAGTTTTTTGATTTCTTTAGAAAATGATGAATCCTTTGACAAAACAAACATTTTTAATATTAATGGTATTACTTGTTTCCTGAGACAAACTCTGATAATCTTATCGGTCTCCTCTTTAGTTAGATTCTTTCAATGATCTAAAATATACAGCAAATAGCATGATAATGACAAATAAAAAATGGGCCGTTAAACGTATAACAGTTAATCTCGCAACACAGGAAGCGGAAAAACTAGAAAAATATTGCGAACAAACAGGTAGACCCGCAACCGACGTGATTCGTGAACTGATTAGAAGTTTGCCTGTCTCCGACGACAGCAAAGATGTAAATAGGTAAGAAGATGCTTTCACGACTTATCCAGATAACTGCTTTGCCACCAAAAAAATAGCTATGATACTTTTTTGAGTCCACCGCAATGGATAAGAGTTTGTCTAGCTGATACAGACGCGTTTTTCTCGCGTCTGGTCATTTACCGGGACTAAAAGAAGTGATCAAAGAGGTTTTAGTCTCGACATTGCTATGACTTAATATGCTGGTGGAGTTGATATTAAGTAGCAAATTCCGACACCAACGCAGTTACAATCTGTAAAGAAGCTGAAAAGGAACGACGGAATGCGCGTTGCAATCGTAGGTGCGGGACTGGCTGGACTAGCAACCGCAGTAGATCTAGCTGATGCTGGTTGTGAAGTAGAGATTTTTGAGTCTCGTCCGTTTGTGGGTGGTAAAGTAGGCAGTTGGGTTGATGGAGATGGCAACCATCTAGAAATGGGGTTGCATGTATTTTTCGGGTGCTACTACGAACTATTTGACTTAATGAAGAAAGTGGGGGTGTTAGAAAACTTGCGCCTCAAGGAACATACCCACACTTTTATTAATAAAGGGGGGCGCACTGGTGCTTTGGATTTTCGTTTCCTTACGGGTGCGCCTTTCAATGGCTTAAAGGCATTTTTTACTACTTCCCAACTCTCGTTGCAGGATAAATTGCAAAATGCGATCGCTTTGGGTACTAGTCCGATAGTTCGCGGATTGGTAGACTTTAACGGGGCGATGAAAACCATCCGCAAATTAGATAAAATTAGCTTTGCCGACTGGTTCCGCAGTCATGGTGGGAGTAATGGCAGCATCAAGCGCCTATGGAACCCCATCGCCTACGCATTGGGATTTATTGATTGCGAAAATATGTCTGCCCGTTGTATGTTAACGATATTCCAGTTATTTGCAGTCAGAACTGAAGCTTCAGTTTTGCGAATGCTGGAAGGTTCTCCCTATGAGTATTTACATAAGCCCATTCTGGAATATCTGGAATTTAGAGGCACTAAAGTTTACACGCGTCGGCAAGTGCGGGAAATTCAGTTTACAGAGTCAGCCGAACAAACCCGCGTCACTGGTATAGTAGTTGCCCAAGGTGATGCCGTAGAAACTATCACTGCTGATGCTTACGTTTTTGCCTGCGATGTTCCAGGAATTCAACGCATCCTACCCCACGAGTGGCGTAAGTGGTCAGAATTTGACAATATTTACAAACTGGATGCAGTGCCAGTGGCTACAGTGCAGTTACGCTTTGATGGTTGGGTAACGGAACTGAACGATGGAGAGCAACGTAAACAGCTAAATCATGCGGCGGGAATCGATAATTTACTTTACACAGCCGATGCTGACTTTTCTTGTTTTGCCGATTTGGCGTTGACTAGCCCTGCTGATTATTATCGCCCAGGACAGGGGTCTTTGTTACAGTTAGTGCTGACACCGGGAGATCCGTTTATAGCACAAAGTAATGAAGCGATCGCGCAGCATGTCCTCAAGCAAGTCCATGAACTGTTTCCCTCGTCGCGGGAGCTAAATATGACTTGGTATAGTGTGGTAAAACTTGCTCAGTCTCTCTACCGAGAAGCGCCAGGGATGGATGCGTACCGTCCCAACCAAAAAACACCAGTAGATAATTTCTTCCTTGCAGGGAGTTATACTCAGCAAGACTACATCGACAGCATGGAAGGTGCTACTATTTCTGGACGGCGGGCGGCAAAAGTGATTTTGGAGAGTTTGAAGAGATAACGAACCGCCAAGGACGCAAAGAGCGCAAAGGAAGAAGAAGAGAGATGTCAGACTGGTTAGAGCATACTGTACAGGTAGAAGTAGAGGCTCCCATAGATTTAGTATGGAGCCTCTGGTCTGATTTGGAGCAAATGCCCCGGTGGATGAAGTGGATTGATTCGGTGAAAATTCCGCCAGATAATCCAGATATATCTATTTGGAAATTAAAGACGGGTAGTTTAGAATTTACTTGGAAATCTCGAATTCTCAAAGTTATTCCCAACCAAATTATCCAATGGGAATCGATTGATGGTTTGCCGAATCAGGGAGCGATTCGCTTTTACGATCGCAACGGTAGTAGCGTTGTCAAAATGACCATTTCCTACGCCATCCCCGGCATTATTGGCAAAATTATGGATAACTTATTTTTGGGGCGGATAGTTGAATCGACAATTCAAGCTGATTTGGAAAGGTTTAAAGAATATGCGCTGAATGTTAAAGCTAATTGATATAGATAGCAAAAACAGGCAGTAGGTAACAAGGTGTAAAATTTTCTTACTGCCTGATGGGAAAATATGGATTATTTTTAGAAAATGTTATAATTTTCTTTATTATAAAAGATGAGTGAGAATGGAATGCGTCACATTAACTTGAAGTACATTGATGAATCCGGTATAAAGACACTTTTTTCTAAAGGAGTACCTTGCTCTAAAGCTGATAAAGGAACTTACGATTTTTATATTGGTGGTAAATGCAGAGTTTATCCATCCGGTAGGATTGGAAGAATTATGAAAGAGACTTTATCTCATGACGTTTATGTTCAGTTTGATAATGGCAATATAGAAACTGTGAATTTGCTGAATCTTTTTTATGAAAGTCTTTTTGGTAGTTAAATTCTTTATGATCCAGCCTCATAAGATGGTTCTGGAAGTGGATCACCGACAGTTTCGTAAGCAATAATTAGAGACTCTAAAGCCTCAATTCCATTTGCCACAGCTAACTCGTAAGTATCGCCATGAGTCCGCCAGCGTTGTCCTGGAAAATCAGGGAATCCTACTAAGAAGCAATCATCTTCCTCAGACCACTGAATTACCATTTGGTACTTGAATTTATTCATGTTGACGAAGCATTTGCTTCAGATCCCTAACTTTCTTTGACATTAATTTTCTCAACAGATGCGATCGCCACAGTAAGAAACAATGTGTCAAAGTTTCTTGCTGTCTATCCAAAAAATTGAATCAATGATTAGATTTTTGTTTATGCCTTGACTTGTTTTAACTCAGGTAATATCCGGGGAGAAATAGTTGCCTGAATTTCTTCACCCATTTTTTCTTCAGCTAGTCTAAGCTCATAATTCTTTTGTAAATTCATCCACAACTCGGCACCAGTACCAAACCATTGTCCTAATCGTAATGCCGTGTCAGCAGTAATTGCCCGTTCACCATTAATTATTTCAGTAATACGATTTGTTGGGACATGAAGGATACGTGCTAACTCACTTGCGCTCATCTGCAATTCATCAAGCTCATCAGCAAGAATTTTTCCAGGATGGATGGGTGGACGTGCCATGTTGTTCTCCATTAATGATGATAGTCTGTAATTTCAATATTGAAAGGTTTAAATTCTTCATCTGACCAATTGAAACAAATTCGCCATTGCTTATTTATCCGAATGCTATATTGACCTTTTCGATCACCCTCTAAAGACTCAAAATGGTTGCTCGGTAGTTTCATCAAAGATTCTTTGTTAGTAGCGGCTTCTAATATATCAAGTCGTTTATATGCTTGCTCTGTAAAAGCCTGAAACTCTTTTACCCTCTCACCTAAAGCAAACCGCTCCGTCCTTTTATCTTTAAACTTTGGATATTTGTCTGACGAAGACATAAATTAGTAAGACTAGATATTATGCGTTACGTAACTCCTAATTTACTCTATTTACAATAGCACAATTAATATCCGCATAGCATACTAACAGGGGCGACGTTACCAAGTTGGGTCGCTAAACAAATTAATCGTCAATTCTTCGCGTGGCGGTACTGCGGTAATACAAGCGCGGATGATTTCTCCATCCTCTAATTCGACGGTGCAAGCGTGACAAGACCCCATCAGACAACCGGTGGGAATAAATACCCCAGCCCGGTCTGCTACATCTAAGAGGGCTTCTCCCACTTCGGCATCTACTGTGACATCATCTGGTAAAAAGCGGACACGAACAATCATCAATGTTACGCATTTAATTTAGTCATTAGTCATTAGTCATTTGCTAATGACTAATGACATTTCAACGCATTTTAGCTTAGGACAAAAACAGAGTTAAGTCTAAATGGCTTTCAACTTCAGTGGCTAGGGAGTCCAAAATCTGTTCTCGCTGTTCTCGGTAATTAGCAACACCGGTGGGCAAAGATTTTAAACCCCGCTGTTGACGGAGGCGATTTAACCAAGCCCGTCGCCAAGGGCCGTTGTCAAAAAGCCCGTGGAGATAAGTACCCCACACTGATTGACAACTATCCACCAACCCTAAATTAACATCGTCAAATAGGGCATGGTAGGATTGGGGATCTATCCCTTGCTGTTCGATGCGCGATCGCCCTTGGTGAATTTCAAAGCCATTGACTGGTAAGCCCTGTTGTGGATAATTTGAGCTAACTTGGCGCTGGCGGGCAATTTTTTGCCCTGTAATTACAGTTCGGATTGGTAAAAGATTTAACCCTTGAAATCTGCCAGCTTGTCCCTCTATCCCTTCTGGATCAGCGATGATTTGACCAAGCATTTGATAGCCACCGCAGATACCTAAAACCGTTCCGCCAGAAGCAGCATAATTTTGGATAGCTTCTGCCATACCGCTTTTTTGCAGCAGTAGTAAATCAGCAATTGTGGTCTTTGTACCTGGGATAATCACGGCATCAGGATGTTCTAAATCTTGCTTAGGACTGAGGTATTTCACTGAAACTGTGCTTTCTGATTCCAGTGGGTCAAAGTCGGTGAAGTTGGCAATTCTGGGTAAGCGGATGACGGCAATGTTGAGGTCAGTTTGGGCTTTATTCGACGACGATTGACGTTCTAGCAGGTCAAGGGAGTCTTCTGCTGGAAACACATCTTGTAAGTAAGGTATAACACCGATAACGGGGATACCTGTGCGTTTTTCTAACCATTCTATCCCCGGCTCTAAGAGCGATCGCTGTCCTCGGAACTTATTAATTACTACACCCTTAATTAAGGCGCGTTCATCCGGTTCTAATAACTCTAAGGTTCCAACCACATGAGCAAAAGCACCACCTCGATCAATATCAACTACTAACATGGTTGGCGCATTCAAATATTTTGCCACCCTCATATTAGTTAAGTCGCGGTGTTTGAGGTTAATCTCCGCTGGACTACCGGCACCTTCACAAACCACCAAGTCAAATTCTGTTCCTAAATGCTGTAGCGATTCTTCAATTGTCCGCCACCCCAGTTCAAAATATTGCTCGTAGTAATCTGAGGCACTGACTTTGCCAACAGACCTACCTTTGATAATTACTTGGGAAGTCATATCCCCTTGGGGTTTGAGTAAAATTGGGTTCATTTCTACCCAAGGCACGACTCCCGCCGCCCAAGCTTGTACTGCTTGGGCATAGCCAATTTCTCCACCACTGGCAGTGACATAAGCATTTAAAGCCATATTTTGACCTTTAAAGGGAGCCACTCGCCAGCCACGCCGCGACAGAATGCGACAAATAGCTGTAGTTAAAAGTGATTTCCCTGCATGGGATGTTGTCCCCACTACCATAATTGATTTCATAGTTGCTATTAGTTAGTTTTTCAAGATACAGGGTGAATTTTTAGGAGCGAACAGTCATATGACAATCCATTCATCAGTTAAAAAAGCAGGGAAGCAGGGGGCAATACGCTTGGGTTAAGGCTTAACTCTTTGTCAAAGTCAATTTTTTTAACGAACCGCCTTCGCGCAGCGTCTCGTTAGAGAAGGACGCAAAGGACGCAAAGGAAGAGAAGGAAGAAATCCTTAACTGAACTGTATTGAGGCAGGGGGAGAAGAACCAATGCCCAATGCCCAATGCCCAATGCCCATCACAAATTTCGGTCAGATGATTATGGTAAAGACTTCATGAATAAATGTGATGTTTCCGTATATATTGTTCCCTTTGATTCCCTAATCCTAACTCTTTGGGTTTTTATTCTAAAAAGGTATCCGCAACCAACGAATCACAGCATCGGATAAACGATCGCGCCATGAAGGAGTTCGCCAATTTTTTCCCTGATATTGTTCCACTAACTGACGTCCCAAGGGAGTGAGGCGATAACTATCTGTAATTCCCTGCCCATCGACTTCTCGCCGCAATACACCCACTTGGATCAGCCAGCCCAAAGCGTTATCACAGGCTAATTCTGATAAAGGGCGTTTAGTATAGCCCTGCTTGAGTCCATTTTCGAGGGCGATCGCACTCAATGACACACTCTGGTGTCCCATCACTTCAAATAAAGATAGATTAAAGGGTGAACACACTAGCGATCGCTCGGCTCTTTCTACTGTGCTTTGAGGATAGACGAAAATATTTGGGTTTTGGGAATCAACAGCAGCCATTGTGTATGGGGAGAAATTTTTCTTCTAATAAAGATTAATTTAAGAATATATTTTTTCTTGTACCAGCTACCTGATTTAACCAAAATTAGTTACCTCAAGTATAGTTATGCTATTTTTTAGTAATTATATTTAATCATTATAAATTCATGTAAAATTTCAAGTGCATCAACAATCTGAAACAGGAAAAGTTAATTATGCCTCTAGCAGTTGGTACGGATGCACCTGCATTTACCGCCAAAGATACAAACGGCAACACAGTTTCGTTATCTGATTTTGCCGGGAAGACGGTTGTTTTGTATTTTTACCCTAAGGATGACACGCCAGGCTGCACCAAACAAGCCTGTAGTTTTCGGGATGCCCAAGCTGAATATCAAGGTAAAGATGTTGTAATTTTGGGAGTCAGTGCAGATGATGAAGTCTCCCATCAGGCATTCACCCAAAAATATAATTTGAATTTTCCCCTACTGGCTGACAGCGACAAATCCCTCATCAAAGCTTTCGATGTGGATGGTGGCGGTTATGCCAAGCGTGTCACCTACGTAATTGACCCCAGCGGCAAAATTACCCATGTTGACGCTAATGTAAATACCACCACCCATGCTAGCGATATTTTAGCTACACTTGGGCTGTAGTTTTTTACCTGATAACTAAGGATTTTTTAAATAGTCTTAGCCCCAAACCCTAGAGGGCTTGGGGTTCTTTATTTGAATTCAGTTACCTGATGGTGGTGTAACTGATCGTGGCGTAAGTGATGGTAGTGTAACCGATGGCAAACCGGGAGTTGCTTGCTGTTGCTGACCTGGAATTAGTTTTTGTTGCCTTGCTTTAAAGGCTGCTGCTGCTGAGTCTAATTCTTGGTTCTGTTGGTCAGAATTCCAGTTGAGAGTTCCGAAATTCGCCCGATGAACCAGGTCAAGCATGTTGAAATTATCTGAGTTTGAACGGGAGAACGGATCGGTATTTTGGTCTGTTGTACTCGTACTGGGAAAAGCATCCGCTGGGCTGCTTTGAGCCGAACTGGGTTGAGCCATCAGCAAGGAAGCAAAGCTAATTCCTGCTACGGTAGTCACAAAGAGTCTAGTAATTTGTAAAAATGGTTTTTTCATGGGGTTTTGACCCTAAAATTGCTCTATTTTATCTTAAGCAAGAGTCCGACGCAGTTGGGGTTGAATACTCAGCAAGGCGACAAGGGCAAAGCCAAACAACACCAGCAACGCTCCCCCAAAGGTAACATTACCCCAAGGAGCCTGCATCACTACACTAGCTAATCCCCAACTATTGTGGAGATAAAGATAGCGAATTGGTTCGATCGCATAGCTGAGAGGATTTAGGGTAGCTACAACCTGCAACCACTGAGGCATGAAGGATAGAGGAGCCAAAGCAGTACTAGCAAACAATAATGGCAGGTTAGTCACGAAAATCACTGCAATCAATTCAATGTGTCCGGGTAGGGTAAAAGCTAAACCGAGGGAGATGGCTGTTACACCCAAAGCTAAGAGGAAGACAATTAGAGCGATCGCACTTAAACCAGCTGCATCTGGTAGTCCAGCCCCCAAGAACGCCGCCGCCGCTACAATTACCGCTGCTTGCAGCAAACTTTGGCTGATGATGAAGATTGCCGAGGCAAAGACAATGGAAAACCGCGATGCTAAGGGTGCTACCAGCAAACGATTCAAAAAGCCGAACTCACGGTCAAACATTACTGGTAAACCAGCATTCAGCGCCCCAGCAAAGGCTGTAAACACAATAATGCCGGCAGCCAAAAATTGACCGTAATTTGTTGTATTGCCAAATATACCTTTGGGAGCATTTTGGAACAAAGCGCCAAACAGTATCAACCACATTACTGGCTGAATAATTCCGGCAACCAAAGATGAGGGACGGCGTTGCAACTGAATAAACAAGCGACGAGTTAAAGCCAGCGTCTCTTGTACCAATTCACCGAAAAAGTTAGGTGCAGCATTAGCATCAACTTGCGGCGATGCTAGCGGCTGCCAATTGATATCAGATTTAGGAGTAACGCTCATGATTGGGGATTGGGGATTGGGGATTAGGGATTAGGGATTGGGGATTAGGGATTAGGGATTAGGGATTTTGGATTTTGGATTAGGGATTTTGGATTGGGTATTGGCAAAACTCCTCCCCAGTCGCCAGTCGCCAGTCCCCAGTCCCCAGTCCCTATCTCATATTCTGCTTCTTCTCAGCCTTGGGATCGCGAGTGGCTACGGCTGCGAGTTCTGCATCCAATAAGGTGCGTCCTGTGGCGGCGAGGTAAACGTCATCGAGGCTGGGGCGAGATTGGGCGATGCCAAATATGGGCAAGCCAGCAGTATTCAGCGCTTGCTGTATGTTAATCAGAACATCATTCTGAGGTGTCACCACCAAGTTGAGGGAATTACCTTGAGCGCTGTTGATGATCACTTCTTGGACAAATGGCAAAGGTTGCAAGAGGTTTTTAGCTTTTTCGGCTTCCTCAATGGGGGAAAACTCGCGGATTCGCAAGGTGATGCGATCGCCCCCGACTTGATCTTTTAATTGTGAAGGTGTACCACTGGCAATCACAACGCCCCGATCTATAATTGCCACGCGATCGGCTAGGGCGTCAATTTCTTCTAAGTAATGGCTGGTAATTACTACCGTCGTCCCAGAGGCGCGTAATTTTCGCAGAAATTCCCAGACCACAAAACGGGTTTCTATGTCAAGCCCTACTGTTGGCTCATCCAATACCAAAACATCCGGTGAATGGAGCAAGCCAGCAGCTAAGTCTAGGCGCTTGCGTAAACCGCCAGAGTAGGTTCCTGTTTTTTTATTGGCGTATTCTTGCAAACCGAGTAAATCTAATACTGTCTCAATGCGCTGTTTGGCGATCGCGCCTGGGAGGTGATAAAGTGCTGCTTGCAATTGCAGCAGTTCTCTTCCAGTCAGCACCTTATCAATAGCGACTTCCTGAGCAACATAGCCTAGTCGTTGTCTTGCCACTCTCGGATTATCTAACACAGAGATGCCAGATACTTCGATTTTGCCAGCATCTGGTGTGGTCAGTGTACACAAGGCCCGCAAGGTAGTAGTTTTCCCAGCACCGTTGGGGCCTAATAAACCAAAGATTTCTCCTGGTTCTACCTGAAAGGAAACATCTTGGACGGCAACTACTGTACCGTAGCGTTTTTGCAGATTTTGAATTAAAACGGCGGGAGCCATGACAGCTTATCCCCAACTATACAAATCTCAATAAAGTCTATCTTTATTGTAGAAGGTAGGGAGCAAGGAAATGGCGCATGAGCGAAAATCTCTAAACAAGTTCGCGTCATGCGCCATACTGCTAAAAATTTATGATTATTCTAGGCAAGTTGGTTGATTGCGTTTGTGGCGAAATAAACCAAATACTACAGCAATTAATCCTAAACCTGGAAGATTTGCAGGCTCTGGAACTTGAGTATGGGTGGGAGGCTTAGTGTAGTATTTAGTTGGGAGATCCGGCAGATCACCATTAAACAGATAGTTGTGAGACTCGCCATTTCCTGTCAAAGAAGCTACCACCACGTTACCGTTAACTTGACCGTTATTGAAATTGAAATTAGCCAAAGGAGCAAGAATACTACCGAGTATGCTAATCCCAGTGGCAGTTATGTTTGTCGCTTCATAGAAGTTGTAGATCACCTTTTGTTTATCTGTGCCAAGGATATTGAACCCAAAGTTTTGCAGCGACACATCCTTACCGCTGATATTGACAACAATAGTCGAATTTGCGTCCCCACTGATTTCAAAATAGTTTGTCTTGGAGACAGATGAGCCTGCAACATTAAAAACATTGAAAGCAGTACCACTGCCACTAAGGTTAATAGCACCCCAAGGTTGAACTGTTGTTTTACCAGTAGGAGTTAAGGTTGCCAAATATTGAGATAGCCCTCGCAATTCTTTCCCTGCTTCATTGAAGTCGATGGGATTACTCTTGCTGAGAGTTCCCTGTGGAAATCCCTCGTTGCTGGACACATTGGCGCTACCTCCGTAGACAGCATTACCGTGGTTGACTTGACCGTTGCTTAGAGTTAAGTTTTGTCCAGCTACTACTACGTTGCCGCTATTGTTAGAAAGTTTACTTCCGAGTCCGCCAACAAAATTCACGTTACCGCCAGCAGCAAGTTTTCCTTCAATATCTGTATATTTTTGAGAGATATCTCCCAAAACAAATACATTGTAATCAGAGGCAGCGCCTAACTCAACTGCATTCGCTCTTGCTGAAAAACCCAGCGCCAGAGTGGCTACAATCGGAGCTGCTACTACTCCCCAAACATAATAGGTTTTTAATTTCATCTTCTGATTTATAAATCATCAACATTATCCTATGGGTATAAATCAAAGATGGCATTAGTCTACTACCTATTTTAATTGAAGTTTCATATCTAGCATAATTCCTGTATATTTTTACCTAAATTATCCGTTAACCCGCAGATTTACTGTTGACTACATGAATTAAATTTTTATCAACAAGAATTCAGGAGTTATGAGTTAGGACGTTATTTCACAACTTTCAAAGTTTTCAGGCTAATGTCATTGCAACCACTGATAAATCCCCCCGTTGCCTGAATTTGTTGCAGGTAATTAAGGACAGATTTCGTGATAACTTCTCCCGGCATTAATACAGGAATTCCTGGGGGATAGGGACAGATGATTTCGGCACAGATGCGATTATTAGTCTGTGTCAAAGGTAGTATTTCACTGACAGCAAAAAAGGCTTCACGGGGAGAACAAGATAAAGCATGACACTGCATAGTGAAAAGATTTTGCCAAATATAGCTTTTAACAGTCAAGTTGGTTCGGCGATATTCTTTGGCAAGAGTGGTAAAACCTTGCACTAATTGCTCAATATCAGCTGGGGTGTTGCCCAAACTAATGATAAAGGTGAGATGTTGTAGTGAGGCAAATTCAGCGGTGACAGCAAATTTGTCATCCAGAATTTCATCTGCCTCAAATCCGGTTAAGCCTAAACCAGAAACAGTGACAGTTAGTCGCGTTTTATCTAAAGCCACAAAGCCGGGAAATCCCCGCAACCGAGGCATTTCCAAAACTGATAATCCAGGAATTTGGCCGATTCGCGTTCTAGCTTCGTCAGCAAGTTGCAAAGTCCGAGACATCAGCATTTTTCCGTGGAGTGCCATTTGCTGACGCGCTGCATCTAGAGAAGCTAGAAGTAAATAACTAGGACTGGTAGACTGTACAAGTTGCAAAGCTTTACTGATGCGATCGCCATCTATCCTATTACCTTGGATGTGCAGCATCGATGCTTGTGTCATTGCACCGAGGACTTTGTGGATGGATTGTACAGTTAAATCGGCACCTGCGGCTAAAGCTGGAGTGGGTAATTCTGGATGAAAGGCAAAGTGTGCGCCGTGTGCCTCATCTACGAGTAGAGGGATATTGTATTGATGTGTAATGCTGGCGATCGCACTCAAATCTCCACAAACGCCGTAATATGTGGGGTAAACTGTCAACACTGCTTTGGCATCTGGATGCTGTTGGAGTGCAGATTGTACAGCATTGGGCGTGATGCTGTGGGCAATATCTAAAACAGGGTCGTATTCAGGATTGAGAAAAATTGGTATTGCACCTGAGAGAATTAAACCAGCGATCGCAGAAGAATGCACATTCCGAGGCAAAATGATTTTATCGCCTGTGCCACAGGTAGCGAGAATTGCCGCTTCAATACCGCAGGTAGAACCATTGACAAGGAACCATGTTTGCAAAGCGCCAAATGCCTCAGCCCCCAGTTGTTGTGCTTCTTGAATAACGCCTTGGGGTGCAAAGAGATGATCTAAATCTGCTAATTCGGTTAAATCAGCGCGAAAGACGGCTTTACCAAGTAAATCAGCCAAGGGTTGAGCAATGCCTACACCTCGTTTATGTCCTGGCGTGTAAAAAGGCGCATGGGGTCTTGCTGCATTGGCTTTTAAGGCATCTAATAAGGGTGTTTGGTTTTGATTGAGCATTTTTGAAAAAACGAACCGTCAATGATAAAATTTGAAGTCTGTTAGGGCATATTGATAGACGATGAAATTACCAACGGCGAACAAGCAGAGATTTCTACGCAAAAGCTCATAGGTTATTGTCTAAACCCAGAACATCCGAGTGGGAAACATCAAGCCAGAGTTTTCGCATCTCTGAAGTTAAATGAAAAAAGTTAAACTTCTGGATACTATAGCGGTTCTCAATTGCATGGAATACAGACCACTCGTAGGGGCACAGCAATGCTGTGCCCCTACCATATGTTGCATCCAAGCGAGAACTGCTATATTGCTACACTCCAGCCTATTCCAATTGAGAGATTACAACTGCTAGAAGAAGATTATACTTCTATCAAAGGTTTACCCAGTGGGCAAGTTGGGACAATTGTAGAAGTGTATGAGCAAGAAGAGGAAAATCATTATTTAGTCGAGTTTGCTGATACTCAAGGCTCTGAATATGCAATGGCTACTCTGAGATCAGATGAAATCTTAGTTTTACATTATGATTTGGCAATTGCCTAAGTTTTTACTTTATTGGGAGAAAGAATATGAGGGCTTATCATCAAATCCCAATTTTCGAGTGTGGTGAACCGCTAATAAAGATTCCTCTAGAATTATTTGCGGTGGAATCTCCCCATCCTTATGAAAAGTTGGGTGCTACTTATGGCGATCGCTCTCCTTATTATCTCCGTCAAAGCGTGATTGAAAGTTTGCTCCAAGGGCAAAATTATCTTAATATTCTGCATCCTAACTGGCGTATCCAAATTTTTGATGCCTATCGCCCGATCGCAGTTCAGCAGTTTATGGTAGATTACAGCTTCGCCCAAGCAGTACAGGATAGGGGACTGACTGAGGTGGAGTTATCCCCAAACCAGCGCCAAGAGATTTGGGAAGCAGTTTATGAAATTTGGGCTGTACCAAGTTTGGATGAAAAAACTCCGCCTCCTCACAGTACAGGTGCGGCGGTGGATGTGACGCTGGTAGATGATGCTGGGAAAATAGTGAATATGGGTTCGCCAATTGATGAAATGTCAGAGCGATCGCATCCCGATTATTATGCCAATAGCGACCACCAACAAGCACAAAAGTATCATGCTCACCGTCAGCTATTGCGAGATGTAATGTTAAAAGCCGGCTTTCAACGCAATCCTAGAGAGTGGTGGCATTTTTCTGTTGGCGATCAAATGTGGGCTTGGCTGAATAATCAATCCAATCCAGCCAATCCTGTCACGGCACGTTATGGGCGTCTTGCACAGATGCGTTATGCATCTTGAGGATTCAGTTCCCTTAACTCGTCAGTAGTGTAAGTACCAATGGGAGTCCAAACTAGATAGGGAAGGAGTAACAGCGCCGCCATTAGAGAAATTGGCAAAACGCAGATTGCCAGGGCAATGGCTAAAATCAAACCGATTAGTCCAAGAATTTCCCCAGCTTTGAGACTGCGAAACCTCAGCATTACAGGTATGTAGGCGACAGTGATAATTTCCACCAACAGGTACAAAGCCATTAGTAGCCAAGTTATTAGGCTTCCGGGATTTTTTTGCCAGACAATAGTAGCTGAAACTGCACCACCAATAAAAATCACAGTCCAGATGAGCGGAATCAATGGCTCAAAAACTAGCCAGCGAGGGCGACTTAACTGGGCAAACCATTTAACATCACGCGGCGTGATCAAGAAACTACCAAGGGCGATGAAGAAAGTTACAGCCCCAATTATTATCCAAGATGGAATCATAATGCACTCAAGTTTTGTGTATTTTGTTAAGTCATACACTGCAAGTTTGACAATTTAGGGCGTAGGTTGAATCATTCGCTGGTGCCAATCTTAGGCATCTTGAGGATTGAGACTAATCATCTGCCAAGTGGTATAAGTACCAATGGGACTCCAGAGTAAATAAGGAACCAGCAACAATGCTGCCCAACCAGAAAAACCTAAGACTGCAAGTATCAACAAAACACAAATGATAAAACCTGTGCCACCAAGAATTGTACCCACTTTCAGACTGTGAAGCCTAAACATTACAGGCGTATAGGCAATGGTAATAATTTCTAAAAGCAAGTATAAACCCATGATTAACCAAGTTGAGGTGCTTCCTGGATCTTTTTCCCAGACAATATAAGCCGACCAAGCACCGCAAATAAATATTACAGTCCAGATAATTGGAATCGCACCCTCAAAAGTTAGCCATCTCGGTCGTTGTAAGCGCTTGAACCATTGGCGATCGCTAGGCGTAATCAGGTTAGCCGCTAAGGCAACTAAAAAAGCCACACCCCCAATCACCATCCAAGATTTAATCATGCCCGTTAGTCCTTTACAAGCGCTATCTATCGCTTAATATCACTCTTTATAGTCTGATTTTGTCAATTTAATTGCTAATTACTCATCATCCCTGAGTTTGAAATCTTCACATCGTTTGGCAGGATTTTATAGCTATTTTCGTCTTAAATAGACCACGCGCTAGGGAACATTGCTCATTGGTGTCAACTTAAGTCTTGGCGAATGGAATTCGCGGCTACACAAACTCTCGTCCACCTCCGTGGACTAATACAAAATTAAGATACAAGGTTGGGTTGAGCGACAGATCAACCCAACGAAGTCTTGATAATGTTGGGTTTTGTTCCTCAACCCAACCTACGCCTCATACTGCTGTAAATTATGGGCATGGGGCATTGCAGAAGGCAAGAAAGCTTATATAGCAATCCTATTTGATTTCGTTCAAATCACAAGACTCAGATCCCCGACTTCTTAGAGGATGCTGCTGGCGAATTAGGGGTCTAACCCATACTAGGTTAGACCCCCGATAAGT
>NZ_JABXKM010000127.1 GCF_017115025.1 Nostoc sp. NOS(2021) | reverse complement strand
TACAAACAGACTTTCAACCCAGTCCCCAGTCCCCAGTCCCCAGTCCCCTGCTATACTTGCAACACACGTATGACAAGTTTAACGCGGATTAGTTAAATTTTATTTGAATTTCGCACTAGCCCAAGGCAAAATATAACAATCTCACGCCCAGACACCAAAACACAACTCTGTGCCTCTGCGTGAGATTTCTTAAATTCTTACTCAATCGCCCACCTTACTTTAACCATCGCGCCGCATCTTTGGCATGGTAAGTCAAAATCAAATCTGCACCAGCGCGTTTAAACCCAGTTAAAGTTTCCATAACCACCCGCTCTTCATCAATCCAACCATTGAGAGCCGCAGCTTTCACCATCGCATACTCACCAGAAACATTGTAAGCCGCTACTGGTAAGTTACTAGCTTCCTTCACCCGCCAGATAATATCCATGTATGCCAAGGCTGGCTTAACCATGAGCATATCAGCACCTTCAGCAATATCCAATTCAATCTCTTTAAGGGCTTCGCGGGCGTTACCTGGGTCCATTTGATAAGTTCTTCTGTCCCCAAATTGCGGTGTCGAGTCTGCTGCATCCCGAAATGGCCCATAATAACCCGAAGCATACTTAGCAGCATAAGACATAATCGGCGTGTCTTGGAATCCGGCTTCATCCAAACCCACACGAATTGCCTGGACAAAGCCATCCATCATTCCCGAAGGCGCGATGATATCAGCACCAGCGTTTGCTTGAGAAACTGCTGTTTTTTTCAACAATTCTAGTGTTGGATCATTTAAAACTCGTCCTGTTAAATCACCAACTTGCAGATAACCACAATGACCATGACTGGTGTACTCACACAAACAAGTATCAGCAATTACAATCAAATCTGGCACTGCTGCTTTTACCGCAGTCGCAGCTTTTTGGACGATACCACAATCATGCCAAGCCCCAGTGGCATCTAAATCTTTATCAGCCGGAATACCAAATAGAATAATCGCAGGAATTCCTAAGTCATAAACTTCTTTTGCTTCTTCGACAATTTTATCTACCGAAAGTTGGTAGACTCCGGGCATCGATTTCACCTCATTAGCGATTCCCTCACCCGGTACGGCAAATAATGGGTAGATTAAATCGCTTGTTGTCAAAACAGTTTCACGAACCATGCGGCGCAGTTGGGGATGAGTCCGCAGACGACGGGGGCGATGTATAGGAAACATAAAATTTTATGAAGAAAAACAACGCAAATGGACACAAAACAAAGCGTCACAAAAGCAGGCTAAATTTTTCCTGCCGTCGGACAGACTACAAACAGTGCTTAACTGTCCCTTGCCCTACTCTTAATCAAGTTGTGGGGCAATTTTGTATTCTACAGCTTGGTTGCACCTATCCGACGGACTGGAAAAAAAACAACATAGTAAGCAATTCAAAATTCAAAATTCAAAATGGTAAGACCGTCTGTTGATAAAATCCTGGCGATTGGGTGTGTGCAAACTCAAGGCACAACAGCTTAATAAAAAATAACTGACAATTACCAATGCCCAATGCCCATAGTGTTAAAAAACTCGAAAAATATAGGGATAACGGAAGGGTATATCAGGATTGCTGAAAACTCCGATGAGCGCCCAAATTGTTAATCCCCAGTGCAATAGATATCCCAGACCGGCTAGTGGCCCCAACAATAATAGAGGTAACACTAACCAACCGAATAGAAAAAACAGCGCTCCGAGAATTCCTCCATAAAGCCAGACATTAAAGTGGAAATTGATAGATTCTCTAGCGTTTTCTTTAACAACAGGATCATCAGATACGAGCAGTATGGCAATAGGTATACCTACAGATATCACCGTTGTGCTGAAAAAAATCGCTCCATGCGACAGAGCAGATAAAAGCTTTCGCTTGTCTGTGTCGTACATTCCTTTCTCCTATTTAGTCAGATTCTTGGTTATATTACGACCCTATCACGAGCATCGTTGTCTTAAGATTAAAAGACTTGCCAGAGTCAAAAAAAATTAAGTTAGCTAACAAACAAATACACTTATGTCTACTGAACTTGAGTCTGAACTTATTCAAGCGGTTGAGCTTCGCCGCAACTTTGCGATTATATCTCACCCCGATGCGGGTAAAACTACACTAACAGAAAAACTACTCTTGTACGGAGGTGCAATTCACGAAGCTGGGGCGGTTAAGGCGCGACGGGCACAGCGTAAGGCTACCTCTGACTGGATGGCGATGGAACAACAACGGGGTATTTCCATTACCTCCACAGTGTTGCAATTTGAATACCGGAACTGTCAAATAAATTTATTAGACACCCCTGGACACCAAGACTTCAGTGAAGATACTTATCGCACTCTCGCCGCCGCCGATAATGCCGTGATGCTGATTGATGCGGCAAAAGGTTTGGAACCCCAAACCCGCAAATTATTTGAAGTGTGTAAGTTGCGGGGTATCCCGATTTTTACATTTATCAACAAGCTCGATCGCCCAGGTAGGGAACCTCTGGAACTGTTGGATGAAATTGAGCAAGAATTGGGATTGCAAACCTATGCGGTAAACTGGCCGATTGGTATGGGCGATCGCTTTAAAGGTGTCTTTGACCGACACAAGCAACAAATTCACCTGTTTGAACGCAGCGCCCACGGCAGCCGAGAAGCCCGTGATACGATCGTGGAATTAGGTGATCCGAGAATAGAAGAACAGCTAGAACAAAGCCTGTACTACCAACTGAAAAATGATTTAGAACTGTTAGAAGGAGTTGGGCCAGAGCTAGATTTGCAGTTGGTACACGAAGGCAAAATGACGCCAGTGTTCTTTGGTAGCGCCATGACTAACTTTGGGGTAGAGTTATTCCTGAAGTATTTCCTCGACTATGCCCTCAAACCCGGTTCTCACTACAGCAGTGTTGGCGAAGTTCCCCCTACATACCCGGAATTTTCGGGGTTTGTCTTCAAACTGCAAGCGAACATGGACCCGAAGCACCGCGATCGCGTCGCATTTATCCGGGTTTGCACTGGCAAGTTTGAAAAAGATATGATGGTGAATCACGCCCGCATCGGTAAACTCATCCGTCTGTCTCGCCCGCAAAAACTCTTTGCCCAAGAGCGGGAATCTATTGATGTGGCTTATCCCGGCGATGTGATCGGTTTGAACAATCCCGGTGTTTTTGCGATCGGGGATACAATTTACACGGGACAAAAGCTCGAATATGAGGGCATTCCGTATTTCTCGCCGGAACTGTTTGCGTCTCTGAGGAATCCCAACCCCTCGAAGTCTAAACAATTCCAAAAAGGCGTTGCGGAATTGCGAGAAGAAGGTGCTGTGCAAATTATGTATTCAACTGATGAAGCCAAGCGCGATCCAATTTTGGCGGCGGTGGGTCAGTTACAATTCGAGGTGGTGCAGTTTCGCTTACAAAACGAGTATGGCGTAGAAACCTTACTAGAGGTATTGCCCTACAGTGTCGCCCGTTGGGTTGAGGGTGGTTGGGAAGCATTAGAACAGGTGGGACGGATATTCAATACCACTACAGTTAAAGACAGTATGGGACGCCCAGTGTTACTATTCCGCAATGAATGGAATTGCCAACAGTTATTGGGCGACCATCCAGAGTTAAAATTAAGCGCGATCGCTCCAGTATTTTCTAGTCAACAACCAGTGGAGGAATAATTCACTTGACTACGAATTTTAGATTTTAAATTTGGGATTTGGGATTTTTTGGTTCATGCCGGACTAACGTCCCACTACGCTAAGGCCCCGCACTTCTCTGCGAGACGCTGCCGCGAACGGGCCGCTCTACGCGTTCGTGGGCCGAACAAATCCAAAATCCTCAATTTAAAATTCTTGAGCTAAGTAACCTTGTAGTCAGGGTCAATCCAAAATCCAAAATCCAAAATCCAAAATTGGTTGACAAGCAAAACTTGAGCGCGGTTGAGTTCCACGGCATCCGAGGTTCGCGCTTTTGCACAAACGTGGATCACTTAAAAGAGATTGGAGTGCCAGAATTTGTATGCCTTCACATGCCAAACCGTCTTTGGAGGCTGGTTTAGTTGCCCTCAAGCAGGGAAATTACCAAACAGCGATCGCTCAACTAGAACCGATTGCTAGCAGCCAAAGCAATGCGACTGCTAGCTTACAAGCCCAGGTTGGTTTAGTGATGGCTTATGCTCGCACTGGCGAAGTTCCCAAAGCGATCGCTATTTCTCAGAATCTCATTGAGAGTAACAATCCCCAAGTTCAAGAGTGGGCAACACGCGCTCTCGAACACCTGACAAAACGTAAAAAACCTGATCAAGAATCAAAAAATGTCGAAACTGGATTTGTTGCTTTTGATAATTCAACCCCAGATTCAACCCCAGATTCAATCCCAAATTCAACCCCAGATTCAATCCCAGTTACTCCCCCGGAAACTCCTACATTCGAGGAAAAGCCAAATGATCAAGTAATAGAAACCAAGAGCGACGACACCCCGACGATGGTGCCACTAGTTAGACTCAAAGCTACAGTAGCGACACCACTACCACCACCTACTGCGCCCCTAAACGGCTTCATGGGTTCCGTTACCCGCACCCAAGCCAAATTATTCGGCGTTATTTATTGGCGGCAAGCACAACGCGCCAGAGCATGGCAGCCCCTGCGTAAACCGAAATTAATTCCTTTGCGGCTACTGTCAGCAGGAACATTCATCGCCCTGTTTTGCGTGATCCGAGAAATCCTCAAGTTAGCAATGGGATTTATCAACCAGACTTTAGTAAAACTACCTTATCTGGAGCCATTGCAGGTTTTATATAACGACCCTACTCAATTTTTGCTAATAGTATTGGTGATTTTAATCGGAGTATCACCTTGGTTGCTGGATCTGCTACTGGCGAACTTGTATGGTCAGCGAGAATTTTCCAAAGATGTATTGAATACTCATAGCCGCGAAGCCGTCCGGGTGCTACAACGTTGCTGCCAACAGCGATACTGGCCATTACCCAAGCTGCGTATTTTACCAATGGCTGCACCAATTATCCTGACCTATGGTAGTTTACCACGTAATGCCAGGATTGTTGTGAGTCAAGGGCTATTAGAGCAACTAGCAGATGATGAAATCGCCACTATTTACGCCACGCAGCTAGGACATATTGCTCACTGGGATTTTGCTGTGATGTCTTTGTTGCTGCTGGTGACACTACCAACTCATAAGCTATATCAGCAAGTGTCGGAGTTGGGAGACAAAATATCAGGGAAAATTTGGCGCTGGCCGATGACAATTCTGGCGAGTCTAATTTATGGAGTTTGGTGTTTGCTGACTGGGACTGCATTGTGGTTATCGCGGTTGCGGCTTTATTATAGCGATCGCGTCGCTGCTGAAATTACTGGTAATCCCAATGCGCTGATTCGCGCTTTACTCAAAATTGCCATTGGCATTGCAGCTGATATTCAAAAACAAGAACACACCAGCTGGCAACTAGAAAGCTTAAATCTCCTGACACCAGTCAGCCACCAACAGAGTTTATCTTTAGGTACTATTGCCAGTAATCTATCTTTTGAATCCTTTTTGAAGTGGGATACTGCCAATCCCTATCGCCAATGGTTTACGATTAATAATAGCCATCCTTTAATGGGCGATCGCATCGAACGCCTCTGCCAAATAGCCCGTCACTGGCATCTAGACACCGAACTACATTTTGCTAGCGTTCCATCAAAGGTTAAGCGTCAGTCTTTCTTATTACAAATCGCTCCCTGGTTAGGAATTCCTCTAGGGGTTCTGTTTGCAGCTTTAGTCTGGCTAACCTGGCAACTAGCATTCGCACTCAAGTTTTTAAATCTAAAGTGGATATATGAAGATTGGTCTTTCATTACAGGCTGCCTTCTGATTGGCTTTAGCATCGGTACAGTGATGCGGATTAATCCTTTCTTCCCCGATATTAAACCGGCCACGGTGCAAACTGACGACAGCTTACCCAACCTGTTATCTGACCCTTCTGCTTTACCCATTGACAGCATCAGCGTGCGTATTGTGGGCAAATTATTAGGTCGTCAAGGCACTAGCAACTCCCTAGCGCAAGATTTAATCTTCCAATCGAGCGCGGGCTTGGTGAAATTACACCACATTTCTTGGCTAGGACAGTCAGTCAATCACCAGGATTTGATCGGTCGGCAAATTATCGTCACAGGTTGGTTCCGGCGAGGAGCAACACCTTGGATCGATATCCAAACCCTGGAAACTCAAAGTGGTAAAACCATTCATAGTCTTCATCCCATTTGGTCTATTTTTTTGGCAGTTGCAGCACAAGCTTGGGGCGCATACGTTTTTCTCACTGGTTAGGCATTGGACATTGGGGATTGGGCAAATTGGAATGTAAACAAAAGTTGCAGATTTTATTGACAAGTGTTACATTTATTCACACAAACAATAGCAGCCGACGTAACTCAGCACCAAAGCTTAGTTGTGAATTCGGATGCTTTTTCCCCCGCTCCATACCTTTTATCCTCCCAACACAGTAGGAAATTAACCAGCCAGTCGCTGGTTTTTGTTTCAAATATATGCCCCCTTGCATCAAAAAATGTGTTTTATGTTACGATGCGTTCATACTAAGGTCGGAAATGTATGCGCTAAACTAGCTACGTAGAAAATACCGTGGTAATGTAAGGAATGGTATTTGATTCTGCGAAAAAGGGCATGGAAGAAAGCGTGTACTTTAGCAGGCACTAGGCTATTAAATTTACAATTCTTAGAATTAAGGTGTTATTAGTTCACCATAGTGTGAGCCTTTGGATTAAACAAGCTTGATCCCGACGAAAAACTGTATTGTTGTATAAGTTGACAGTTTCGAGCAAAAAAATTGGTTAATGGCAGTCTTGGTCAATAGCATCTATTTAAAAGCCAAAGCTAAATGATTGTTTTCTTGCCTTGCCATGTTCATTCAACTCTGGAGGTATAGTTCATGTCCGTTCGCCTATATATAGGTAATTTGCCTAAAGATGAAATAGATCGTCAAGATCTACAAGCAGTTTTTGCAGCAGAAGGTGACGCTGTAACTACTAAATTAATTAAAGACCGCAAAACTGGCAAATGCCGTGGTTTCGGTTTTCTTACAGTCAACAACGACGAGCAAGCTGACGAAATCATTGAAAAGTATAATGGTCAGATGTTTAAAGACACTCCCATTAAGCTAGAGAAGGCATTACCTCGTACAAAGGGTGAGGAGGGCGAGGAGCAAGCTCCTAAACCAGTTACTCTTGCTAGTAGTACCCCCACTCCTAGCCCCAACAGAGAAGGTAGCCGTCGTGAGAAAGGCTCTAAGAAGCCTCGTCGTGGCGGCGGTGGCGGTGGTTCTCGTGAAAGCAGCACCACAACTACCGATTCAGACGCTATTCGTCCAGATCCTCGTTGGGCTTCGGAATTAGAAAAGCTGAAGCAGATGCTAGCTGCACAAACTACGAATTAATCCGTAAGGGAGAGAAATTAAAAATTAAAAATCAGAATTTTTTTTGATTTTTAATTTTTAATTGTCGATTATTATCTAGCTGCTTAGTTAAAATCTACTTGCAGCTAATTTTGTAAGTGCGTAGGCGCAGCCCAAACTAGGCATCGCATCGCCACTAGTCACTACTGAGTTGTACCTGAGAGTTGGGAGTTAGGAACGTGCAAACAGCCCAACCTTCAGAAAATCTGGATTCAAGTCAAATCAAACGACACATAAATTTTAAGCATACACCATAGTTACGTAATAGTATAAAGTATAGATAAATACAATAGTAGCATCTATGGGGTTCCAGTTAAAGCTTGCTTATAAAAAAATTAAATTTTTGTGATTACAGGCATTAAAAAACCTGACTCAGATGAATGCGATCGCAGTAATTATCTGGATTTGACAAGTTATAGTCAAGATATGCCTTGGTGAACGGTCGGCGCGTAGGCGCAGCCCGCCGTAGGCATCGCTCTAAAGATAATTTAAACTCAAAGTGATACCGATCATTTGCAGCTTCTGTTATGTCCTCAACTCTAGATTCTTTGCCACCTGCGCTCGCTAAAATTGTCCAGCGCTTTCAACGCGCTTCCGAACCGAAGCGACGCTATGAACAGCTAATCTGGTATGCTCAGAAGCTCAATGAGTTCCCAGAAGCTGATAAATTACCCGAAAATAAAGTTCCTGGTTGCGTGTCTCAAGTTTATATCACCGCAGCCTTGGATGACGGTAAGGTTGTATATCAGGGCGATTCCGATTCCCAGTTAACCAAAGGATTAGTCGGGCTTCTGGTTGAAGGATTGGATGGACTAACGCCAACTGAGATTGTCCAACTTACTCCAGATTTTATTCAAGCTACAGGTTTAAACGTTAGTCTCACACCTTCCCGCGCTAATGGGTTTTACAATATTTTTAAAACCATGCAAAAAAAAGCATTGGAATGTAAGTTAGATTTGCCTAATTAAGCAAATGACAGACGCAATGAATCGTGTCTTCAGTGCTATTTCGTTCTAGACAGAAACCGCCCAGAACTGAAGTTCCTTTTCTTATAGCTAAAGTCAGTTTTAACGGACTATAACCTTTTTTCAGTCGTCTAAAGACGACTTTCGCTATTAGACTCAGAATTCATTCTGAGGCGGACTAGATGAAAATGAAATAGCTCTGCTTTACTCTTAATTCTCACTCTTAATAATAAATTTAGTCTCATGTCAACAAATTTATTATCTACCTCTGCTGGTATTGGCTTTGGTGGAGTAGTTCAAGAATATCTCTGGAATTGGGAAAATAAGCAATTGCGCGTTGTTTATGAAACCCTCGGTAAAGGTTCACCGCTTTTGCTTCTACCAGCTTTCAGCACTGTTTCGACACGTTTGGAAATGGGCGAACTTGCCAGGTTACTAGCTCCCAATTTTCAAGTTGTAGCCATAGACTGGCCTGGATTTGGAGAATCTTCTCGCCCTAGTTTGAATTATCGTCCAGAAATATATCAGCAATTTCTGGAAGATTTTGTCAAAGCTATTTTTAATACTCCTATTACTGCGATCGCGGCTGGTCATGCTGCTAGTTACGTTTTACAATTAGCTGTGAAACAGGCTGCTTTCTCACGAATTGTGTTGTTAGCTCCTACTTGGCGTGGGCCTTTGCCGACAATGGGGGCAAGTCAGCAAATAGCTGGCATTGTGAGAGAATTGGTGCGATCGCCTATACTTGGTCAAGCTCTCTACAAACTCAACACTACCCAATCTTTCTTAAGTTTTATGTACCGTCGTCATGTCTTTACTGACGCGGCTAAAATTACACCCAGTTTCATTGAGAATAAGTGGTACATAACTCAACAACCAGGAGCGCGATTTGCATCTGCGGCCTTTGTAACTGGTAATCTCGATGCTGTACACAAACAATCTGATTTTCTGCAACTTGTGCAGTCTTTAACCGTACCGCTCATGGTAGTAATTGGGGAATCTAGCCCACCCAAATCACGAGAAGAAATGAACGCTTTGGTAGCCTTACCAGGAGTGAGAAGCGTTGTCATTCCTGGTTCTCTGGGACTGCATGAAGAATATCCAGCAGTTGTTTTAGAAGCAGTTCAAGATTTTCTGTTCTCTTCAGAAAATTAAATCCTCACTTTTCCATCAAAGTATAATTTTCTTGTTTGCGATCATTATTATCAGATAGCACTTCTCGTTTGTATGCAATATACTCTGACCTCTCTCCAAACCTCTCTCCTAAAAGGAGAGAGGCTTTGAATCTTACCCGGTATGAGTCATATTTAATTCTTCTCCATATCCTTAAGATTGTGGTCAGGCCGCTACTAAAGCTAAGGGTGATGTAATCTCTGAAGGTAAATGGTGTGAAATTAGCGATCGCTAAATTGCAGTAATTATTCACTCCCCCCCTGCAAAATGGTCGAAACCCTTGATTTCTCGTTGAGAGGTAAGAGGGAGTATGAAAAGTTACAAATTGCATTGCTATATCTGCCCCTATTTCCGTTTGAGTACGGATCTCGGTTTAATCTCTATTAGGTTAAAAAGTGAGGGGCAATCAAAATTTAAAAAATGAGTAACAATCAGAAATTCAAATATTTATCTCTAGCGTATTGTGCGTATCTTGCACTGACAATATATTGGGACTTTCACTATACTGGCCCAGTGAAATTTTTGGGAGAAATGCAGATGAGTATGTTTGGTAAGCAGTGGCAACCTGTAAGTTTAATGATCCTTAATCTTCCAGTTATATTGTTAGGGACTTATTTACGCAATCGAGTTCAAAGTCAAAATCCAGATAAAGAATTTTCTGCTAAGTGGAATGTAATTGATGATTTGACAAATAACCAACTTATAAAAAATGCGATCATGCCGATAATTATTTTAATTATTGGGCTTATTATGCTAAATATTACATTAGCGCAATCATTCGGCAAAGATATCGGTACAATTAGCATCGCTCAACTAAGTTCCGGCAAAATTGCTGAACACAGTTTTTATGCCAATATTTCAGGCTATCCAGATCCCAATGCATTAGTAACACAAAAGGGAACTAGTATACCTAGAATCTATATTGCATTGAGAGAGAATTCTCAGTCTAACACCCCGGTTCATTTGATTATTTCATTGGACAAGGGTGATATTGAAGAGTATGTTCACAAAGCTCCAAAAAGTGAAACAGTAACGGTGAGTGGATTTATGACTGAGGGTGGAGAAGGAGAAGTGAGAACGTGGTTAGAGAAGCAAGGAGTTGCCATTGACGATAGTTACTGGACTATCGTCCCTGGAGTTAATTTGAGTAACCGCAGTAATGGGACATATTCTCAGATATTTATAGCTATTGCCTTTATCAGTTTTGCCGCTTTTATCTTTTATAGAAATTGCAAAGAACAAACAGCATAGCTGAATGTGGCATTGTCAAGCCACTACCTGCGACTTTCGATAAGTCTGTAGAAGTTTCTGTTGTTACTCTAAGAGTTCTCCAAAGGAGTAGTTTTGCTTGTATGCAATATTCCTATCAGGCTACTCCAATTTGTGAATATTTATGACTTATTACAGATGCACAAAAATAAAATGTTTATTGATTAAATTATGTAATTATTTTACTGAAACTCAAAATAACAGCAAGTTAGCAAAAAAATATAAAAAGATTTATGATATGCGATAATGATTATCCACAAGGTGAGACAAGGGGAATTTAGAGTATGGTGGCTGACGTAATCAACAATTCAGTTCCCGTTACTGTTCTTACAGGCTATTTGGGAGCAGGTAAAACGACTCTACTCAATCACATCCTCACCTACGAACACGGCAAAAAAGTTGCTGTGATTGTCAATGAATTTGGGGAGGTGGGTATTGATAATCAATTGATTATCGATGCAGATGAAGAAATATTTGAAATGAACAATGGCTGTATCTGTTGTACAGTGCGCGGCGATTTAATTCGGATCATTGGCAATTTGATGAAGCGGCGCGATAAATTTGACCATTTAGTAATCGAAACGACTGGATTAGCCGATCCTGCACCAGTAATTCAGACATTTTTTGTTGATGAAGATTTGCAAAACCAACTGTCTTTAGATGCGGTGGTGACAGTTGTAGATGCCAAGCATATTTGGCAGCACTGGGATGCCGACGAAGCCCAAGAACAGATTGCCTTTGCCGATGTGATTTTACTTAATAAAACAGATTTGGTAGCGCCAGAAGAGTTGGATGAATTAGAAAAACGGATTCGGGCGATGAATGCGATCGCAAAAATCTACCGTACCCAAAATTCTGAACTAGGAATGGATGCTTTATTAGGTGTAAAAGCCTTTGATTTAAACCGCGCATTAGAAATTGATCCAAATTTCTTAGGCGAAGATGCCCACGTACACGATGAAACTGTCTTTTCTGTGGCTTTAGTAGAAGCGGGTGCAGTCGATGGAGAAAAATTAAACGCTTGGATTTCCGAGTTACTGCGTACTCAAGGCCCAGATATCTTTCGGATGAAAGGCATTTTAAATATTGCTGGAGAAGATAATCGATTTGTATTCCAAGGAGTACACATGATATTTGATGGCAAACCCGATCGCCCCTGGAAACCAAGCGAAACTCCCAAAAACGAACTAGTCTTCATCGGTCGCAATCTTGATGCAGCCCAACTCAAACAAGATTTTCTCGCTTGTTTAGCTTAAAAGGGAATTGGGGACTGGGTATTGGGTATTGGGGATTGGGAAGAATTCAGTCTCTAGTTCCCAGTCCCCAGTCCCCAGTCCCCAGTCTTTAGTTCCCAGTACCCAGTACCCAATAACTATGAACTCCACAACCAGCAAATCTAAGGAATTTGAACAACACTATTCGGGGACACTTTCAGATTATGTAACTGCGATCGCTTGGTCGCCACAAGGTAAAACTTTAGCAGCAACTTCCGCCGCCGGGGAAGTAGTTTTGTGGAATGATGGCGAACTCACAACCTTACAAACTGGTAACGGTAAATCAGTAGACTGTCTGGCCTTTTCCCCAGATAGAAAATTTTTAGCCGTTGGTGGACAAGATGGACAGGTGAAAATTTGGCGCGATACTGAATTAATCGCCACGTTGTCAAATGCCCCCGCATGGGTTGACAAGCTGGCTTGGAATTATACTAGTAACCAACTGGCTTTTAGTTTGGGGCGTTATGTCCAAGTCTGGGATGCAGATACTCATGAAATTGTCGTGACGCTGAATTTCGACAACTCTTCAGTATTGGGTATAGATTGGCGCATTGACGGACAATACTTAGCCATTAGTGGTTATAAAGGAGTCAAGATTTGGCATAGTCAAAACTGGGATGAAGACCCATATATCTTAGATATGACTACTGTCAGTTTAGCTATGGCTTGGTCGCCCGATGGCAAATTCCTGGCTTCTGGCAACATGGATCGGAGTGTCACCGTTTTAGAATGGAACAACCCTGACCCTTGGGTGATGCGTGGCTTTCCTGGTAAAATTCGCCAATTGGCATGGTCAGAAGCTACCACGAAAGTTGGTGCGCCAATACTGGCATCTTCTAGCGTTGAAGGTATTGTGGTGTGGGAAAAGCTAGAGGATGATTCTTTAGGTTGGGAGGCGCGAGTATTAACTAATCATGTGGGTGTGATCAATGCGATCGCCTTTGCACCCAAAACCTTCCTTCTCGCCTCTGCTGCTGCTGACGGCTGGTTATGTTTGTGGAACCAAGCCAAGGAAGTATCCCAAATTATCACAGGTGTCTCAGGAGGCTTTTCCACCCTAGCTTGGCATCCCCAAGGCAAGTTACTGGCCGCTGGCGGTGATCAGGGCGAATTACTTGTATGGTCAAAGGTTTTGCGGGGTCAAGGATTCGGGCGTAGTTAAGCAATACTCACTAATTAAAGTTGAACCTCGGCAATTTGTTGGGTATGCTGTATCAGCAAAGGTATATTTGTGTGAATTATGAACATAGTGAAACTAATTTTACTTGCCTGTCCCGCACTTCTAGCATTCATGTTGCTGGTAGTCAATCCAGCACAAGCATCCAGCTTGAAATCTGTATATGCTACACAAATTATGACGGTAGCATCTATACAACAAATTCCTGATCTGGCAACACCAAAGTTGATTCAAATATCTAATCCGATTATTGATCAACTTGGTTGCAATTGTGCCAACTGTGTTCAGTCTAAATTTCAGTCGCTACAAGGCAAGCTGCCATCAGTCGGTTTTTAATAAACTTAGGAATTATGAATTAGGATGGCTTGGGCGAGCTTAACCGGGTCTCCCTGTTGCTGATGATTACGTCCTGCGGCAACATCGCGTGTTTTGCCGAGGGTCTGGATATAATCAGAGATTTGCACTACGGTCTGGCGAAGCGAACTGCTATCTAAAAAGTCGGTGCGGAAGTATCCTGGCTCAACGAGCGTTGCGTGAATCCCCAAGGGTGCCAACTTGCCATGAAGAGCTTCAGTAATGCCTTCGACTGCAAATTTGGTCGAGCAGTAAATTCCCCAGGCAGGAGAGGATCGATAGCCGCCGATCGAAGAGAGATTAATGATAGGGCCAGAGCGGTGCTGACGCATGTTGGGTAACACAGATCGCGTGACATTCAGCAGCCCGAAGACGTTGGTTCGATAAACGCTCTCAACCTCTTCGGCACTGCATTCTTCCATCGCTCCCAGCAGACCGAATCCGGCATTGTTGACGAGCACATCGATCCGTCCAAATCTCTCTAGCCCTGCTGCAACCCCTGCCTTCACCTGAGCCTCGTCCGTCACATCCATGCTCAGGGCCAGTACATCCTTGCCTGACCCGAAGTGTTGCAGAGCGGCTTGATTGCCTGCAGTCGCAATCAGGGTGTCACCCGCCGCCAGAACTGCCTTTGCGATCTCCGCTCCAAAACCGTGCGAGGCACCTGTAATTAGCCACGTTTTCTGAGTCATCGCAATCTCCTTATGCTTAGTACAGGTTTGCACAAGTTTGTAGCGAATGACAGCTTTCTTCATTGAGTTTCACATAGCGCTTGTATCGCTCTCTTGGTGCAACTTTTCCTCTTTGAATTTTCAGATGCTAAATGCTATCAGATTTTGAATTTAGAATTGCTGACTTGATTGGCTCTTTAGAGGTTGGATGGATGCAGACAACCAAATGTCAGTTAGGAATATTTTGGGACATAAATAATTTAGTTAATAGTTAAAATTCAGTAGATCACAAAGTTTTTTATAAGTCTTGCTATATCGGCATTTAAGTAAAACACCTTGAGCTGGCAAAGGTACGTTTTAATCAGTGTTTCGGTTGGTAGCGCTAGCTGCGCTTGGGGCGATCGCTCTTAACAAACTCTGTTAGGCTCCTGATTGACGTGGGCTGAAACTATGATTTTTCCGGAGGTATGAGAAAGTTTGCGATTTATTGAAATTGCCTGAAATATTCTATTTGAATTAGTGCGAGAGCTTGCAGCTTGATTAAGTAATAGATGCGTCCTAATAAAATTTTGTATTTTTTAGGGACATAAAAGTTTTATTTAGAGACTTAACAAGAAAAGTCAACTTCAGTAATGGTACTATCTGAAATCAATTAACCCTGCTAATATCAAGGTGAAATGATGCATCTGCACTTTGCAATACAACCCATTAATTTAAATAGTCAGTGGTATAAACTATAGCTCCAGTATCTGATATTGTTCTGCTACAAGACTTAACAGGGTCATATGATGACGACTTGCCCCTGCTAAAAGCCGTACTTCTTGCGACGGTAAATCGGTTAACCAACCCGATTTTAGCACCTGTATTTGGTACTGAAATGTAAACCTTGAGGAAAAACCCCAAATGAGTACAATCACAATTTCCGATCTGAATGCTGATAACTTTCTCTCTGATCTGACCGCTAATGAACTCGAACTCATCCAAGGCGGCGACCTGGGCTGGGTAAAAGAGGCATGGGAAATACTTAATGAAAGTTGGACCGACATCAAAACAGGCATTGTAGATGGCTGGAATGGCAACTAAGTATAAGTTTCTTATTTAATTCAAATTCAACTGTTACTGTGGAGTTAACTGGTATCATGGAAGCAAGAATCAAAATTCAGGACATTAACTCAAGCTACCTGGAAGAGTTAAGTGATGACAGCCTACTACAGGTAATTATTGGTGGTGAGCCCAGTACAGAAACTTCTTTAGCATATGATATTGGCTATGCCATTGGTTGGGCTGCTGATAAAGTGAGAGATGGTTGGAATTGGCTCACTGAATAGCAAGGTTTTATTTCAACATAAAAGGTTAAGCCAACTAAATTCAACAGTTGCGCCTCTAAGGCGCAGCTATTTTTCTAATTAGCCGTTAGATTCTAAATTGGCAGCAACTTCCAGTCTGTTCAACTTGCTGTTTTATCTATGAACGAAACAAATCTAAGGAAATTTGAAAACGTGTCTGTTCACTGAGGGAGGCGACGATATAGCTTGAAATACTTGATTGGCAAAGACTGTAGCAATCTGTGGTAGAAAAAGATAGACCTCGAATTGTCAATAAGACCTATCTTTTGAAACTGTTACCAGGATTTTACCAAAAGCATTTGAAAAGTCAACTCAACATAGCTGAATTTATATTCTTAAAAATTTTGTTGATTCTTCTACAGTCAATCAAGAAAGTAAGTTTAGAAAAGTTAGCTAATGCTTTACCGATTGGGATTATATTTGAAAGTCGAAGAAAAAGAATACATCGATTTTTATCATTATCAAATTTAAAAATTGAAAAAGTTTGGTTTCCAACTGTTAAGGAATGGTTAGGAACATACTTTAACGAGTAAAAAATAATTTACGTAGCAATTGATAGAACGAATTGGAGTCGCATAAATTTATTCATGGTTAGCGTCATTTGGAATAAAAGAAAGAAAATTTACGCGGCTTTTTGTTTATCAGGTGTTGATTTTGACTGTTTATTGACAAGAGGATGCTTAGTTCGTTGCGTTTGAGCCTGACCTGGAACTCGACCGATGGAATTTCCTCGGTCCAAAGTCCAATAATTTTAATGAGCTTTTTGTACTTGGCGATCGCACTGGCTGCGGCATAATTATGATATTCGCTAAAGGTCGCGCCGGAAAAACGAGGTAGGAAAGCTGTTAGGTGAATTCCTAGATACTGAGAAAGCGTGCAATCGCAATCTGCATCCAAGCTGTTAAGCTCTTGTTAAAAGAGCTAGTCTCTTAATTAGAAAACTTGCTAGAGTGAACAGAGTTAGCCTTAATGTCTAATCGCCAAAACCTATACATCTCATGGATTTCGCTAATATTGCATCCCAGTTGAACGCTGGAACGATTTTGCCAGAGGGGATTGTTATTCTCACCCTCTTGGGGGTTTTGATTGTTGATTTGATTTTGGGGCGTACATCCGCACGCTGGATTGGATATCTAGCGATCGCAGGTTTATTTGCTTCGATTGTCGCCCTATATTTTCAATGGGACTCTCCTAATCCCATCTCTTTTACCGGTAGTTTTAACGGTGATGACCTGAGTATCGTCTTTCGCGGGATTATTGCCTTGTCTGCGATCGCGACTATACTGATGTCAATTCGCTACGTTGAGCAGAGCGGCACCCCTTTAGCCGAATTCATCGCTATTTTGCTGAGTGCTACTTTAGGAGGGATGTTTTTATCCGGGGCTAGTGAGTTGGTGATGATTTTCATCTCCCTAGAAACCCTGAGTATCTCCTCTTACTTGTTGACAGGTTATACCAAGCGTGACCCACGCTCCAATGAAGCGGCGCTGAAATACTTGTTAATTGGAGCTTCCAGCACGGCAATATTTTTGTACGGTGTATCACTGCTGTATGGACTATCTGGAGGACAAACTGAACTAAGTGCGATCGCTAATGGCATTGCCACAGCTAAAGTTGGTCAATCTTTAGGTTTAGTAATTGCCCTGGTTTTTGCGATCGCCGGGATTGGCTTCAAAATCTCCGCTGCACCCTTCCACCAGTGGACACCAGACGTTTACGAAGGCGCTCCCACCCCAGTAATCGCCTTTTTATCTGTCGGTTCCAAAGCAGCTGGGTTTGCCCTAGCCATCCGCTTGCTGACAACAGCCTTCCCCCTTGTTGCTGACGAGTGGAGATTTGTCTTCACTGCTCTGGCCGTTCTCAGCATGATCTTGGGTAACGTAGTCGCCCTAGCCCAAACCAGCATGAAACGGATGCTAGCTTATTCATCCATTGCCCAAGCTGGGTTTGTGATGATTGGCTTGATTGCTAGTACACAGGCAGGGTATGCCAGTATGATATTTTACCTACTGGTTTACCTGTTCATGAATCTGTGCGGTTTTACCTGCATCATCCTGTTCTCACTGCGGACGGGAACCGACCAGATTGCCGAATACTCTGGCTTATATCAAAAAGACCCACTCCTAACACTAGGATTGAGTATCTCCCTGCTTTCCTTGGGTGGTATTCCACCATTCGCGGGGTTTTTCGGCAAGATTTACTTATTCTGGGCTGGTTGGCAAGCAGGTCTTTATTGGTTAGTCTTACTAGGCTTAGTTACCAGTGTCGTCTCCATCTACTACTACATTCGCGTAGTTAAGATGATGGTAGTCAAAGAACCCCATGAAATGTCCGACGCAGTGAAGAATTATCCCCAAGTGCGTTGGGATTTGCCTGGGCTGAGACCTTTGCAGGTCGGGTTGGTGGTAACATTAATTGCCACTTCCATAGCAGGGATTTTGTCAAATCCACTGTTTACATTGGCTAACAATTCCATTTCCCATACCCCAATTTTGCAAGCAACAATCAACAGTAGTGTAAAAGCACAAAATCTACTGCTTTTACCAAAGTTAGATTCGGTTAGTCAGTCTCAACCCTCAGTAGATTCTACTGCTGAGATTTAATAATCCGAGTCTCAACCAAACTTTGTACTCAAAGAAACGCCTGTCTGCTAATGAGCAGACAGGCGTTTGTCATATCTTTTAACTTAAAATCAAATTATCGGTGTCCAGATCCCCGACTTCTTTGATAAGTAGGGGATCTAACTTTTCACGAATGATTTAGGATTGCTATATATAAATAAAACTATTACTAATAGATGATCGTTATCTTTATTTTTGGCAAAAATCCTAAAGTAGTAATTAAATTTTATGAAACTGAGCTAACAGGTATCTTAATTACAAATTCTGCACCTTTTCCTGGAGCAGAAAAACAGCTAAGTTGTCCGTTATGTTTTTCAACTATAATCTGATAGCTTATATATAGCCCTAGTCCAGTACCTTTGCCCACGGCTTTAGTGGTGAAAAACGGATCAAATAGCTTTGAGCGAACTTGTTCATTTATCCCCAAACCATTATCAGCAATACTAACCTCTATCCATTTTTCATCAATTATCTCAGTTTTAATTTTAATTTGGGGATTATTCTTTGTCAGTTTTTGATTCTCATTGTTCGCCGACGGCTCCAGTGCGTCGATCGCATTAGCAAGGATATTCATAAACACTTGATTGAGTTGACCAGGGTAGCAAGTTACATTCGGCAGTTGACTATATTTTTTGATGACTGTGATTTCTGGGTACTCATGCCTAGCTTGCAGGCGATGCTCCAAAATCATTAAAGTACTATCAATTCCTTCATGGATATTAACTTGCTTAAGTTCTGCTTCATCAAGTCTGGAAAAGTTACGTAGTGATTTAACAATTTCCTGAATGCGTTCTGTTCCCACTTTCATTGACTGGAAGAGTTTAGTTATATCTTCAATCAGAAAATCTAAGTCTATCTCCTCTATTTGCTCTTGGATTTCTGGAGGAGCATTTGGACAAACTTGTTGATGAATTTGCACCAACTTCAGTAAATCCTGAGTGTATTTATGGGCGTGGTGAAGGTTCCCATAAATAAAACTTACGGGGTTATTAATTTCATGGGCAATACCAGCGACCATCTGACCTAAACTAGACATTTTCTCAGCTTGGATAAGCTGAGTTTGGGTAAGTTGCAGTTCCTTTAGTGTTTCTTGTAAAGCAGTTGTACGTTCCTCAACCCGAATTTCTAGCTCTTGATTCGCTTCCTGGAGCGCTTCTTCTGCCTGTCTACGTCTCTGAACTTCTTTTGCTAACTCATTGATTTTCTGGTTCAGGAGAACGAAATTACTGGTGGCTAAAGTTCTATTTTCCAAGCGTAAGAGAATTAAAGCTGAAGATTCAGGAGACCAAGGTTGAATAACGGCTCCTTGACTACGACATATTAACGTTTGTCCATCATTCTTTCGTAAAGTCAAGGAGCCAATAACCATTGCTCTGCTACTTGAACAAGCTTGCAGGTACTTTAGAACATCGTTAGCAGACTCAGTTACAAGTTCAAAGAGCATTTTTTCCCGCAGTTCCTGACGGCGTAACCCCAGCATATCTGCTACTGGTTGATTAGTAGCTAACAACTGACCCTCTCCACTCACCAGGAGTAAAGGTTCTGGTAAAACTCTGGCAAATTCAATAAATTGTTCAGGAGTCATGGGGCTTCCATTTTCAGGGTTTGACTATACTTTACATATCTGCACTCAAGTTTGTATCCTGGGTTTGGTTTAGTGCTAAAGGGTTTAGACAGACTCTAGTCCCCTAAAGTATTCTCGACCTTCTACATCTTCTGCCTCTTCTGTAAGTTTTAAGTAAACAATAACTCTACATCCAGAAGCACCCTGTGCTATCGTCTCTTGCAATTCTACTTTCGCATATCCCAGATTATTAGCTGCGATCGTCCCAAAGACGTTTGAAGTCATCATGCACATGGCAGGGCGATTAAGTACTTTGTCTCCAAATGGGCAGACGCGGTTGCCAAAGATTATTTTTTCATCATTTTGCTCAATCACATAAAAATCGCCCTGGATTCGTTTTTTTAAATCAACCAAGACATCAGCTACCTGCTTACGGGAAAGGTTGGAGACTTCCAGCGCAGATTTATAATCTTGGTTGAGCTGCGTACCCATCCTTTCACCAACTACACTAATAAATCCAGAAGCTTCTTCTAAGCCAACTACGTCCTGTAAAGTACCAGATAATTCTCTGATTAATGTACGTAAAAATACATCGCGTTCTAAAGAAAGATTAAGCGTAGCTATTGAGTGGTTAAGTGCATTGGTCATAAATTTTGAGAACACAATCTTGGAACTACAGTTATAGAGTTCCCCAAAATGTCTCTAAAGTAACTACTTAATCTCTTTCTTCAGAGAATTTGATGCTTGCTTTTGTTTCTAATGAATGGTGTTGGTATTGGTCATCACAAATTCTGAACCTTCTCGTTGCGAAAGTTCCCGGTTTTGCAAAGTCTCTTCTAGGTTACGTCCCCATTATCACCCACGTATAAATCCGCTTGTTCCCGACACTCTAAGGGGGAAAATTCAAAGTCTCTCTCCTAAAAGGAGAGAAATGAAAAGTCAGATTAGCTTTCAAACGGTGCTTGAGAACGAGGAGAGTGTTGTTAATACCTTCATGAAGGTTAAAGAGAACTTTTCGTTCTGTATCTGCTCTAGAGAAAGTTCGCAAGCTGTTGCTGATGTTACAAATGCGATCTGTGCCTTCTTTCATTGAGAATGATTTCTCTACAGAATTATAATTACCAAATCGTCAGAAACATTTTGCTGATATATTAATTCCCTATGAAAAAGCTAGGGTAGCCTACTGCTACTCTTAAGCAAGCTATGCATAGCGTCAATCACAGGAGAAAAAAAGAATCTCCAAGATGCCTAGAACGCGACTTACTATGATTCTTAAATCGGAAGCTTAATGATAAACTCTGAACCTTGTCCTAGTACTGAATTTACCTCTAGAGTTCCTCCATGTTTTTCGACAATAATTTGACGAGCAATTGATAATCCTAATCCTGTGCCCTGACCTACAGCCTTAGTGGTGAATAAATAGTCAAAGATTTTTTGCTGGACATCAGCCGACATTCCCACGCCATTATCTTTAATGCGAATTAAAATATGATTTTTGTTTTCAGTGAGGGTGGTCTGAATCAAAACTTGATTGGGATTTGCTTCGATTTCAATATAGGTGCGTCCTATATTAGACTCCTCTAAAGCATCAATAGCATTAGCTAATAAATTCATAACTACCTGATTTAGTTGTCCGATAAAGCATTCTAATTCTGGCAAATTATCGTAATCTCTAATTACTTGAATATCGGGTCGATCCTCGGATGCTTTTAAGCGGTGTTTGAGAATCATGATTGTACTGTCGATGCCATCATGAATGTTGCAAGAAATTTTGCGATCGCTATCTGATCGAGAAAAGGTTCTCAGACTGGTACTAATGTTGCGAATGCGCTGAACACCCTCTTTCATTGAGGAAATTAAGTTAGGTAGATCAGAAAGTATATACTTCAAATCTATCGCTGCAATTCGCTCTTGAATTTCTGGAACTGGATTAGGGTAGTGCTGCTGATAGAGATCAATGAGGTTAATCATGTCTTGGAAATATACTGAAGCGTGTCCGAGATTGCCATGAATGAAACCAACTGGATTATTAATTTCATGAGCAACTCCTGCTACTAATTGACCAAGGGCAGACATTTTTTCTGTCTGTACAAGCTGAAGTTGAGACTCTTGTAGGTCTTTTAATGCCCTAGACAACGCTGCTGTCCTTTCTGCAACTCGTTTTTCTAAAGTTTTTGTGAGATTTCGTAATTGAAGATGAGTTTTAATTCTAGCTAATAATTCTTCTTCATGAAACGGTTTGGTGATGTAATCAACTGCACCGATATTTAGACCCTTTACCTTACTATCAGTATCAGAATTGGCTGTCATAAAAATTACGGGAATATCACAAGTGACTAAATTGTTTTTCAGCCTTTTACAGGTTTCAAATCCATCTATTCCCGGCATCATTACATCTAACAAAATTAAATCAGGTAGTCTAGATTCAACCTGTTTAAGTGCCCTTTCTCCATCATTTTCTGTAATAACTTTAAAGCCTACATTAGTTAATATGCCAAAGACAATTTCTAAGTTTGTAGTAGTATCATCCACCACTAAAATTAAATTATCTTCTGGTTCATAAAGTATTTTCATATCTGGCTTGTAATTCATGTATTTAAATTAATTTAACTCCTCGTTACTTATTCACTATTGCCCTGCGATCGCAGCTAAGTCACCTCTATTTTGTTCGCAGACTGACTGACAAATTTCTCGTCTGACAATCCTATAGTTCCCAAAACTCTGACAACAGCAACATTCTCACACTAAATTGCCCTATGCGACCACGGGGGCGATCGCTACAGGATGGAAATGAACCACCAATCTTCACTTTCACTAGAGTTTAACATCCTATTTCATGAAGGCGATCGCTCTGAAATTAGTCATTATTACCCTTGTCTTTGTATAAAAATACCGCTATTCCAGAACAATATTGTTGATACCATAATTTAAATTGTTCACTTAGTCAACGGTATTTATCATGAACAGACACAGAGGTAGCTATTTTTATTAAAAAAATAATTACACATAATTACGGTTAGTGCTATTTTTATTAAAAAAAAATAATTACACATAATTACGGTTAGTTCTTAATAAAAAATATTGAACAATAGTTAGATACATTTTGAAATATTCATATACGTTTGCATACTACGGATAGTGATGTAAATCTGATTTACACACACTTTATAAAACGTGGTGTTATTGTATTATGAATTTTTCAAAATTGTTTCAAACACTCTTAAAAAATCTATTGATCTATTGTCTTTGTTCTACTGTGATTCATTTTTTTTCGATACTTTAAACTAATACATTTTTTATGCAGCAATTACTTTCCCCTGGTTTATACTGCCCATTTCCGTCCCAGATCAATAAGCATGTTAATATTTTAGAAAAGCACGCTTTTGAATGGGTACTGCGCTTCAACCTCCTGGCCAATGAATCATCTTATGAGCGTTTTTACAAATCAAAATTTTTCTTTCTAGCTGCAAGTGCCTATCCTAACTGCCAGCTTGAAGAATTGAAAATTGCAAATGATTGGTTGAGCTGGGCGTTTATTTGGGATGACCAGTGTGATTTATCAAATTTAGGAAGACAACCCGATGTTCTCAAAGATTTTCATAAGAGATTTTTGGAAATATTGAATGGTGCAGAACTCACGAGTAAGGATATACCACTTGCTTATGCCTTAAGTGATTTACGACAACGGATACTTCAAAGAGGCAGTCAAGAATGGTTTCATTACTTTGTTTATCGCTATGAAGGCTATTTCGATGGCTGTGTTCAAGAAGCAGTTAACCGGGCACAGGAAATTTCACCCGATGTTGACAGTTATATGCTTATACGTAGGTCAACTTTAGGTGGGTATGTTTTCCTTGCATTGATGGAACTTTGCAATTATTTAATAATTCCTGATTCTCTCCGAAATCATGAGGTGATGAAAGAGTTAAAATTGATGACAATTAACATTCTTGCTTGGTGTAATGATATTTTCTCCGTACATAGAGAAATGTCAAGTGGCGATGTTCATAATTTAGTCTTGATAATTCATGATCAACAAAAGGTTTCTTTAGAACAAGCAATTATCGCGGCTAGCGAAATGCATGATCAAGAAGTATATCGCTTGAAAGAATTTGAATTATCTCTTCCATCTTTTGGAGAGGAATTAGATGTTGAACTTGCCCAATATATATCAGGACTACATAGCTGGATATCTGCAAATCTGAATTGGTATTATCACTCTGGTCGCTATCAAACTATAGAAAGCTTGGAGTTAAATCAATAAATTATCGCTCTATCTTTATAAGAAAATAGGATATTTAAGAGGTATCCTATTTTGCTGAAAGTTCATCATAGATGAACCTCACATTATTCTGTTAAGGGTTTATCCTCGCTAATACAATTTTTCGATTTTGGTTTGGACTTAAAATTCAGATGCAACTACCTAATCCTCTCAAAACCCCTTCTTTGCTACAAAAGCTTCAGTGGATTACTGACCCTGTGGGCTACGTGGAAAACGCAGTTCAACAATATCCCGACATTTTTACTGGTAGGATAATTGGCTTTGGCGATACTGTAGTAATTGTGAATCATCCTCAGGCAATCCAAGAAATTTTAACGAATGATAGAAAGAAATTTCTAGCTGTTGGTGAATTCAATAGAATTACTGAACCCTGGCTAGGAAAAAATTCAGTTCTCATACTTGATGGCAGTCGTCATAAACAACAACGACAATTGATCATGCCTTCTTTTCATGGAGAGCGAATGCAAAGCTATGGCCAACAAATCTGTAATCTGACCGAAAATGTCTTTAGTCAGTTACTACTAAATCAGCCCTTTTTGGCTCGTGACATAACACAAGAAATATCTCTACAAGTTATGTTACAAGTTGTATTAGGGTTGTATGAGGGTGAAAGATTTCAAAAACTTAAGCATTTACTGCCATTGCTGTTAGATCTCTCTCATTCACCTATCACTTCTAGTTTTTTCTTTCTCCCATTCTTGCAACAGGATTTAGGAGCTTGGAGTCCTTGGGGAAAATTTCTGCGTAATCGGCAGACAATCGATCAATTGCTCTACGCCGAAATTGCTGAACGTCGTCAACAGCCTAATTCAGAACGCGTCGATATCCTTTCCTTGCTGATGTTAGCTCAAGATGAAACTGGTCAATCAATGACAGATCATGAATTGCGTGATCAGTTAATAACCCTAATAGTTGGCGGTTATGAAACTACGGCATCTGTAATGGCTTGGGGATTGTACTGGATTCACAAAAAGCCTCTAGTCCGTGAAAAACTGCTCCAAGAACTGGACACTCTCGGTGATTCCCCAGACCCTATGAGCATTTATCGACTGCCATATCTTACGGCTGTCTGTAATGAAATCTTGCGAATTAGCCCTGTTTTACTGTTCTGTTTCCCAAGGGTAGTACAAGAACCCGTTAAACTCTTGGGACATACTTTAGAGTCTGGAACAGTATTGCTTCCTAGTATTTATCTTACTCATCAACGTGAAGATTTATATCCCCAACCTAAGGAGTTTCAACCAGAGCGTTTTCTAGAACGCCAATTTTCTCCCTATGAATTTCTGCCGTTTGGTGGTGGCGTGCGTCGTTGTCTTGGTGAGGCTTTGGCCTTATTTGAAATGAAACTAGTATTGGCAACCATCCTATCAAGCTATCAGCTAGCGCTAGTTAATCAGCAACCTGAGCGACTTGAGCGTCGAGGTTTTACCCTAGCACCTGGTAGTGGAGTCAAGATGGTAATTACAGGGCGGCGTGTACGTCAAGAGTCTTTAGTGAATATGACAACTACACCCGTATCCTAGTAGCTTGTTAGAGTTGTTTTGATGAGTCCTATAAATGACCCAGTTTTTGTGACAAACTGGGTTTTTAGAATTGTAGGTTAGCTAGAGCGGAGCAAAACTCGACAAACTTCCAAATGTTAGGTTTCGCTTTACTTAACCCAACTTTGTATTTTAAAAGAAGTGTTATTATAGCAATCCTAAATGAGTTACGATCAAAAAGATCCCCGACTTCTTCAAGAAGAAGTCGGATATCTGAGCCTCTCGGTGGAGAGCAAATCAAATAGGATTGCTATATTCTAGATATCTGATTGTTGCATCGGGATCTCAATAGTAAACTCAGTCCCCTTTCCTAATGTGGAATCACAGGTTAAACTACCCTTGTGTTTGTCCACAATAATCTGATAGCTAATCGACAACCCCAACCCCGTGCCACTTCCTACCGACTTGGTGGTAAAAAATGGGTCAAAGATTTTCTGCTGCACCGCTTTTGTCATACCAGAACCGTTATCCGCAATCCGAATTATCGCCGTATTAGAATCTGTTAGTTCAGTAAAGATGTGAATTTGTCTTACCCTATGAGAAGCCGCTGATGCGTCTATGTCCTTTGTTATTTGTTCTTTGTCATTTACCAATGATGGATGACCAATGACAAATGACTCTTCTAAAGCATCGATTGCATTACTCAGGATATTCATAAACACCTGATTGAGTTGACCAGGGTAACAAATAACTTCTGATAATTTTCCGTATTCTTTAATGACTTCAATTTCTGGAAACTTGCTATTTTCTTTAATTCGGTGCTGCAAAATCATTAAGGTGTTCTCTATTCCCTCATGAACATCTACAGGCTTCATCTCAGATTCATCTAGGCGAGAAAAGTTGCGTAAGCCTAAAACAATATTTCGGATACGCGAACTCCCCACTTTCATTGAATCTAGAATTTTTGGCAAGTCTTCTGCTAGGAAATCTATGTCAATCTCCTCAGCTTTTTCCTCAACTAAAGGCGAAGGACGGGGATGTTCCTGCTGATAAACAACTACCAAATCGAGCAAGTCTTGGACATACTCACTAGCATGATTAATATTGCCATGAATAAAGTTAATAGGATTATTGATTTCATGGGCAATTCCCGCCACCATTTGTCCCAAAGAAGACATTTTTTCACTTTGAATCAATTGGATTTGGGTAAGTTGCAATTCCTCTAGAGCTTGTTCTAAACAGTGATTTTTGTCGTTGAGTTCCTGCGTTCTTTCCTGGACTTTTTCCTCTAGAATATGGTTGTATTCCTCCAAGCTTTCTTTAGCTTGTGCCAAATTTTTGTAGAGGATAGCATTCTCTAGGGATATTGCTGCTTGAGTGGTGATAAGTTTGAGGACTTCTACGCGATCGCGTGTAAATGCTCCTGTCGTCAAATGATTTTCTAGATAAAGAATCCCAATCAATTTACCTTGATTGATAATAGGTGTAGACAACAAACTCTTGGGTTCTTCATTGATAATATAGCTATCAGCTGCTAGAAAAGAAACAGCCATTGCATTATCAATAACCAAGATTTCCCTGGAGCGTTTAACGTAGTTAATCAAAGTAATGGGAACATCGTAGCTTGACTCTAGGGACGTTGATGGAAACTCTGTGTAAGTCTGCTCAAAAGTTGAACTTGAACAAACAGCCATGACAGTTAATGCTAAGTTATCGCCTTCGCTTAAAATCAAAGCGCATTTAGAGGCTCCGGCATTCTCCATCACAACTTTCATTAAAGTAGAAAGTAGTCGCTCAAGCTCGATTTCCCCAGAAAGTGCTTGAGATGCTTTAATGAATGCGGCTAAATCCAGAGAGTCAGAAATACTTCTCTTCGAGCCAATAACAGTTTGTTGATCACTCAGGGTAGATAAAGATGATATAGATGTGCTATTGAAAGAAGTGCTTTCTTGGCTGGAATGGATACTCAGTTTTTCTTGCTGAAATATAGGAGCAAGTAATTGGGGATAGCGTTTTGCCAAATCGTCAACCTTGGCTAAGGCTCCCCAGCGAATATAGCTATAGTAAGCATCTGTTAGGTAGGTTTGGGCAATCTTATGTTTACCCCATTCTAAATAGAATTTGGCGGTAAGTTCTTGAGCCAGGGCTTCTTCATTCATGTACTCATGTTCTTTGGCCAGGAAGATAGCGCGATCGTAGAATTCCATTGCTTCGAGATATTGACTTCCAATCCGATAGCGTTCAGCCTCTACAAGATAATATTTGTGTAAATAATTCATTGGGGCATAATGCGCCCAATGCTTCATTTTTTCTTGATTAGCTTGAACCTGAGCGAGAATGCATTTTTGCTCAGATCTGGATACGTCAGAATACACAGCTAGACCTGCCAAAGAATCATAAAAATGGAAAACTGGGACAACTAAATGTCCTATTGCAGTATCTAAATACTTTTTTGCTAGTGTGGCATTTACAACTGCCTGATGGAATTCCTGAAATAGATAACAAAGATGAAGTTTGCTGACATACAAATATAGAAGTCCGAGTCTATCTTTCCTTTCCAAGTGAATCGACAGCATTTTCTCTTCATTATAAACTTCACCAATTAAACAACATGAATTTTCTGCACGTCCTAGTAAGTTCAATATACTCTGCCGATAAATAGTACTCCATTGCAATACTGTTTCTTGCTTGATTTGTCTGATGGCATTATTATAATTTGCCATTTCTTGTTCTAGCCCTGACAGTTCTCTACCGATAAAATATGAACTGTAAGAATAAGCGTGTAGAGCATAAGCTGCATACTCTAAATCTCCTACTTCTGTACTGATAAAATAAGCTTCCAATAAAGGTTTTAATATTTCCTTGGCGTGCTTCTTCCAAGGTCTAATAAGTGGAAGAAAAGATCCAAGAACTTTCGCACTAATTTCTTTAATTTGTAACCTAGACAAAAGATTTACAGCTAGTTTACCAAATTCATAGCCAGACTCAATATCTCCCACTAGCCCGCACAGTATTGCTCCATAATTAACATAGGCAAAGGCAGACAATGGTGCATTGCCATATTGTAGGGATAAGTTGATCTGTTTAACAAGAATAAGTGGGAATAGCTCAGGAATAGCTTGATAAGTCAAAGCTTGAGTATTTGATAGAATACTCATAACTGCCAGCGCTTTAGCTTCTGTCATTTCTGGTAGATCAATTAAATCTTCAATACTCCTCCCAGCCAGATTTGATGCTATTTCTGCCATTACTAGCTGAACATCAGATTGGCTTGGATGTTCAGGAAACTCCACTCCTAAAAGCTTCAAAAAGGCTAGTGCAGTATTAATTCCTTTGAGTGCTCGGTTCTGGGCCCCATAGGCTTTAATTTTTACTTCGTAAACTTTAACTTTATCTACGAGAGTTTTCCCTCGTACCAACACGACCTCTGCTAATTGCTCGGTTTGCTCAAAGTCGCCGTCCAAGTACGCCGCCTCTGCGGCTGTCTCATACAAAGCTAGGATTAGCTTATATTTAGTCTCCCAGCTATCATCTGCCAGCAGTTGGATGCCGGTAGTTAAATACTTCACAGCAGATGGATAAGCTGTTGATGCTAAAGCTTTACGTCCAGCAATTAAATTCATCTGGGCCAGTTCATCTCGTTTAGCTTGAGGAGAGATGAATTCCACTGCGATATTAAACTGATTGACAAGCTCAAAAATCTTTTCTTCCTGTTCTGCAACTGGAATATTGTTCAATAACAGTAGCCCAATTTTTAAGTGAATTGGCTTTTTTTGTTCTTCGGGAATCAAAGAATAAGCGGCTTGCTGCACTCGGTCATGTACAAATTTATATTTAGGTAACTGTAAATTAGAAATTGGAAATTGTGTAGATTCTATTCTCTGAACGATTAATTCTTGATTAGTATTATCTTTTGAAAAGATATTGTAATTTTCAGTCTGTGGTAAAACTAGCCCATCAAGTAATGCTTGCCACAGGTCTGATGCTGTATCTACTACAGATTTTTCATTTACGATCGCCAGAGTTTTTAAGTCAAATTGGTTCCCAATACAGGCAGCCAGTTTCAGAACTTTTTGGGTAGATATTGGCAATTTTTCTATTTGCAGTCCGATAAATTCTACTACATCATCTGTGAGAGCTAATTCTTTGACTTTTGAAATATCATACTGCCAATGACCAACATCAAAATTTAATACAATTAGTCCATCATCGTGTAAGGATTTAAGAAATTGAACGGAAAAGAAGGGGTTGCCTTTAGTTTTGGCAAACACCATCTGGGTGAGAGGAACAGCAATTAATTCAGGACAATGAAGGGTATCAGCAATTAGATGATTTAAATCCCCCTGATTTAAGGGTGTAAGGGTAATCGTATTAATGATTGCTTTTGCTTTTTCAATCTCCTGTAGTGTCAAATAAAGCGGATGTGCCTTGGAAACTTCATTGTCTCGATAGGAACCAACTAATAATAAACCCCCCTTAGTTTCACGCATCTGTTCTGTGTCTTCTGATAGAGAAGACAACGTGCTTTCACACATTAATAACTGAATCAATTTCAAAGATGCCCTATCTGCCCATTGCAAGTCATCCAGAAAGATAACTAGGGGATGTTCTTTCGTAGTGAAGATTTGGATGAATTTTTGAAACAATAAATTGAACCGATTTTGGGCAGCACCGCTAGAGAGTTCTGTAACTGGAGGTTGCTTGCCAATAATCTGTTCTAGTTCAGGAATTACATCAATAATTACCTGAGTTTGTGTACCTAATTCCCGCAGAATTTTGGCTTTCCATTGTTGAATTTGGGCATCAGTTTCCGAGAGTAGTTGCCCGATTAAGTCCCGAAAAGCTTGCACCAATCCTGATAAGGGAATGTCGCGTTTAAACTGGTCAAATTTTCCTTTGATGAAGTAACTACGCTGCCGCACAATCGGTTTGTGGACTTCGTTGACCACAGCAGTTTTGCCAATGCCAGAGAAACCTGCAACTAATATCATTTCTGTTGCTCCATCTGCCACGCGCCCAAAAGCAGCGAGTAGGGTTTCAATTTCACCTTGGCGACCATAGAGTTTTTCGGGGATTACGAAACGGTCTGAGATGTCCCTCACGCCTAGTTCAAAGGGTGCAATATTTCCTGTTTCTTGCCACTGGCTTTGGCAAGCCTCCAAGTCATGCTTTAACCCCAAAGCACTCTGATAGCGGTCTTCGGCATTTTTTGCCATCAGCTTGCTGATAATGTCAGACAAAATTGGCGGAATATTGGAGTTAATCCGGCTAGCTTTTAGCGGTTGTTTGGCAATGTGAGAGTAAACTAACTCCATCGGATCTTTGCTGGTGAAGGGTAACTTTCCGGTGAGGAGTTGAAAGAAGGTAACACCGAGGGAATAAAAATCGGTGCGATAGTCGATACCTCGGTTCATCCTTCCGGTTTGTTCTGGGGAAATATAAGCCAGAGTACCTTCTAAGATGTTGGGATTCGTGAGAAATTGAATTTCTCTTGGTAGGAGGGTGGCAATACTAAAGTCGATGAGTTTTATTTCATCTGTGGTAGGGTTTATGAGGATGTTGGCAGGTTTGATGTCTTTGTGAATGATGCGATCACGATGCAGTCCTTCAAGGGTAGAAGCAATTTTAATCGCAATGTGGAAAAACTCATTTAGGGAAAGCCAGTTTTCTTCCTTCCCCCTGTCCTCCAGTCGCCAGTCTTGGAGGGAAATGCCGCCAAAATCTTCCATCACTAAGACGTAGCTGTTACGGAAGTTTTCTAAGCTATAGCTTTTGACTATGCTAGGAAGATCAAGGTTTTTGGTGATGATATATTGATTTCGGAACTGGGCGATTTCCGCAAACGTCGGATACTCATTCCGCATCAATTTCAGAACGACTGATTTTTGGTCTTGTTCTCTAATGCCCCGATAAACTAGGGTTTTACTGCCTAAGTAGATTTGCTCGGTGATGCGATAGCCAGGAAATGCATATAATGTATCTAATACTACTAACATTGTGGACTATGCTCATAATTCTTGTTTCTATGCTTTAGTATTCCCGTGCGAAGACTATCCATATCATGAAATAGGATTTTTTTGTTTAATTTGTCTGATAAAATATAATTTTTTACTAAATATCTGATCTGGAACTATACTATGTAATTCTTTCTGTAAAGGCTAACTTTGGTATAAAAGTATAACACTTCCAAGGATATTGCTACCAAATTTATCTGGTAAAAATTTGCTCTTACTGCTTTCGATCTGTGGACTAGCTATCACATTTTGACGCCGATTTTGTATGTAGCAGACTAAATAACAAAAAAGCCTGCCGTTCTGCTTAAGCTTAAGAGCAAACTGCGGCAGGTTTAGTGGGTCTAGGGCTGCTTTGCTAGACTAACAACTGAGTTCGACTCCTTCTCCTGCAAATACGCTATGCGTAGCTTGCTTCACCGTAGAAGTACGGGGAATTTAAAATTCAAAATTCAAAAATTATAGAGGTGCAGATAATCGCTAGTTATTTTTTCCTGTTTTTGAATTTTGTTGTCAACGATGATTTGTCAACATAAGTGTTTTTGAACTAACTATTTTTACCCGCTTTTAATCGGACACCCGTTATTAGAGACGGGGTATTTTCGGCTGCGATAATAATAATGAGTACAAATGCTACTTGATTTTTTGTTTAATAAAAGTCACAACCTGAGTTAGTTGTTTCTTCAAACCATCAATTTCTGCTTGCATTTTGACCATTTTCTCGTTCAACGCATTAATTTCGGCGTCGGAGGCTCCTCCGGCACTAGGGGTGGCGTTGCTTGCCGCCGTAGGCATCGCCGCATTTGCAGCAATAGGGGTTGCGTTGCTTGCCGCCGTAGGCATCGCAATCTTTGCCACACTAGGAGTTGCGTTGCTTGCCGCCGTAGGCATCGCAGTATTTGTGACACTAGGGGCTACTGCCGTAGCGTTGGCGACACCAGAAGTTGCAATTGTGCTATTTTTGACAGCAACTGCTGCTCCGACTGCGACTAGTTCTGGGCGTGGCAGTTTCGCCTTGGTCATAGCTAACTTAATTGCGCTAATTAGTTGCTTCTGATCAAAAGGCTTGCCTAGAAATTCAAAATATTCAAATGGTTCTGTGATTTTCTCGGTCACTTCTTCCTTGCGACCAGACATGATCACCAAAGGAATTTTCCTTAACTCTGGATCGGCTTGAACTTTCTGGAAAACCTCCCAGCCACTCATTTTAGGCAACAGGAAATCCAGCATAATCAGGCTGAGTTTTTCCTGAAGGATGAAATTTAGTCCTTCCAAACCGTCTTTTGCTTCCAGTACCTCAAAATTGCCCGGAGGCAACATTTCTCGTACTTTTACCCTGACAACTGTAGTGTCATCGATAACTAAAATTTTGTTGCTTGCCACGACTCTTTTCTCTAACAGAAACTTTAAGTGTAAATAGCGACTTTGCCGATTGTCCTTGAGAATTCTCCCACTATATACAAAATTTCTAGAAATTGGGGGATAGTATATTTCGGTATAAATGACATTGCTATAGGTGTTTTGCAAAACTTTTGCTTGCGCTCTTTTCAATTTGTGTCATGGTGATATTTAAGGCTTTAGCCTTGATCTAGGGCATAAGGGACATGCTGACTTCATTAAGAGGGTTCCTGCTCCCTGTGTCTATTCTTATCTATCATTTGTTAATTGACAGACCACTACTCTATATCCGCATCTTGCTTCGATGTCTATGATTTCGTCACAACAAGCCGAACTAAAGTCTGAAATTACGGCAATGCCTAGCTGGTTACGTCGCCCGATCGCCAAAGCCAGTGAAATCTCTACCGTACAACGCATTATTAAGCAGCGCCAAATTCACACGATTTGCGAAGAAGGCCGCTGTCCCAACCGGGGAGAGTGCTACGCCCAAAAAACTGCAACTTTCTTACTAATGGGGCCTACTTGCACACGCTCTTGTGCTTTCTGTCAAGTAGATAAAGGTCATGCACCAATGCCTCTTGATTTAGATGAACCCCAAAAGGTAGCCGAGGCGGTGCAGCTTTTGGGATTGCGTTATGTGGTGCTGACTTCTGTAGCCCGTGATGACTTGCCCGATCAGGGTGCAGCGCACTTTGTGAAGACGATCGCAACTATTCGCCAGTTGAACCCAGAGACTCAAATTGAAGTGCTGACCCCAGATTTTTGGGGTGGTGCTGGTGTTGGGGAGGCTGGTCAACGCCAACGCATAGCGATGATTGTGAAAGCCAAACCAGCTTGTTTCAATCACAATATCGAGACAGTGCAACGGTTAACTGGGCCAGTGCGCCGGGGAGCCAAGTACGATCGCTCGCTCTTAGTACTGGCTGTGGTCAAAGAAATTGATTCGACAATTCCCACCAAATCAGGTTTGATGCTGGGACACGGAGAAACACTTGATGAAGTTGTGGAAGCAATGGCTGATCTCAGAACTGTGGGGTGCGATCGCTTGACTATCGGGCAGTATATGCGTCCTTCTCTAGAACATCTGCCAGTCCAAAAATATTGGACTCCAGAGGAATTTGATCAACTCGGCTCCTTAGCATGGGAAATGGGATTCAATCATGTTCGTTCTGGGCCTCTGGTTCGCAGTTCCTATCATGCTGGAGAGTAGGGAGTGGGGAGAAATCAATTCAAAATTCAAAATGACGCTCTCTACGAGACGC
>NZ_JABXKM010000037.1 GCF_017115025.1 Nostoc sp. NOS(2021) | reverse complement strand
GTATATAGGTTTTATCATCAGTTAATGTCCTAACCTTCTTGTCCGTTGCTATATTTGCCCAATAACATTTAGGAGTGCTGAGTGCTGAGTAAGAAGTAGTACTTATGAATCTTCCCACTCAGCACTCATTACTCGGAACTGATTTGATGCTGAGTGCGATTATGGTTACTGAGCTTGTCGTACCACTTCGTGGAAGCAAGCTACGCAAAGCGTCTCGTAGAGAAGTATTGCTTTTTTTACTCTCAGCCGAGTTCCTGGGCACTGGCTAAACGCCCCACTATCGCTAACAGCACTGTTTGCTATTACTCTTGCACATCAACCCAGATACTGCCTTCTTCCACACGAATCGGAAATACTGGCAGTGCCTTTGGTTGTGAAACCAACGAGAGTACCTTACCTATACCAGGTGGCCAAGAACACCAGTCTTGTACCTCACCAGTCCGCAGGTCAAAAGCACTGTGATGGAAGGAACAAACAATTGCCCCACTTTCAGTGATTTTCCCACTTTTCAGTGGTAATTTCATGTGAGGACAGGTGTTATCTACAGCATAAAGCTGACTTTCGTGATTCAAAAGCAGAATTTTCCGATTACCAACTTTCACTACTTCTCGCGCACCTGGCGAAAGTGCTTCGACTGCAAGAACTTTAGTCCAACTCATTAGGTTCTCCTCTCCTAATATATCTGCTTTCAGTTTCCCGCAATTGTGACCAGTGCGATCGCCTTTCAGTATTGAAGAGTGGGGAAGGTTAACAATTCAAAATTCAAAATTCAAAATTCAAAATTCAAAATTCAAAATTGTTCGCGCAGCGTCACGCTGGTGAGATACCATAAATATAAAATTTTACATAAAATACCGTTTTCACACTGAATAAACTTATTTCTGGGTAAACTAAAGAAAGCGCTTCCTATCCCAGTATCATCAGGCTTGTGGCTGATAACAGACAACTTTGAGCGATATAAAAAATGATTAAGACAAGTTACGAATTTGACCAGTCTATCCTCCCGGCAGGATCTTCATTAAAGACTAATATTCTGCTACGTTTTCGGGCTGAGGTAGCAGAATCTCCCCGACGTAACCTTAACCTTTCTCTGGTAATTGACCGTTCCGGCTCTATGGCAGGCGCTCCCTTGCATCACGCACTCAAAGCCGCTGAGTCTGTGGTAGATCAACTTGAGCCAGATGACATTCTCTCAGTAGTTGTTTACGACGATGAAGTAGACAGCGTTGTGCCACCCCAGGCTGTGACTAACAAGGCCGCACTGAAAAATTCTATCCGCAAGGTTAGAGCCGGCGGTATTACCAACTTATCGGGGGGATGGCTCAAAGGCTGTGAACACGTGAAGACGCGACTTGATCCCCAAAAAATCAACCGTGTTCTCCTGCTTACCGATGGTCACGCCAATATGGGCATTCAAGACCCGAAGATACTCACGGCGACATCGGGGCAAAAAGCTGAGGAAGGCATTATCACAACTACGTTAGGTTTTGCTCAGGGTTTCAATGAAGACTTGCTGATTGGTATGGCAAGAGCCGCCACGGGCAACTTCTACTTCATTCAGAGCATCGACGAAGCAACGGAAGTGTTTAGTATTGAGTTAGACAGTCTCAGAGCAGTAGTGGGACAGAACCTCAAGGTGACACTTGAGTTGGCTGATGGTGTCAGCCTTGTTGATACCTTAAGTCTTGCTAAAGTTAGCCAGAATGACGCTTCTCAAGCTGTCCTCACTTTGGGAGAGCTTTACGAGGGCGAAGACAAACTTCTCGGTTTGAGTTTGGTGATATCAAGCGCTCAAATTGGGGAGTTACCTGTGATGAAACTGCATTACAGCGCCGATGTTGTGCAAGATCACCTGATTCAAAGCGTGTCAGGCACAGTAGATGTCGTTGCCAAAGTTGGCACAGTTGAGGAAGCAGCTTTTGCCTCTACCAGCCAGATCATTCTGGAACTGAGTCGCCTGACGATCGCAAAGGCCAAAGAAATTGGACTCAATCTAGCTGAACATGGCAAGCATCAGGAAGCTGAACAAACCCTGCGGGCGCTGGTGAAAGATTTGCGGGATAAAGGCTTGAACGAGAATTTTGAAATTGCTGAAGAGATCGATCAGCTTGAGTATTTCGCAGGTCGGATCGCCCAAAAAGCTCTAGGCAATGCCGGACGTAAAGAGATGCGGGATCAGTCTTACCAGACGATGACGCGCAATCGCAGCGATCTGGGGGGTCGAGGTGTCACTGCTGGCGATGAAGTGTACGCGATACCGATTGTGAATGAAGTCGGTTCAGGTGTGGAATTGTACTGCGTTCGTGAAGGGGGTAAACTGCGGGTAAAAGTCATGTCCGAAGGCTACGATTCAACCAAGAATATTCAGTTTCCCCGGGCCATTCGTGCCGAGGGAGCACGCTATGTTGTTGAAGGACTGGAACTCTCAAGCGATGGTACTTTCTACCGTGTACGTGGTAAGCTCACCCGTTTTGCTCAAGCCGGTGAAGGAGATATCTTCGTTGCCCCTAGACAATCGAATCTAACTAACACAGGCAAAGCTTCCAAAGGGCCTGCTAGTGCCGCCGATCTGATCACAACTGACACTGTAGGGGACAGCATTTTAGTTCAGTGTGTCAAAGATGGCAGCAAGCTACGTGCTAGGGTAGTTTCCGACGGATATGAACCGGATTGGAACATGCGTTTTCCGCGATCGGTTCGTGAGGAAGGAATGCTTTACCTCGTTGATGAAGTCAAAACCGCACCTGATGGCAAGTCTTATATTGCCTGTGGTGAAATTAAGCGATTTGTGCAACCCACTACTACCAATTAGACATAGGAGTGAAAATGACGTAGGGACAATTCATGAATTGTCCCTAGCAAGGATTTCGAGCAACGCAGAATTAATTTTCACTCCTATGTCTATTGAGTAGCCCTTTCAAAGTGACTCATAAAATCTTTGCTTTCCTCTCTGCGTTACGGACACTTTGCTCAAGTCGGGAAACCCGCCCACGCAAGTGTCCTCCTCTGTGCCTCTGCGGTTCAATAAATCACTTTTAAACCGCAGAGGCGCAGAGTACACAGAGAAAAGAGAATTATTGTCCAAAAATTTTACCCACCTTGAAAGGGTTAGTCCTAATTACGCTTCGATCGCAGGGTTATAATCATCTGGGTTATTAAAGCCTGCAATCCAGGCGGCTGCCTGATGGCAATTTCGCATATCAGGAGGAACGCGCAAAATATGAAGATGTCTTGTGGATGGACAAGTAACTTTCAAGACCATCAGCGGCTCGTCATCCTCAAAAGGAATGTAGACTAGTTGACGTTCTCCACCAGAGTCTCGATCGCGATCGCGGATCAACCCTCCCACTTGCTGCAAAAATGTCTCGTATCCCAGACGTTCAATCAGCACGCGGCGCAACTCAACATTCTCTATATTCAGGATATCCTGCCCAGTTATCGACTGGGATTCAAAGGCAATCTTATCCGTCACCTGCACGCCTCGCCAGCGCCAGACAAAACCATGCCCCGCAGATAAACTGGTAATCCCACTTCCGGCCAACTCGATCCAATAAGTAACGTGGAGTCCTTGGGGAATGCTACTTTAATCTGACGTTGGTAGCGATCGCTAGCCAATCTTTTCACTTTCTGCACCAATGCTGCCGTTTTTTCTGGTTCATCAGCATTGATAAATAAATAATCTCCCTGACGAGCCGCTAAGTCAATCGCCCGGTCTGATTCACCAGCGTCACGACATCGGAAAAATTATCGTGATAAAGTCTGATACATTAATAACTACGGTAGCACGGTCGAGTTATGGTATATTGCCACTATCACATCTTGAGATTGTCTACTTATAAACTCAGAGTAGTTTCCAGCTGCTCTCAAGCTTTCGATTTTGACTAAGATTTTGCCGAATCAAGTTTAGCTGATTTGTTAGTGATCAAAAATTAGGCTTTGTTGGATTACAAGCAAACTTAGACAAATAACCAAGCAGTTTCAATTACAAACGCACAATTATGGTAGATATTAAGTTCGCATACTGGATTCCCAACGTTAGCGGGGGGTTAGTTGTTAGTAAAATCCCCCAACGGACAGATTGGACTTACGAATACAATGCTCAACTAGCTCAGACGGCTGAAGAAGTCGGGTTTGAATATGCTCTAGCACAAGCCAGATTTATCGCCAGCTATGGCGCTGAGTACCAACTAGAGGCACTTACAACCGTGTCAGCCCTAGCTCCTGTCACCAAGAAATTGAAGCTAATTGCAGCAGTTCACCCTGGATTGTGGCATCCGGGAGTAGTTGCTAAAATCGGTGCCAGCATTGATTTTCTGTCAAACGGTCGGTTTGCACTAAATGTGGTTAGCGGCTGGTTCAAAGATGAATTCACCATCTATGGTGAACCGTGGTTAGACCATGACGAACGCTATCGTCGTTCCGAAGAATTTATCCGCGTTCTCAAAGGTTTGTGGACAGAGGAGGAGTTTCACTTTAAGGGCGACTTTTATCGCATCAATGGTGGTTGGGTGAAGCCCAAACCGATTAATCAGAATCCACACCCGGAGATATTCCAAGGTGGTAACTCGAAAGCAGCCCGGCGCATGGCTGGCCGCGTCTCTGATTGGTATTTTATGAATGGCAACACTATAGAAGGGGTGCGATCGCAGATTGAAGAAGTGTCTGCATTAGCGAGTCTTGAAGGACGCAAAATTAAGTTTGGTCTGAATTCCTTTATCATCGTGCGAGATACGGAAGCAGAAGCCCATGAAGTATTGCGCGATATTATTGCCCAAGCAGATGTAGAGGCGGTGAAAGGATTTGGCGAAGCAGTGAAACAGGCGGGAGCCTCTACTCGTGAGCATCAGGGAATGTGGGCTAATTCCAATTTTGAAGACTTGGTGCAGTATAACGATGGCTTCCGTTCCGGCTTGATTGGTACGGCTGATCAGGTGGCTGACAAGATTCGCCAGTTTTATGAAGTCGGAGTTGATCTAATTCTCGGTGGCTTCTTACACTACTCGGATGATTTGCCTGCATTTGGTAAGACAGTAATTCCGATTGTGCGCGAACTAGAAGCTAATCGTCGTAAGGTTGATGAGTTAGTTGTGGTGTAGCAGATTCTTGAGAGTTAACGACTTCTGCAAGTAGTTGTGTAATTTATCCGGGCTTTATTTGGGAAGTCGTTCAATGGTTAAGCCCATTCCTACAAAAAGTTGATCATTCAAAGAATCTTACCAGATTCAATCTGTGTATTGGCATATTGCAATCAGCCCTACAAATTACCACTAGCCAATGTATTTAGATCATTGTCTGGTTAAATACTGATCACAATCAAGGAGTTATATTATGACATCAGTAATTGATACTGAACAGAAGGCGCATATCATTCGGGATGACAAAGAAGCGATCGCGATCGCTCACGAATTGGCAGCTGAGTTTGCCAAGGGAGACTCAGAGCGCGACCAAAATCGGCGTTTGCCTGCTGAGGAAGTGCAAAAGTTCTCCCAGAGCGGATTGTGGGGGATCACAGTCCCTAAAGAGTATGGTGGGGCTTTTGTATCGAGTGTCACCTTAGCAGAAGTCATTAAAATCATCTCCGAAGCTGATTCTAGCCTCGGTCAAATTCCCCAAAACCACCTCTACATGGTGGAAGCAGTTCGCTTGGATGGTACAGATGAGCAGAAGAAGTTCTTCTTTGATTTGGCTTTACAAGGTAAGCGCTTTGGTAACGCCTTCTCGGAAATTGGTACTAAGTCTGTCACCGATGTCCAGACAAAGTTAGAACCAGATGGTTCTGACTTCGTACTCAACGGACGTAAATATTACTCCGCCGGGGCATTACTAGCTGATTGGGTTCCCGTGATTGCTAGTCAAGATGGTAAGACAGTGGTGGCATTTGTCGAAAGAGATGCCGCCGGATTGACCCTACTTGATGACTGGACGAGCTTCGGACAGCGTACTACAGCTAGCGGCACTACCATTATTGAAAATGTGAAAGTGAAGGCAGAACACGTCATTCCGCACTACTTAGCCTTTGAGCGGGCAACACCAATGGGTGCGATCGCGCAAATTATCCAAGCTGCTGTAGACGTGGGGATTGCCAAAGCCGCAGTTCGTGACACCATCTACTTTGTCCGCAACCATACCCGCCCTTGGGTTGACAGCAATTTAGAAAAAGGATACGAAGACCCTCTGACGCTCTATAACTTAGGCAATGTCCAAATTCAGGTTCACGCTGCTGAAGCATTACTGCGACGTGCGGGTGAGTTTCTCGACATCGCCAACGAGTCAGGTTTAGAAGAACCCAAGGTAGTGGAAGCATCGATCGCAGTTGCGGAAGCCAAAGCCTTAGCCACTGAAGCAGCATTACTAGCTACCAATAAGTTGTTTGAACTAGCAGGTACTAAGTCCACATTGGAGCAATTCAACTACAATCGCCACTGGCGAAATGCCCGCGCTCACACACTCCACGATCCCGTGCGCTGGAAATACTACGCTGTTGGTAACTACTTCCTCAATGGTGTTTATCCCCCACGCCATCCTTGGCTGTAATTGCCGCATTTTCTATTGGGGTCAATCAATTTGGGATTTGGGATTTGGGATTTTAGATTGATCCCATGCATTAATGCAGTTCCTCTGAATAAAGAATTGTAGATTTTGGATTTATTCCACAAAGAAATTTGCTTGCTCTCAGACATTTTAAATTTTGGATTTAAGATTCAAAATTTAAAAGCGTTCGACTGACTTGTACTGAGCGTTGTCGTTGGCGCAGCCTCTCGTAGAGAAGTAGCGCTCACGCCGAAGTCTAAAATTCGGTGAAGCTTTCGGGGGTAATATAGCGTTTCCTAATCACATAAGGTACATCAGAGCAAGCTCCTCGCGTGCGGGGAGGGGGTTGAGGGTGGGGTTCTTGTACGTCACTCAAGCGAGAACTGTTATATTTACCAGAATGCTTTGCCCCTGATAAATCCAACATTATTTAAGTTGATACTATGAGCGTTGCAAACCCAACCCAGAGGCGGAGTATTTGGAAAAGCCAGCCATTTAAGGGACTACTTTTTATTGCTGTAATTGCTGTCATTAGCTATATTTTTGAACTCATCTTTGGTCAAATTATTCAACTGAATGTGGGAACAAAGTTGACTTACATCACTATATGCTTCGTCTGGTGGTGGCATCTAGGTTTTTCTCTCAACGGCTATCCAGGCTCTCGCTTTTCCTCTACCCGATTTGGACGATTATGGTGTACAAGTTTGAAAAATTAAGTCGAGCTGAGGTGGAGTCTATGCTAGGAATAACGCTCAAAGAAACGAGAGTTTACCGAGAAATTAAGGAGGAAGGACGAGAGGAAGGACGAGAGGAAGGACGACGGGAAGAGGCTGCTAACCTTATTATCCGATTGTTGACTAAGCGGTTTGGAGAATTGTCTGGGGAAATGCGATCGCCACTTTTTGATTTACCTTTACCTGTTCTCGAAGATTTGAGCGAAGCACTGTTAGATTTTACCAGTTTAGCTGATTTGCCGACTTGGTTAAAAGTGGTTGGGAATTAAATTTATAGCGAGCGCTATCCTCTTAAAATTGATATATGCGTTGGGAAGTGCGTATAAGCTTTGCGGCTTGTCTCTAAATTCTAGATCAATTCAGCAGCATCAAAATTTTGACGCTGCTGAATTCATGTCTGAATTGTTCTTTGCACCTTTGCTGAATATCTAAAAGGTGAAAGTTGTTCTCACAGTGCCACTACATAGGCTTCTATTTTGTCTCCAATGGGGAAGTAATAAGCGAGCCAATCGAGAAAATCGTTGTTGAGCGAATTAAATTTGTCAATACCCTACAATGCCAATGCATTCCTATGCATTGTTAATGCGTCGGCTTGCATTAAAAACGCTACGCTTTTACGTAAAACTGTATTTAGAGAGATTACATTCACTCTAATAACCTTTGGGGAATTTTAACAACCCCCTCAAAACTTTAAAGTTTTGAGGGGGTTGGGGGGATCTTCCGGGGCAAAATATCACGAACACCAAGCGTATTGCATTCTAAAGTGCAATAGCAATGAAATGGGAAATAAACAAATGCACACCCAATCAACAGACCAATCAACAGAAATCAACCTGCTCACTCCATCTAGAGAACTACCTTTATATAGCAAGAGAATTTTAGTAACAGCACCGAGAAATTATGCTTATAGGTTATCTGAACAAATAATCAAACAAGGTGGTCTACCTGTTCTCATGCCTACTATCGAAACTTGTTATTTATCAAACTACACTAAGTTAGATACTGCTCTGGAACGAATAGACGAATTTGATTGGATTATCTTCACCAGTAGAAACGGGATCACTGCATTTTTTCACCGGATGAATGATTTAGATATTCCCGTATCTGTGCTAAAAAATTGTCACTTATGTGCTTTAGGAAAAGACGCAGAAAGCTTATTGTCTTTTTGTGGCAAAGTGGATTTAATCCCAACAGAATCTAGCCCAGCCGGAATTGTGGCTGAATTAGCAAAACTTCCGCAAATTAACGATAAAAAAGTGCTGATACCTGCTCCAGAAGTTGTTGGTTTGCCTGAGCCTGATGTTGTACCCAATTTAATTACGGATTTGCAGAAATTGGGCATAAAAGTAACTCGCGTACCTACCTATATCACGCAGGGTTTAGATAAAAATATCTACAGTATTGAATTAAACCTGATGCGTCAAGCAATGATCAATGTAATTGCCTTTAGTAGCACGGCGGAAGTAGAAAGCTTTTTGACAATGGTCAACTCGCCAAGCGATTATGAACATTGTATTATTGCATGTTTTGGCCCTTATACAACTGCTAATGCCCAAAAGTTGGGTATGAATGTCTCCATCGTGTCTGCGGATTATAGTTCATTTGAGGGATTTGGGGAAGCGATCGCAGAATTTTTTACTCTCAGTTCCAGTTCACACTCAGCGCTTGGTGATGTAGGGTAATCAACCACAATCAACTCTAGACTAGCTGCACATAAACCCGTAGTATCGGAAATAGAGTTTATCTTAACTAGGGATTGTTACATGGCAACTTACAAGGTCACATTACGTACTCCAGATGGAGAAAAAACAATTGACGTTCCTGATGATGAGTACATCCTAGAGATTGCTAACGAAGAATATCATCTGGACTTGCCCTATTCTTGTAATGCTGGTTCTTGCTCTAGCTGCACCGGGAAGCTGATTTCAGGTACAGTTAACCAAGATGATCAGAATTTCTTAGACGACGATCAAATTGACGAGGGATGGGTTCTCACCTGCGTTGCCTATGCTACTTCTGATTGTGTAATCGAAACCCATCAAGAAGATGCGCTTAACGCTTAACTAAGAAATGTGGATTTAATCAAGAGCAAGTTTTGTAGGATGCGTTAGGACATTCGTCCCAGCGTACCTAAAATCTGAAATGGTGCGTTATCCTACGCAATAACATACTCTACAAGATTTCAAATTTTGCACTTTCCTAATAAATCTGTATCGGCTGAGTAATTCACACTAAAAAGCGCTCCCCTTTTGGAGAGCGCTTTTTATTTAGTTTAATAGATAGCTAGCAGATATCAAGCGGAAATTAGCCAGATGATGCTAGATTAACTTTGACAACTTTATTCTTTTCTTCTTCAGCTTTGGGTAGCGTCAGGTTCAAGATGCCATCTTTATAATCTGCCGTGACGTTGGTATTTTGAATCCGAGTAGGTAAAGGAATTACACGTTGGAATTTACCATAGTGGAATTCGCTTTTGATCACACCTTTATCTTCAGATTTCGCTTCCGACTTCCGCTCAACACTCAGGTATACAGCATTTTCTGTAACTTGCAAATCCACGTCTTTAGCTTCAATTCCCGGAAGTTCTAACTTCAGATGAATTGCATCTTCAGTTTCTTTTAACTCAGCAGCAGTAACTCTAGATAAACCTCTATCCAAAAATACAGTTGGCAACGTATCTTCATCAAATAAGCGATTGATTTGGCGTTGTATTGCGTTAAATTCTTGCCAGGGGTTCCAACGTACTAATGTCATATCTCTACCTCGGATAATCAGTATTTTTGCTGTTGAACTAATTGAGGATTTAATTCCTTTCTTTGTTCTCATAGTATTAAAAAAGTACATTGGTGTAACTTCGGTTTTTGTCACCTGATTTATGAAGATTACCGAACCAAAAATCTAGTTAATAACAAGTACGGTAATTTTCAATAGGTGTGTTCGGTAAACTCTACAAAAGCAGACTTAAAATAGAACAATTAGAGCATAATTTAGAATTAAAACAGGCTTTATACCTAGCTTTGAGACGAATCGTTGTGTACTTCACTTTCCTTGAAATCTGCTGTATATTTTAAACATTAATACTAGCGTCACCCGCCTCCTACTCTTAAAGCTTGCTAGGAGTAGTACATCATACAAATATTTAGTATATTCATGCGACTAATAATCATAATTAGACCTGTTGTATTTTTTTAATTTCACAGAGATAATAAGAGATTCCTAACAAACTGCTGATAACAGATATGTCAACAAGTTGGTTTTACCTTATTGCAGCAATCCTCTTTGAAGTTTCAGGCACAACTTGCATGAAGTTATCACAAGGATTTACTAAAATAGTTCCTTCCGTATTAATATTTGTTTTCTATGGACTTTGTTTTACTTTTTTGACCTTTGCTCTCAAGAAACTTGAAGTGAGTGTGGCTTATTCTGTCTGGGCTGGATTGGGAACTATCCTAATTGCGATCATTGGTATTATCTGGTTTCGTGAATCTGCCACATTCATCAAACTCTTGTCGATCGCCTTAATAATCATGGGGGTAATTGGTATAAATGCAAGTAAATAAATGAGTCTAGGAAAGTACCTTTGGATTCACTGATAAAAGCGGCGCAGTGCAAAGCCGGAGAGCTTTCCTGTCTTCTCCGGGGTTGTGGTTATTTATTAAACCCAGCAGAACGACGATAAAGTAACCAGATAAACAACGGTGAACCCAGCAACGCAGTGACGGAACCTACTGGTAGTTCTACTGCTCCTAATCTAGAGAGTAAATCTGCAAAAGTCAGTAACCATGCACCTGCAAGGGCGGAAAGTGGTAAAACAAAGCGATGATCTGTACCAACGATGAGGCGGACACCGTGAGGGACAACAAGACCAACAAATCCAATCAAGCCACTGATGCTGACTGCACCTGCGGCTAATAGAGTGGCAACACCACCAATTAATAGGCGCGATCGCATCAACGAAACCCCCAAACCCACAGCCAAATCATCTCCCAAAGCCAGCACATTTACCGATCGCGCCAGCAAGCATCCCCCGATCAATGCAACAATGATGTAAGGGCCAGCCGTAGCAATTTCTTGCCAACCCCGTCCGTTGAGACTACCAACCAGCCAACTCAGGGCAATTTGAATTTGACCGTCTTCAGCTAAAAGTAGCAATGTACTTTGGACAGCACCAAATAAAGAACTCACCGCCACTCCGCCTAAAATCAACCGCTCAACAGAAATTCCCGACCCCGAACGACCGATCAAAATCACGATCGCTGAAGTCAAAATTGCTCCTATCCACGCTGCTAAAGGAATTGCGATCGGGAATATTTGCCACACGATCATCACAATCACAATTAATCCTGCACCCGCTGAAATGCCCAGAATAAATGGATCAGCAAGACTATTGCGTAACATTCCTTGCAGCAAGGCTCCTGACATTCCCAAAGCTGCGCCGACAAGGAGAGCAGCAGTAATGCGCGGGAGACGCAAATCCCAGAGAATTGTCTGTTTAACCGGATCGCCTTTGCGGAGAATAGCTTGCCAAAATTCCGACATACTTAACGGTACTGCTCCTTGAGAAAGCGACAGCGCTAGCGTTACCACCAATGCTGTACCAAAGAGTAAAACCGCCCAAAGTACGCGGTGTTCAGTGAAAATTGTCTGAAATGGTCTAGTCAAATTTAGATATGTATTTTTTTTAAATATAATCTGTCCCAAACACAGATGCATTGGGCATTGAGTAGGAGGGAGGGGGAGTTAAAACTTGAAAGTTGACCTTCTGAGGGTGAACGTTGACCTTCTGAGGATGAACTTTTAAGTTTTCTCCATGCCCAATGCCCCATGCCCAATGCCCAATGCCCAATGCCCAATGCCCAATGCCCCATGCCCCATGCCCAATGCCCTACTACGTCAACTCCAGCCCACCTTGATAACCGGTAACAATGCGGCCACCATCCTTGAGAATATGAACCTCAATCTGGTCGCTAGCCCAAGTAATCTGGTCTTGGAAAGCTGGATTTAACACCCGAACGCGTTGATTGCTAGAAGAGACTGGAGAGTTGGGAGAATTAATTGCCAGAGATTCTACAAAAGGCCCATCAATCAGGATATCAAGTTGTTCTAACAATGCTTGAGAACCTGGCGGCGCGGATTCAGACTGTAGCTGCTTAAGAGTGAACCCAGTAAAAGACATTACATTTAACCCAGCAGCTTTTACCTTTTGAGCTAAAGATGCCAGTGCGGTTGCTTGCCAAAACGGTTCTCCACCAGAGAATGTTACACCCATATTGCGGGAATTGCTGAGAATATTCTCGGCAAGGGTATCAACAGCAATCAATTGGTTAGCCTCAAATGACCAGGAGTTAGTATTAAAGCAGCCAGGACACTCACGAAGACAACCTTGTACCCAGACGACTGCACGACAACCAGGGCCATTAACTTCTGACTGATCAACGTAACCCATAATATTGAGATAGCCAGGGGGAATTTCCATGAGTGCTAGCGATGGGTCAGTTGGCTTAATTTCCATCTCTTTAACTCCTTTTAGCCGTTGCCTGTTAACCGTTAACTATAGCGAATCTCCAGTTATATAACCGTGACAATGGTTATATAACTGAGGATTTAATTGATGACTAATGACTAATCCCAATTTTAAAAATGATTGCGACAGATGGATTTGCACCAAGCCAGACACAGAAACTAATTCCCAATCCCAAATCTAAAATTCCAAATCCAAAATGGTATAATCCCTCAAAAACTTTGGGGGGTTTGGAAAAGTCCGCTTTAACTTACTAGACTGAAGTTAGTTGCCCAACTAAGATTGACTGTCCCATAAATAGAATAGATGACTCAACAAACTTCTAGAATTTGTATCCTTGGCGGAGGCTTTGGTGGTCTCTACACAGCCCTGCGCTTAAGCCAGTTACCTTGGGAACCTACGCAAAAACCCGAAATTGTTCTGGTAGATCAAAGCGATCGCTTCCTATTCTCTCCTTTACTTTACGAATTACTCACTGGCGAACTGCAAACCTGGGAAATTGCCCCGCCGTTTGAAGAAATTTTACAAGGCACAGGGGTGCGTTTTTATCAAGGGGTTGTGTCGGGAATTGACATCGACCAGCAACGGGTAAATGTACATGAAGGGCCGGAAATCCCTTATGACCGATTAGTGCTGGCGCTAGGAGGTGAGACACCGCTAGATTTAGTACCTGGTGCAACAGCCTACGCCTACGCATTCCGCACCATCTCTGATGCCTATCGTTTAGAAGAACGCCTGCGATTTTTAGAAGAATCGGATGCTGATAAAATTCGGGTGGCGATCGTTGGGGCTGGCTACAGTGGTGTAGAGTTAGCCTGTAAGTTAGCCGACAGACTAGGTGAAAGAGGACGCTTTCGGATCGTTGAAATCGCTGACCAAATTTTGCGAACTTCCCCAGAGTTTAACCGGGAAGCAGCAAAAAAAGCAATAGAAGCCCGTGGCGTGTTTCTTGACTTAGAAACCAAAGTAGAATTAATAGAGCAAAATAACATTTCCCTAGAGTACAAAAACCAGTTAGACACGATTCCCGTGGATTTGGTAATTTGGACTGTGGGAACCAGGGTTGCGCCCGTAGTAAAATCTCTTCCCCTCAAGCAAAATCAGCGTGGTCAAATCAGCACTACATCCAATCTGCAAGTCCTTGATCATCCAGAAATCTTTGCTTTGGGAGATTTAGCAGACTGTCATGACGTTGAAGGACAGCAAGTCCCCGCTACCGCACAAGCGGCTTTTCAACAAGCTGATTATACTGCTTGGAATATCTGGGCAACTCTGACTAATCGCCCTCTACTTCCCTTCCGCTACCAACAGTTAGGAGAAATGATGGCACTAGGAATAGACAACGCCACTCTTACGGGTTTGGGAATTAAACTAGATGGGCGCTTGGCATACGTCGCCCGGCGTATTGCCTATTTATATAGATTACCAACTTTAGACCATCAACTCAAAGTTGGTTTTAATTGGCTAGTCCGTCCGATCATAGAAACACTTTCTCGGTAACTTTAAGGTTGGGCATTGGGCATTGGGCATTGATGCCCCATTCCCCATTCAATTTTGAGTTAGTCGAGTAATAAAGCTTTTAACAAGCCAAAATCTAAAATTCAAGATTTAAAATCTTCAGACTTTGATGGAACAACCAAAAGTTATTTTTTTAGATGCTGTAGGCACACTCTTTGATGTCAAAGGTAGTGTGGGTGAAGTTTATAGTCAGATAGCTCAAGAATTTGGCGTTACAGTTCCAGGCGAAACATTAAATACAACCTTTATCCAAAGCTTTAAAGCAGCGCCGCCGCCGATATTTCCAGATGCAGAAGTGCAAGATATTCCCCAGCGCGAGTTTGATTGGTGGCGGATAATTGCCCTGAACACTTTTGAAGGTGCAGGTGTTCTTAAGGAATTTTCTGACTTTCCGGCTTTTTTTAGCGAACTTTACATCCACTTTGGCACTGGCGAACCGTGGTTTGTCTATCCTGATGTCTTACCAGCTTTAATTAACTGGCGGCGGTTGGGAGTTAGCTTGGGGGTGCTATCCAATTTTGATTCTCGGATTTACTCAGTATTGCAAAGTTTGGGATTGAGAGAGTTTTTTACCTCCGTTACCATTTCTACCCAGGTACGTGCAGCTAAACCCGATCCTCAAATTTTTGCCATTGCCTTAGACAAACATAAATGTTCCCCAGAGGCAGCATGGCATATTGGCGATAGCATCATAGAAGATTACCACGGATCTAAAGCAGCTGGACTCAGAGGTGTTTGGATCAACCGTGGAAAATGAGGGAGATACTTTGAAACTCCAATGGCTAGGAAAATATCTCTGTCACTAGTCTTCACTAGCAACGGCGGTTTTTGCTGCTGATTCTGCCTCCCCTACGAGAATAAAATTTTGCACCGGACTGAATCCGCGTTCCTGAGTCGATAATTCTGCAATCATTTTGCAGTAGAATTAATCGTCTAGATAGAGGAGGGCTTTGAGATGACTCGTGTCATCATTGTGCGCCACGGTCAAAGCGGTTATAACACCGAGCGGCGTATCCAAGGACGCACCGATGCGTCAACATTAACCGAAAAAGGTCGTAACGATGCTAGTAAAGTAGGCAAAGCCCTCAGCAATATTTTATTTAATGCGATTTACAGCAGTCCCTTGCAACGAGCGAAACATACAGCAGATATTATCCATAGTGAGTTAGCTACTCATCCTGAACAATCTGCTGTAGTCCAAGTTTCTGATTTGCTGCTAGAAATCGACCTGCCTTTATGGGAAGCACTGTTAACTGCCCAAGTCAAGCAGAAATTTGCCGAAGACTACCGCACTTGGCACGAACGCCCCGACGAACTGCGGATGCTGCTGAATGATGCACAAGGGACAAGAGAACATTTTCCCGTTCTTGCTTTATACGAACAAGCACGGCAGTTTTGGCAAGAAATTTTGTCTTACCATCAAGGCGAAACTATTCTCATAGTGGGACATAACGGAATTAATCGCGCCCTGATTAGCACAGCGCTATCCATCCCTCCAAGTCGCTACCATTCAATACAGCAATCTAACTGTGGCATCACCGTACTAAATTTTGCTGGAGGATTGGGCGAACCAGTCCAGCTAGAATCCTTAAATCAGACGCAACACACCGGAGAAATTCTACCTTCATTGCGACCGGATCATCAAGGAATACGGTTGTTGCTAGTGCGTCACGGTGAAACTGACTGGAATCGCCAAACCAGGTTTCAAGGGCAAATTGATGTCCCCCTCAACGACAACGGTAGACAACAGTCGCAAAAAGCAGGCGAATTTCTCCAACAGGTAGCGATTGATAATGCTTGCAGTAGCCCAATGCTGCGCCCTAAAGAAACAGCAGAAATCATCTTAAAACAACATCCCAATGTCAAATTAGAATTGCAAGATGGTTTAAGAGAAATCAGCCACGGACTTTGGGAAGGAAAATTAGAAACCGAAATAGAGCAGGAGTTTCCGGGAGAATTACAGCGCTGGCGGCTAGTACCGGCGCAAGTGCAAATGCCTGAAGGGGAAAATTTGCAACAAGTCTGGGAGCGCAGCGTCGCAGCTTGGCAATCAATTGTACAAGCTGCGTCAACGAATCAATTCAAAACTGTTTTAGTAGTAGCTCATGACGCTACTAACAAAACATTGCTTTGTCACATTCTGGGTTTATCGCTGGAAAATTTCTGGAATTTTCGCCAGGGTAATGGCGCAGTCAGTGTTATCGACTACCCTTCTGGAATCGATGGTTTACCAGTATTGCAATCGATGAACATCACCACTCACTTGGGTGGAGGCGTACTAGATAAAACAGCAGCAGGGGCATTGTAATTGAGTGAGGAGTGAGGAGTGAGGAGTGAGGAGTGAGGAATAAAGTTAGTACAACATGGTGCGTTAGGCTAAAGCCGTAACACACCCTACTTAAGATTTACTCATAACTCATAACTCATAACTAAAAGCTTTTATGACTGAACTGCTGCAACAAGTAAGGGTAATTGACCCAGTTTCTGAAATCGACGGACTCTTTGATGTGCTGATTGCTGATGGTTATATTCAAGCAGTGGCTTCGCATATTTCTGATATCGGTTCCGATACTCAAATCAGAGATTGTCAGGGATTAGTTCTCGGTACTGGGTTAGTAGATTTGTACAGCCACTCTGGTGAACCTGGCTTTGAAGAACGGGAAACCCTCTTGTCTCTTTTACAAGCTGCTGCTGCTGGCGGCTTTACCAGAATTAACATTTTACCCGATACATCCCCAGCTATTGATAGCCCTGCGCTTGTGGCACAGTTGCAAAATAGGAGAGAGGGACAAGGGGGACAAGGGGGACAAGGGGGACAAGGGAGACAAGGGAGACAAGGGGGACAAGGGGTCAATTTTTCTGCCTTGTCTCCTCCCTCTCCCTTGTCTTCTCCTCTCCCCCTGCTTCATCTCTGGGGTGCTATCACCCTAGATGTTGCTGGGAAGCAAATGACGGAATTGGCAGATTTAGCGTCGGCTGGCGTTGTTGGTTTTACTGATGGTAAACCCTTAGAAAATTTGGCGCTGGTGCGGGGAGTGTTAGAGTATCTCCAGCCGTTGGGCAAACCAGTAGCTTTTTGGCCTAGCGATCGCCAATTAACAGCAAATGGTGTAATGAGAGAAGGGTCAGATGCTCTGCGTTTTGGTTTACCCCCAATCCCCGCCAGCGCTGAAACTACTGCGATCGCAGCAATGCTTGAATTGGTTGCAACCATAGGCACACCAGTCCATATCATGCGTGTCTCCACATCTCGCAGTGTGGAATTAATCGCCTCAGCTAAGGCTGCTGGTTTACCCATCACCGCCAGCACCACCTGGATGCACCTTTTACTTGATACAAAAGCAGTTAAGAGTTATAACACCAGCTTGCATTTAGACCCGCCTTTAGGTAATCTCCGTGATGTGGCGGCGTTGCGTGCTGGGGTGCGTGCGGGTGTGATAGATGCGATCGCTATTGACCACACACCTTATAGCTACGAAGAAAAAGTCCAAGCTTTTGCCGAAGCACCAGCCGGAGCAATTGGTTTAGAGTTAGCATTACCTTTACTGTGGCAATATCTCGTTGAAACTGGAGAATTTACAGCTTTAGAATTATGGCGGGCATTGAGTAGCAGTCCAGCCGAGTGTTTGGGGCAGAAAGTCAGTGCGATCGCACCTGATCAACCAGCAGAACTTACTTTATTTGATCCCCAGCAAACCTGGAAAGTCGAACGCAAAAGTCTTTATACACTTTCACAAAATACACCTTGGTTAGGACAACAGTTGAAGGGTCATGTTGTGCAAATCTGGCGTTGAAAAATGCCAAACACTCTGCGATTTAACCTAACAAGAACAGCCCCTTCCCTACTAGCGTTGGGGAGTAAGATTCAAAGCCTCTCTCCTTTTAGGAGAGAGGTTTGGAGTGAGGTCAGAGTATATTGCATACAAACAAAAAGCGCTATATAGTAATCCTAAATCATTCGTAAACAACAAGATACCCGACTTCTTAGAGAAGTCGGGTATCTGAGTCTTGTGAATCGGAATTTAATTATCTATCAGCGTTTTCGGTACTGTACTTCGTGGTTAAATTCATCTTGCTTAGACTGTACAAATCCCAGATTATGCAATAAAGCAATAGAACGGTAATTTTGGAGATTAACGTCAGCACGAAAATCCATATTTTGGTATGTCTCAACTAAATAATTAATCATACACTTCACCGCTTCGCGTGCATAACCTTTTCCCCATAAATTCGGGAAAAACACATATCCCAGGATTGCACTATTATCTACAGTAATTGTGGCTTGAACATATCCAACGTAGCATTTATCTACAAAAGACCAGACAGCCCAATTCAACCAAATCTCCGTTCCATCTCGTGATTGACGACGTGCCAACATCATGTAGCGATCGCGAAGCGATTCAACGCTTTCTGGCGGCACATCTTCGATAAAGTCGTATATCCTCGCACTCTGTAATCCATCAAAAAGCAGTTCAGCATGATCCGGTTTTAGTGGTTCTAAACAGAGTCGTTGAGAGTACATTTTCATCTTGTGAGCTAACCCTTGCCCTAACATTGTTAAACTTCTCTACCGCCTGTATGTGAGGAAGTTAACGTTAATAGATAGCCGTCCGGCCCAGTCAAAGTAAATGAACTGTGGATTCTCCCTGTTTCGATCTCAGAAACAGTCAGTCCCCACTTCTTAAAAGTATCTCTGGTGGCAGAAACATCATCTACCATCAGATCAAAAGGCGCATTGATTCCAGGTGCGATCGCCTCTGAACTTGTTCTCAAAACTAAGTGCGTTCCTCCCCGTAATTCTAAAACAGCTAATTGTTCTGATTGGGCGATCAGTCGCAGCCCTATCTTGACAAAAAAATCGCTAGCCTCCGGTACATTACTCACATATAATCTCACATGACCAATCGCCACAGGGGGACGAGCATCTTTTTCTTTTGCAATAGTTTCTGGTGACATAGCTTTAATCCAAAAATATTTAGTTACCGTTTAACTCTATTGACTTCAGTAGGTTTGCTATCTTCCAAATCAGCTTGGTCAAATTCAGCAGTTTTGGGCAAATTTATCTCAACGTTTGATAAGCTATCAAGTTCTATTTTAGCATTTTGGAATTGTCCATCTAAAATATGTCCTCCAGTTTTCCGATTTGCAGTTATAAAATGAAAGTGATAGCCATTATAATTTACTCCTTTCATATATTTGGGTGTCCGAAAACCGACTAAAGTACCATTGACGTTCCTCAATTTAAAAATTGATTGTTCTTTGACTACATCTGCCAAAGGACGATAGGGTGGGGTTTGTTTCGGAACACTTCTAAATTTGAGATAAGGGAAATTACCTTGAATCCGAATAGCATGAGGATAATTTTTAGTCGGTAAGCGCTGATCTAACGATTGCTGCAATTGTTGATAATTAATTTGCCCTTCTAGATTAATTAATGTTTGTGGTTTAAAAAAAGTGACTGTAGCAAAAGGGCTTTTCATCGAATCAGGAATAACAGAGGCAACTCCATCATATTTTATCTGATAAAATTTGCCATCTAATCCAATCATTTCGCCATCCAGATAATTTCCGGGATTGGCATTCTTCTATGGTGGATTTGTACGATCGCGCAATATCCTAAACACATTGATGATGAGCTTTGTGTTAATGGCGATCGTCGGAGTTACCTGGATTCTCTGGGGTTATAGTCTTTCCTTTGCACCAGGGTTGCCGTTTATCGGTGGATTACACTGGCTGGGATTGAATGGTGTCGGTTTAGAGACTCAAGGCTACTTGCCGCATCTACCATACGAAGACGCGCTCAAAGCAGCAGACTCAAAATATGCCGATTTAACGTCTTATGCCGGAACGATACCCCACCAGGCATACATGATTTACCAAGCCATGTTTGCCATTATCACCCCAGCCTTGATTTCTGGAGCGATCGCAGGTGTTGGTACGTGGATTATTCTCAAGGTGATCGATGCTACAGTTGGGCTGCGTGTCAAAGAGGAAGCTGAATTACAAGGTTTGGATATCAACGAACACGGTGAAGAAGGTTACAACTCCGAGTTTGGCGATCGTCCCACTTAGGAGTGCTGAGTCAGTGTTGTATACAGAGAATCTGGGTGTTTCAATTTTGGCTACGCGGGGATTGCTTCGACCTTCTCTGCGAGACGCTACGCGAACAGGTTCAGGAATCTGTTCTAGGACTTACGCACTGTACAAATTTATTCTCTTGTGCATCAACGAAAATACGTCGTTTCAGGCTTTTATCAATCATCCTTTGATAAATAGCGATCACCTAAAAAGTGTGGAAAAATCAAGGTTTAATGCCTGAAATACATACCCCATATTTGGTTTTTCCTGTCAATGCGTAAGTCCTATGTTCATCCAAAATTTTTCTTACAAGCCAGGTGAAAAAAAAGGAAATTCTTCTGTTTGGAGCCTCTGAAATTTGGGAACAGCGCGAGGGCCGATATTCAGTGTGCCAGTAAAACTTAAATGTAAGGGGGAGATATGAACAGATTCCGCAACCTGACTTTCCCCGTTAAGCCTCAAAAAGCTTGCTCACAAAGAATTTAGGAGAAAGCACAGCATATACGGTACAGTAATTGAAATCGGGTGCTAGAGGTGACAAGCAATGTTAGACTGGTGGGAAAAAATTTTGCGACCTGTGAGGAACGGCGATCGCCGATTGAATGAACGCGCTTTTGTCTTTGTTTATTTTCGCTAACCGTATTATTAGTAAGTGTTTCCCTAGCTTTTAAAAATAATTAAATCTTTACTAAAATTGTAAAAACTTTACTGAAAAAGCCCTTGAAAAATTTGTTAATTAGCCTTATTCTACTTTAACGATCTTTAATTGCTATCGCCAGAGAATAAAGCTAAAATTATTATTTATGGCACAAGACTTTTGATCAAAAAAAATCATGATTAATAGCATTGTGTTAGAAAAGAAAGGCTTTAACCATAAAAATGGCACGGTTGAATTAGCAGAGTTAGAAGAGTATGTATCAACCTACGGGTTAGTTGCTAACCTTAACGTTGTCTCTGCTGCTGCATCCCCGGCAACAACATAAGAAAGCGGTAAATGCAGAGCAATTTTTACCAAAAGACCGAAAGGTTTATCGCTACTTTGGCTCTCTGACGACACCACGCTGTTCCCAAGGAGTGAACTGGATTGTGATGCCGCAGCCTATTGAAATCTCACAAAATCAGATCCAGCGATTGTTTTTGGGTGCATCGGCAGGGGCACTCATCGGTCTGCTTGGTGGAGCGGGTGTTGCCATCGGTTTGTTATTGAAAGACCTGATCTATGACTTGTGTTGTACCATCATTATCTACCTAGATAATCTGTTTCGACCCGGTGACCAAGTGACGATGTATGGAGTAGAGGGTCTAATTAAGGTGGAACAAGTTGGACTCAGAAGTACAACGCTTCGTATACTGAGCAGAAACACTATCCAAAAAGTGCCCAATTCTAAAATGATTAATGGAGTCGTTGAAAATTGCTTCCAATCGGTAGGGAATGATAATTTAATAGGTATCAACTTAACCCTGAAAATTGATGGTATTTCGGCAGAAAAAACCGAAAAAATTTGTATCGGTCTTCGAGAAATTCCGAAGTCAATTGATATCTTGACTGAAAAGTTTTTTATTTACTTTAGCGAACTAAATCAAAATTCTCGTATCATTAAAATTCGGGTGTTTGCTAATACTAATGGTAATCCTCAGTTATACTTTGATACCATTGAAAAACTCAACCTAGCGATACTGACCCTACTGGAGAAAGAGCAGATTAATTTATTCTCCTATTATCCGGTGCAACTTCAAACCAACCTTGGAGAAGCTCAAAATAATTTAGAACCGAGCAAAAATTGACAAAGCAGACAAATACACCAAATGCATTAGGCATCTAGTGAAAAAGAAGGTATAGACGCAAAATTACCCTGCGGAATCGCCAAAGGCAAACGCGTCTATACAAGGATTTCAGGCAACGCATAATTAATTTCTGGAAATGTCTAAACTCCAGAAATAAAGCAAAGAATATCAATAAGATTTATATGCAATTATTTAAGCAATTAAGTATAAAAACAAAACTCATAGTCATGTTGCTAGTAGTCAGCATTTGCGCTATGCTCGCAAGCACTTTTATCTGCTCTAGTGCGGGTAAATCTATTCTGACGGAAAAAGTCTTCAACCAATTAACCAGTCTTCGGGCTGCCAAAACTTTTCAAATCAAAGATTATTTTGAAACCCTTTACAACCATAGCCAGACTTTAAGCGAAGACCTGACAGTGATCGCGGCTATGCAGGAGTTTAAGACGGCTTACGGCGAACTTGAAAAATCAACAGTACCAGCGGATTTTGACAAAAAAATTGATACCTACTACAGTAAAGAATTTCTCACCAGACTGGCGCGAACTAATGAGGGTTCGCCTGTTCTGGCATCTTATACGCCAAAAACAGCCGCTTCCCGTTACTTACAGTACTACTACACCGCCGCTAACCCCAATCCTGTTGGTAAAAAACTTCTTCTTGACGACCCAGGCGATGCCAGTTCCTACAGCCGTGTTCACGCCCGTTACCACCCGATTTTTCGCAACATAGTTGATAAATATGGTTACTACGATATGTTTTTGATCGATCCTGAAGGAACCCTTGTCTACACGGTTTTTAAAGAAACCGATTTCACGACAAACTTCACTAACGGTCCTTACAAAGAGAGTAACCTAGCAGAAGCGATCGCCGCCGCACGACAAGCAAAGGGAAAAGGCTATGTGAAAATAGTAGATTTTAAACCATACAGCCCTTCCTACGGTGCGCCTGCGGCTTTTATCGCTTCCCCAATCTTTAACGGCTCCGAATTCATTGGTATTTTGGCGTTCCAGCTTCCGGTTGACAAAATTAACAATGTGATGACTGGCAACAAACATTGGAAACAAAACGGTCTGGGCGATTCAGGAGAAATTTATCTGGTCGGGTCAGATTATCTAATGCGCTCTGCGTCTCGTTTCCAAATTGAAGACCCAAAAGGTCATGCAAAAACTCTAGCCTCTATAGGTACTGATGAAAAGACCATCACGAAAATCACAGAGTTCAATACTACAATCCTCCTACAGGAAGTGCAAACAAAAGGAGTGAAAGAAGCGTTGTTTGGGAAACAGGGAACGCAGGTTATCAACGATTATCGTGATATTCCAGTTTTGAGTTCTTATGCTCCACTAGATATTGATGGCTTGAGGTGGGTTATCTTGGCAGAGATGGATGTTTCTGAAGCCTATGGGCCAATTCACTCGTTTGAAAAAACAGTTTTGATTGGAGCTACTTTAATCATCGCGCTAATCACGGTTGTTGCTATGTGGCTGACCGCAATCTTTGTCAAACCCATCAATACTTTAATCGAAAGCGCTTGCAAGGTGGGATCTGGGGAATTTGATGCAGTTGTGAAATCGGGTTCGCAAGATGAATTTGGAGACTTAGCTAAGTCATTTAACCAAACGATAGACAGCCTTCGTGCCGAGACTCAACTAATTGAACAGAAAAATCGTGAAAATGAAGCATTAATCTTAAATATATTTAGTCCTGCGATCGCCAAACGCCTCAAACAGGGCGATCGAGAAATTGCCGATCAGATTTCTAATGTCTCGGTCTTGTTTTCCGACCTCGACCAATTCACGAAGCTCACGAAATCAATGTCTCCTCAAGAAGTTGTTGGCTTGCTTAATGAACTGGTAACAGCCTTTGATGAAATGACAGATAAATATGGTTTGGAGAAGATTAAAACTATTGGTGACGGTTACATGGCTGTATGCGGGCTGAGTGTGCTGCGTCTGGATCATGACAAACGCACGGTAGATTTTGCTTTGGAAATGCTGTCGTTTGTCCGCCGATTTAATTATGAAAAAGGCTTGCATCTAGACCTACGACTCGGCATCAATTCCGGAGATGTGGTTGCAGGCGTGATTGGCAAAAATAAATTGCTCTACGACGTTTGGGGCGATACCGTAAATATTGCCAATCGGATGAAATCTGCTTGTCCACCAGGAGCTATCTTAGTTTCTCAAAATATCTGCGATCGCCTGCACGATCTCTACGATTTTGAGCTCTTTGGTGAAATTCAAGAACCTGGAAAAGAAAAGCTAGTGGCTTGGCAACTCAAAAGTTCTAAACTTCCAGTAAGTGTTCGAGAGGAAGAAGTCTATGGGTAATTTAAGGTTTTCAAGCGACTGGTACACCTGGGCGGTAATTGTCGGATTAGGGTTCCCACTCCTGGTAGTTTTACTAGGAGAGGTTATTTATCATCTAAAAAGGCGCGGTAGACCGATGGCGGCTACGCTGCGAGTTGTGAAAAACCTTGTCCTGCCCGTCTTAATACTGATGGTTTTGATCAGGAATGTCTTGAAGCTTGACGTTAACGGGAATTTTGCCAAGCTCGTCGAAACGCTGTTCTGGATATCTGTAATCTACGCTTCTCTGTCGCTGTTTAATGTGATTTTATTTGAAGAAGCGGAGGCAAATACATGGCGGGCACGGATGCCCAAACTGCTGATCGACCTTGCCAGGTTGTTTTTGGTGCTTGTAGGAAGTGCGATCGTGCTGGCGGTGGTGTGGGGTGCAGATTTGGCGGGTCTTGCTACCGGCTTAGGCGTTAGCTCGATTGTGATCGGTTTGGCGCTTCAAGACACATTGGGTAGCATCATGTCTGGCATTGCGCTGCTTCTGGAACGTCCCTTCAGCGTCGGTGATTGGTTGCGCGTTGGCAATAGTGAAGACCAGGCGATCGAAGGGCAGGTAATTGATATTAATTGGCGATCTGTTCGCCTGCTAACTCTCCAGCGCCAGGTGATTGTGGTTCCTCATCAGTTCATTGGCAAAGAAATAATCCATAATTACAGCCAACCAGAACGTATTTATAACCAACGCATCAATATTGGTTTCTCCTACGATAGCCCCCCTAACCTTGTGAAGCAGGTACTACAAAGTACTGCTCTGGCTACACAGGGAATATTAGCCGAACCCGAACCAGAGAGCAAAACCACATCCTATGATGAGACTGCAATTATCTATGAGGTGGAATTCTTTATCGAAAACTTTGAAGATGTGGAGCAGATAGTTGATAGATTTATGACGCGAATCTGGTACGCCGCGCAGCGAAACAACCTGACGCTATATCGCTACCGATACGAGTATTCTGTAGAAGCTGCTAAATCGGCAGATACTGCTTCAAGTAAGTTGGCTCACCTGCACTCAATTCCCGGATTTATGCCTTTAGCTAGAGAGGAGAAAAATTTGGATGACTTAGCCAAGGGAACTATTTTACAACAGTTCGGTGCTGGCGAGAAAGTCATCCGGCAGGGCGAGCCTGGTAAGGCTTTGTACATTATTATTGTGGGTCAGGCTCTAGTCACGGTCACAAACGAGTTTGGCATGGATTTGGAGGTAATGACTATCTTGGGTGGTGAGTTCTTCGGCGAGATGGCACTGTTTACTGGGGAACCGAGTCCAGTATCAATCACCGCTGTTGGTGATTTGCAAGTTCTTGTTATCTACTCAGATGCTGTAAATCTAATGATTGAACGTCAACCAAGCTTGGGGCGTGAGATCGGTCAAATTATAGAAGCGCGAAGCAAAGCGCTAAGTATGGCTCAACAGGCAGATGTTTCGTTCAATGCTGAGGTTGAATTGCCTATTAGGATTTTGAAGTAATTGAGGTTCTTCAGTATTCCTAAAAGAATTAAGAAAAATCAGCAAACACTAGATCAGTCCGAAATATAATCCGCGTGCAAAAAAGATGGTAGAACGGTGAATTGAAAGTCTACCGTTGGTCTACCATCATGAAAAATCCTTTTGTTGAACATCTGATTCGACTCCTCAAGGTTTTTCGGATAGCATCTGAGAGATTTCGACTTCATTGTGATACCTATGAACAGATAATTCTCACCGTTTGTGGTTTGGTTCGATTACGAATTGGTTCCCTAGTTATGCCAGATTTATCTTAGTCTTTAAAAATAGGTGTGTTATGAATTAAACATCATTATTTTTTGGGGCCTATACTATCAGTAACTGTCTCTACTGGAGTTTAGACTAGTCAGGAGTGCGAAACTCCAAACCTTTACGGCGATTGATGTACATCAAATATAAGCGCACTCACCCAAAACTTCAGTAGGGTTTTCATAGTACTTTTGAACTAAAAATACCCCAGAGCACTCAAGGATGCGATGGCGTAGCCCTAGCAGGCATCGCACCCTTGAGTGCGTTGTAAGCGATAAACCTCCTGTGGTCTGGAGGTTAATCAACGTCTGACTCAAGTTGCAACCCAATTACAAATAACTAAGGGTAGAAAGATGAGGACAGATGGTACAGTAGTCGCAACAAATATTCATTTTCCTTCTGATCACAGCTTGTTACTTGATGCAGTCAAAGTTATCAAAAATAAAATAAATTATCACGTTTTTATTTGAATTTATTATCAATAAAACTTGAGTTTAATCAAATATTAGACTATCAGAAATAGTAGGTAAAATACTTGAAATGAGCTTTGCTCTCATAATATGGTTGGCACATGCAACTATTGATTATTAACAAAGTTTCATATCTGATTTGTTCAGCAGTTTCGCACCGGGAACTAGTCTAAACTCCAGTTAAAAGAGTTATCCATAAATAACGCTTAAGTTTCATAAGATAAAATTATTACTTTTGAATGCTCGTGTACTACGTAGGAAAATCCCTAGACTGCTGGAAAGCAGCTTCTCCTAGAGTAGGAGGTTGACAGCGACTAGCTTACTACGTAGCAATAAATGTAAGCATTGATGAAACAAATCTTTTCGCGGGATGCTTGATTCTTTTGTCTGTATTGTGATAGTTTTCTTTCTACGCCCTAAAATTACTATAAGCCTATCGATATACCGTAGTTTGTTAAATATCATTAACCTGTTGTAGGGATTTGGGGTTAAGAAGGACTAGCGAAATCTATCGAGTTTATTATTGTAGGCAGTACATCGTGAACCACCGATCTAGAAATTCATCTCTAAGCCAGGGCATTCTCTATGAGTAAAATACGTGCTGTGATTGTTGATCCAAATGTGGTTGGACGTTTGGCACTGAGTGAGGTGACTGCACCAACACCTGCCCCAGATGAGGCACTAGTCAGAGTGGCCGCGATTTCTCTCAATCGGGGAGAGGTAAAACGTTCAACCACTGCTGAAGCTGGTTGGCAGCCTGGTTGGGACTTGGCAGGTGTAGTGGAAACCCCCGCTGCTGATGGGTCGGGGCTTCCCCAAGGGGCGCGTGTAGTTGGCTTTCGCCGCGCCGGTGCTTGGGCAGAACTCGTGTCTGTTCCCACCAACGCCTTAGCAGAAGTGCCGCCATCGGTATCCTTTGCTCAAGCTGCCACACTGCCTGTAGCGGGTTTAACCGCGTATCATGCAGTACTAAAAGGTGGTTCGCTGTTAGGTCGTTCAGTTCTAGTTACAGGTGCATCAGGAGGCGTTGGTTACTTTGCTATCCAATTGGCGCAACTGTCAGGGGCGCACGTCGTAGCATACATTCGTCAAGCTGGCTATGAGACTCTAGTTAGAGAAGCAGGGGCACAATCGGTGGTGATTGGCGAAGACCTCTCACCCGCCAGCGAATATGGCCCCTATGATCTAATTATAGAGTCAGTGGGTGGCAAGACTTTGGGGGTAGCCCTTGGCTTACTGGCACAGGATGGAAAAACTGTGCTGTATGGAGTATCTGGGGGAGCAGAAGTAACATTCAACGCCGCTCAATTTTATGGGACTGGTGGCGTGAGTTTGTATGGTTTACGTCTGTTCGATGAACTGAGATTTGAATCAGCCGCAGTCGGTCTAAAACGGCTTTTGAGTTTAGTAGAAGCAGGTAAGTTGCGTCCTCACATTGATTTAGAAGCTTCTTGGACACAAATAGCTGAGGTAGCGCAACAATTACTCGACAGGCGTTTTCCTGGTAAGGCTGTGTTACACATTTCCAATTGAGTATTAGCTGATGGCATGGGGAATAGTACTGAATTCTGGTTCAAACTAGATCAGCTTGTAGCCGCTAGTAATCTCAAGATAGATCGTCCAAAAGGGACATCACATCCACGTTATCCATCCTTCGTTTATCCACTGGACTATGGATACTTGGAAAACACTCGCTCTGGAGATGGAGATGATATTGATGTCTGGATAGGTAGCTTGTCTAGTCAAATAGTAACTGCCGTGATTTGTAGTGTTGATTTGGAAAAGCGAGATACAGAAATCAAGATACTTCTGGGTTGTACATCAGGGGAAAATCAAGCCATCTTGGATATCCACAATACAGGCTCTCAATCAGCAATATTATTGCTTCGCAAGTAAATTAAATTTTTGAGGGGAACTTTGTATGAGCTTAGAACTAAAACTATCAGGTAAAACAGCGATTGTTACAGGAGGAAGTGCGGGAATTGGTTTAGCAACTGCCAAAGCCCTCTATAGTGAGGGTGTGAATGTAGCGATCGCAGCCCGCAATCAAGAACGCTTAGATCAGGCAGTAGCTGACATCCAATCCCTACCCACCCCAGGCGCGAAAGTTATTGCCATCAGCGCCGATCTGACTAAAGCAGAGGATATTGAAAAAGTTGTCTCCACAACATTGGCACAATTTAGTCAGATTGATATCTTGATTAATAATGCAGGTTCAGCCCGTGCTGGGTCTTTCCTAGAATCCACTGATGATTTATTTTTGGATGCTTGGAACTTAAAATTATTGGGCTATATCCGCCTAATTAGAGCCGTCGTCCCCCATCAAAAAAGTCGCGGTGATGGCCGGATTGTGAATATAGTCGGCGGTGCAGGACGTACCCCTCGTCCTAACTTCCTAGCTGGTGGTACAAGCAATGCGGCTTTGCTCAACTTTACAAAGGGCATTTCTAAAGAGTTAGCCGAGTACAAAATTCGGATTAATGCCATATCGCCCGGTGCTACAGCTACTGAGCGTGCTGAACGTTTAGCCCAGCAGAACGCCCAAGCGCAAGGGATCACCGTCGAGCAAGTAAAGGCACAAAACATCCAAAGTATTCCTTTAAAAAGAATCGCCCAGCCAGAAGAAATTGCCGCGCTAACGTTATTTTTGGTGTCTGATCTAGCTGCATCGATTACAGGAACAGAGATTATCGTTGATGGCGGATCTACCCCTGGTGTTTAACAGTAAAGACGCGATATACCGGTTCCCATTCAGATGCGGTACAACATTATATCGCGAGGTGTAGGGGCACTGCCGTGCCCCTACGGGTGTACCTCACGCTTGTCGGGAAACGCTATAAATCAGACGCGATGAATCGCGTCTCTACATCTTGTAAAAACATAAACTTCTTGGAGATAAAAACATGGGTTCTCAATACTTTGATATCAAACCAGTTGCAGGACGTATCGGTGCTGAAATTATTGGTGTTAATCTGAGTTCTAAACTCAGCGATGACATCATCAGCGATATTCGTAAGACTCTAGTCAAATACAAAGTGATCTTTTTCCGTGGTCAGCAACAGCTCGATGCTGATGGACAGGTTGCCTTCGCTCGTCGTTTCGGTGAAGTCACTACAGCCCACCCCACCGTACCAGCGCTTCCAGAAAACCCAGAAGTCTTAGACCTGAATTATGGTCGCACCACTTCCCGCGCCAATAACTGGCATACCGATGTGACATTTGTAGACCGTCCTCCTCTCGGCTCTATCTTACGAGCGCTTGACATTCCCCCAACCGGAGGCGATACAATCTGGGCAAATTCCGTGACTGCCTACCAAGATTTACCTACCCATCTGCGTAATCTTGCAGACCAACTTTGGGCAGTACATAGCAACGCCTACGACTATGCAACTGGATTCGACCTACCTGAAGATGTCAAAGCTCATCGGGCTGTCTTCACTTCGACCGTATACGAGACTCTGCACCCAGTGGTACGCATCCATCCCGAATCCGGGGAGCGTGGGCTATTCATCGGCGGATTTGTGCGCCAGTTCCGTGGCTTATCAACAACCGAATCAGATGACATTCTGCGGCTGTTGCAAGCGTATGTAACACGCCCTGAGAACACAGTCCGGTGGCGTTGGCAAGTTGGTGACGTCGCCTTTTGGGATAATCGGGCTACTCAACATTATGCGATCGCAGATTACGGCGACCAGCCCCGCCACGTTCAACGCGTGACAATTGTCGGCGACCTCCCAGTTGGCATCAATGGTAAACAAAGTGAGGCGATCAAGGGAGATGCTTCTGAGTACAACCGACGTGAGGCGGTGACTGCGTAATAGGGACTCGCGTTAAAAATAAAATACCAGCCAGACAATCTCTATGAAGTAGAAGTTTCATTGGTAGTAAACCGCAAGTTCCATACTTGGCCAGAGGAGTGATGCATGGGTGATACACGCGCTACTGTTTTGGAAACAATAGCGGATACTTTAATCGAGCGTGCTGAGGCTCTGCCTTCTCGTGTTCTGCAAGTAGCGGTGACAGGCATTACTGCTAGTGGCAAATCCACTTTGGCACAGGAGCTAGCGCAGATATTAACTAGACGTGGAAGAAGTTCTGTTCACATTGCAGTGGATAATTTCCATAACCCACGTCACCTGCGCCATCACCGAGGTCGTGAGTCGGCTGAAGGCTACTATTTTGATGCCTACAACTATCCGCTCCTCAAAAAGCTTGTGCTTGAACCACTCGGTACTGGAGGTAATTTAATCTACCAGGCACGTGGGTTCGACTTGGAAACAGATGCTCCAGTGGAAGAGAAACCTAATAAAGCTAATCCTGGAGACATTTTTCTTTTTGCTGCCAGTTTTCTGCTACGACCAGAGATTGTCTCTTACTTTGACTATCGTATCTATATAGATACAGATTTTGAGGTAGCCGAGCAGCGTGGGGTAGACAGGGATACAGCACGGCTTGGATCTTGGGAAAACGCAGTTCGTCTATATCGTCAGCGATACCATGCCGCACAACGAATCTACTTTGCAGAATCTAATCCTGTGCAGTATGCCGATGCTTTATTGAAAAATAATAATTTGGCAGAACCGATTCTCTTCTTCAGAGCAAATCATCCTAATTCGTAATGGGCTTACGTCCGGCTTCTCTACTCTATTGTGTATACACAAGTCTTTTAGAGTTGCTAGGTAAACGTAGGGTAGGTTAATTTTTACAAGCCGATGCAATGGCATTGTTAGCCGATGCAATGGCATTGTTAGCCGATGCAATGGCATTGTCAACCGATGCAATGGCATTGTTAGCCGATGCAATGGCATTGTCAGCCGATGCAATGGCATTGTCAGCCGATGCAATGGCATTGTCAGCCGATGCAATGGCATTGCGGCATTGCGATCGCTCTCTGTACAGATGATCCTGTCCAAATCTGTACCACCATTGGGCGAGAGTATACAGTAGCCCATGCCCTCGGTTTTTCCGCAGCCGAATTGCTTGCTGTTACCCGTAATGCCATCAAGGTAGCGTTTACATCACCGGAGCGCCGAAACGATCTACTAACCAAGTTGAGCCAATGGGGTGATGCTGATTCAGCTGGGATGTATATTCAAAGTAGTACTTTGTCAAGCTAGTTTTGAGGGTTTGTGGTAAGGACTTTAGGGCTTAGACGTTTTAACCCAGTATCTAATGACGATCGCGCTTTTTATGAAACTCTTCTATACACCGAACTCACCCTATGCACGCATTGCACGGATAGCAACACTAGAACTGAATCTCAGCAATCAGATCGAAACCCAAAAAGTCATTGCACGAGATCCGAACAGCGACCTACTGAATTACAACCCTACAGGTAAAGTGCCAACGCTAGCAACTGACGACGGATTTATTTTGAGTGAAACACGTATAATATGCGTCTATCTGAATCACTTAAATCCTGAGATAAAACTTGTTGCTGACATTTCTAATGGCTTTTTACAGCAACTTGAAGGTATGACTAGTGGGTTCATAGATGGCATTGCTGTCTGGGTACGGGAGTTAAGGCGTCCCCTGAGTGAGCAGTCTTTTGGCGTGATCGAGTTTGAGCGTGAGCGGGCATTGAGAATTTTGGACTACTTCGAGAAGATATCAGATAAACTCGACCAAACTCCGAAACTTGCTCATATAACTCTCGCCTCTGCACTTGGACTAGAAATCCGTCTTCCTGATCTGCAATGGCGGCAGAAATATCCAAAACTTGCCCATTGGTACGATGAATTCTCTAAACGATCCTCCATGCAAGTAACAATACCAGAGTCCTAATAACCAACACTTTCTTGTTGCAAACAAGAGAACGAAAAAAGCATGAGTACGCCCTCGCAGATAGAAATATGAGTACGAAAAAACAACTTAAACTCGGAGCATTCTTACCCGGTTCCGGTCATCACGTCGCAGCATGGCGACATCCCAACACCCCGGCTGATGGAGGTCTGAACTTCCAACATTACAAGCAGCTGGCACAAACGGCTGAACGGGGCAAATTTGATATGCTTTTCCTCGCGGATGGTTTAGCCGTCTGGGATCGAGGGCAAGGGACTGAGGCTTTTAGCCGTTCGGGACAATTCAGCGTCCACTTTGAACCTTTAACCTTATTGTCGGCTCTGTCTGCGGTGACAGAAAATATCGGATTGGTGGCGACATCATCAACGACCTATGATGAACCTTTTCATCTCGCTCGCAAGTTTGCATCACTAGATTATCTGAGCGGTGGTCGGGCTGGATGGAATCTTGTAACCTCTGCTGCTGAAGCCGCAGCGCAGAATTTCAGCCAAGAAAACCACCTAGAACACTCGCTGCGCTATGAACGGGCGAGGGAATTTGTGGATGTTGTCACCAAACTTTGGGACAGTTGGGAAGACGATGCTTTCCTCCACAATAAGGAGTCAGGTATTTACTTCGATGCAGAAAAGTTGCATATTCCCCACCACAAAGGCAAATATTTCTCGGTACGCGGCCCGCTCAATGTGGCGCGTCCACCGCAGGGATATCCAGTAATCGTACAAGCTGGATCTTCCGAGGCTGGCCAGGATTTGGCTGCTCAAACAGCAGAGGCGATCTTCACTGCACAACAAACACTGGCAGAAGCTCAAGCATTTTATGCCAATGTGAAGGGGAGATTGGCTAAATACGGACGTTCCCCTGATCATCTCAAGATTATGCCAGGGGTATTTCCGGTAATTGGTAAGACTGAGCAGGAAGCTAAGGATAAATATGAGCAACTTCAGGAGTTGATTCATCCCCTGGTAGGATTAGGGCTGCTTTCTGGGTTAGTGGGTGGCCATGATTTGTCCAAATATCCCCTAGATGGGCCATTGCCGGATCTGCCAGATACCAACGGTGGCAAAAGCCGCTTGCAGCTGATTACCGATCTTGCCCGCAGAGAGAATTTAACAATCCGGCAACTGTATTTGTGGATTGCAGGAGCGCGGGGACATCGAACGATTCTCGGAACACCAGAACACATTGCCGATCAGTTAGAAGATTGGTTCGTCAATGGTGGGGCTGATGGATTCAACATCATGCCGCCGTGGTTGCCTGGAGGTTTAGATGAATTCGTAGACTTGGTAATTCCCGAACTGCAACGCCGAGGAATATTTCGTACTGAGTATGAAGGTCGAACCCTGCGCGAAAATCTCGGTTTGCCCCGTCCAGTGAATCAGTTCACCACAAATAGTGCTGCTTCTGAACCTGTGAGCGTTGGTTCCTTGGCATAGTTTTGATTGAACAACTGGCAGTGTTTTTGAAGGACGGCTTTGATTTCCTCAAACTTTATCTGGTTTGTTAATCCAGTGGTTTGAGTTATAAGTTGTTCCACATTCAACTTGCATAATTAGGGCGCTCATGTTGCCCACCCCACAAGAGTTATGTTTAATTCGGTTATGCAAATTAGATGTTTTTCAGCTTACAATCAAGTCGTCTTTAAGAAAACTTTTTATCGTGTTGGGCATCTTAACGGTTCTTCTATCCTCCTTTGTTTTGACGTTTCACAACGTTACTGTCCGAGTTTTGTTTTCAGAACATCTCGTACTGGGTTTATTTTTACTCGGTGGATACGTTAAACCGGATTTGCAGAATTCATTCTTGCTGATGTTCATGCGAATGCTGCTGGTGGTTCCACTCATGGCATCTCTATCATTCAAGCTATATCCATCTGCTGGAAAAGAATTAAAAGACTTATTCACCCGCGATGCCTCCGGCGCACTACGTGAACGCAGGGATATTCTGATTCAAGCTCTTGGCTGTGGGGTACTGATGTTTGTGTATATTGCCTCACTCTACATTGCTATTGGCTTGATTCCCACAGGTATTGCCTTGACACTCTTCTTCACCTATCCCGTATTTACAGCACTGTTGTCATGGAGGTTTTTTGGCGATCGCCCCACATTGTTCCGTTGGCTGGTGATGGGTATTATTCTGGTAGGAAGCGCTCTCACCATTCCTCAATCTTCTGCCACCTACAGCAGTCATACCATTGCGATCGGCATTTTCGCTAGTTTTGGCGCTGGGATCGTTTACGCCTTTTATTGCATCATTGCTCAAAAATGTTTAGAAAAATTCCATCCAGTTCCCTTTACCTGGATTAGTTTTGCCTCCACTTTACTGCTTTCCGGTATTAGCTTACTGTTTTGGCCAGCTGCGATCGCCCAACTTGACTGGACACCCCTATGGATTGGGAGTATCTTTTCGGGTCTTGTCAGCTTTATCGGACACACCCTCAACAATGTGGGGATTCGGATGGTTGGCGCATCTACCGCCTCCATAATCGGCTCTAGCAGTCCAGCCTTGACGGCGCTAGTTGCATGGATAACCATTAGCGAAACTTTAAACGTGATTCAGAGCGTCGGGATTGGTGTTGTCACATTGGGGATCGCGTTACTTAGTGCCGAAGGCTTTGTTAAATCGCTCAAAATTCGGAGTTAAATTGGGCATTGGGCATTGGGAATTTTAGAATACTTTTTCTCAGTTGAGTTGAATACAGACCTAACCCCCAGCCCCTTCCCTACAAGGCTATCCATTAGTCACATCTTTCTTAACATTGCGGAAAAGAAGTCAGGGAGAGG
>NZ_JABXKM010000033.1 GCF_017115025.1 Nostoc sp. NOS(2021) | reverse complement strand
TTGGCGGGGTGGGGTTCTTGGGGTTTAGTAAGTAATCAAGCGGACATGATATTAGACATTTTTATTTTGGTGGTTACAGTATTTTCAATTTAGTTTTTGTTTAATGATTGAGTAGAAGAGTTAGGTATATCCTCTAATACAGTTAATTGATTAGGCTGTGTAATTTTTAATTCAAGCATTCCTCCTTGTGCTTTTTGGGGTGCAACATTTATGATTTTGGCTTCTTTACCTTGTAAAGCAATTGGATTAGAAGCACCGGGAACTTGATTAAGAATTTTTCGAGGTATAATTATGGCTCTTCCGTACCTGTTATGCTAAAAATGTCTGTAAATAAGTTTGAAACCCTTATTGGGCAATAATAACAGGCATTAAGATTACCATTTGAGTCTTAGTGCTGAAATTGAGTTTATAATCGCCTGTAAGCCTTGATTTTAAAGTAAAATTTTGGGGTTTAATTAAAATTTCAGCATAACACCTACTGAAGAACCAAAAGTATGAGTAGTTGCTAAACTCTCACCCATTTCAACACTTTGGGATCTTTATCATAGCGATAGATAATGCCATCTCTATTAGTGATAGGTTCCCCTTTGTTTGCTTTACTTCTAATAGTAGTAATGGAATAGTAGGTTAATTCATTCATTTCTTTATGAGATAATCCTTCGACTGTACTGATTTCTGCTTGAATTAGGGATTTATCTTGAGAAGAATCATTTATTTTTATTTGAGGATTTGTGGAAGGAGTAGTGACAATTGTTTTTTGATTTCGATAATCCTGCACAGTCATAAGTTGCCAACTAGAATCTTGCGAAAGTTCCAGAACCCATTGATGATAATTAAATAAACTTTCTCGATGCCCAACACTAATAAACGTTGTTTTAGTCTCTTGTAATTGTTGATATAAAGTTCCTTCATTCTTCAAATCTAAGGCACTTGTTGCTTCATCTAATATAGTGAACCTTGGATTAGTCACTAACAGGCGTGCGAAAGCCAGGCGTTGTTGTTCTCCCAAGGACAATATATTCTCCCAAGGAACTTCAGTATCAAAACTTTCAACTCGACTTAGCAAGTTTTGCAGGTTAACTTGTTGCAAAACTTCTTTGAGTTCTGCGTCGGTCAATTGACGATTAGTTTTAGGATAAAGCAACTGTTCGCGCAAAGTTCCCAGAATTATATAAGGACGTTGGGGTAAAAATAAGACTTCTTTTAGAGGAGGACGCACCAAGCGACCAGTTCCTGCATTCCACAAACCAGCGATCGCTCTCAACATAGAACTTTTACCTCGACCACTTGGCCCAACAATCAATAAACCTTCTCCTGGCTGAACAGCTAGTGACAAGTTTTCGACGATTACCTGTTCATAGTTTGGCGTTTGTAAAGTGACGTTCTCAAAAGCAAAATAATTCTCTTCTATTGTTTTAATAGTACCGACGTTTTCAGGTTCTTTTGCCACTGCTTCTAAAGCATCTGAAAAATCAGATAAACGCTGAACATAACTAGAAAATCCCCCAGAAACGCCAAATTCAGCTATTAATTCTTCCAAAGCACCAGCAAAGAAATAGCAAGCTGTAGTAGCTTGTCCAATTTGTCCGAAATCAATATCACCTCTAATAAATAAAGGTGCAAGTACTAAAAGTGTGAGAAATTCGATAGTAGCCCGATATCCCCTGTTAAAAATTGCCTGATTTCTCTCCCAATTAATCTTTTCTTTAATATTTTTTATGAGGATAGTAAATCTGCGTTGAATTATATTCAGTTCTTGTTTTTCTCCTTGAAAAAAAGCTATTGACTCAGCGTGATTGCGGACATGAGTTAGACAATAACTATAATCAGCTTTAGATTCAAGTTCTGCTTGATTAATCTTAATTAATTCTTGATTTAAGTAAACAGCAATAAAGTTGCCTATAATTGTATAGATAAGCAGAGCAACAGCTATCTGTTGGGAAATTGACCAGACAACTATTAAAAAAGTTACCATTTCCAGTGCTTTTTCTAGTAAAGTAGCTGAAAAACTGAGCGCACTACTGGTTATCGGTTCAATTTCTTGAGATAAACGTTGATCCGGGTTATCAATATCAGCTTTAAAATTGATTTTATAATAAGCACGATTGTTCAAATATTTATTTAAAATATGATTATCGAGCCATTGATACCAATCAAGAGAAATTTGTTTTCTAATAAATTTAGTAAATCCTACTAAAATCGTTATCAAGACAAGTCCAACAGCATAAAATGATATAGTATAAGTAAATTTAGAATAATCTTTTTCCTGAATGATGACATCGATTAAATAGCGATGAATGAAACTATTATAAGTAGTTGCAGCTACAAGGGCGAATATTAGCAATATTAGGAGAATAAGCATTCCCCAGGCGCGAATAACGTCTGAAAAGGCTCTTTCACCTGGCTTTGTTGGATACCAGTAAGGGCCGGCGATCGCTCTTATATCTTGCCAAAATTGAATAAAATCTGAAAAAGCATTTGTTGAGGGTTTAGCTTGAACAACTTGAGTTTGCATATTTTTGAAATTAAACTAAAAACTTTTATAACTAGATTTAATACTATTTTTTCCACACCTGGGATTTAATTTGGTTAAAACTAGCAATCATAATACAATTCCTTACATTTAAAGGGTGTTTACTGACAACGTAGAGACACCAATTTAGCGTCTCTACATAGTTTTTTAGCAAATATCTATTGATTGGTTTCTTGCTTGTTCAAGAAATTTTTCGAGTTTTTGAACTAGGGTCTGGACATGAGGTGGTGACACCATGTTTAGATGATTACCAGGAACTACAACCGTTTCTATATGTTCCACCAGTTCTTTCCAGTGATATTCAAAGTCGGTATCCGTCTCACTGGCTTTAAATAGAACAATTGAGCCTGAGTAATATTGACCTTTGTAATTTTGTACGGCTTGACCGTTGATCTGGGAAATTTTTAGCAGATGGGGAGCTTGATCAAAGTCAAAACCTTCTATAACTACATTTTTCTGTTTAGCTTGTTCCTTGACATAAATTATCTGCTCCTCTAGCTCTAATTGCCGCAGTTCCTCTAAACAGAGGTCTAAACGATCTTTGAATAACTCTACTAATAGAAAAGCATTGTCTATTAGTCCTTTATAACTTAGACAAGGAGGATTAGTATCTATTAGAGCCAACAGAGCTATTTGTTCACCTTGATGGGAAAGTTGTTGAGCCATCTCAAAAGCTACCAAGCCACCAAAAGACCAGCCAGAAAGAAAATAAGGGCCATGAGGTTGAACGGTTTGTAACTCTTGGATATAGTGAGTTGCCATTTGTTCAATGCTAGTATGAGGATGATTTTCAGGATTTAAACCAAAAGATTGTAGCCCATAGAATGGCTGTTCTGAACTCAAATAATAAGCAAGATGGTGATAGCAAATAACATTTCCCCCGCCAGGGTGAACACAGAACAGAGGTGGTTGATTGCCATTAGCTTTGATAGGAACTAGTGCAGACCAAGGTAAAGGATCTGTTGAGGAACTCAAGAAATTTGCTAGTTGTTCGATAGTGGGATATTGGAACAAAATAGCTAAAGGTAAATTTATCTGGAAATGCTTTTGAATCTGTGTCATGAGACGAACAGCTAGAAGAGAATGACCTCCAAGTTCAAAGAAGTTATCTCGGATGCTGACAGGATGAATGCCCAGAATGTCTTCCCAAATTTGTACTAGTTGAAATTCCCAAAGATTTCGGGGTGCGTCAAAGCCTTTTCGCTGTTCCTTTTGAACAAGTTTGTGAGGCGGTCTAACTTGCGGAATTTGCTCTGCTGAAATCCTTTCTATCAGTGTTTCAAGGTACTGCTCTGGAAGGTCAACAATCCTGTTCAACAAAGCCTGAAAATGTTCCAGAATCTGGGCTATAGCCGGATTGTCATAACGGTATCGGTTGTAGATGATGCGAAACTCTAGCTCTGAACTTGGGCTAACTAGAATGGTGAGGGCATATTTTGTTTGTGCGCCTATAGAACGAGCCTGAGATTGATTCTTGTCATGGTTCGCAGACTGTTTTACTGATGAATCGACTGAATGGTTTTGGAAAACCAGAAGACTCTCGTAGAGGGGTAATGATCCGGGTACTTCACTCCATTCGTGAATTTGTCCTTCAGAGCAGTATTCATAATCTCGTTGCGTGAAGCTTTGATCATGGATGTCTCCAAGCCAAGACCAAAGTGATGCTTGGGGAGAAACCTGGAGCCGCATCGGTAAGGTATTAATGAATAGACCTAACATGGATTCAGCCCCTACCAATTCTGAGGGACGACCAGAGAAAGTCGCGCCAAATACCACATCTTCCAGACCGCTATAACGACTCAAGAGCAAAGCCCAAATGCCTTGAACTAAAATATTTAAAGTCAAGTGATGTTGCCGCACCAAAGACTGCAAAGCTGCTGTTGCCGAAGCTGTTAAGCGGGTTTTTTGTTCACCATAGCGCTCTTCCTCAGCAGAAAAATTAACAGGTTCAACTTCTATTCCTAATGGGGTTGGACTTTTGAAACCTTGAAGTTTGCCCCGCCAGAATGCCTCTGCCTGCGACAAATCCTGCTGTTTTAGCCAGACGATATAATTTCTGTAGGGATGACTGGGTTTCAGTGATAAATCTTGACCTTTGCTGAATGCCTCGTAGAATGCAAAAACCTCCTTGAAGATGAGAGGCACGCACCAGCCGTCTGTAAGAATGTGATGAGAAGTCCAGACGAATTGATAGGCATTCGAGCTTACTTGGAAAAGCGCCAAACGCATTAGCGGTGGTTCATTCATCTCGAAACCACGCAGTCGGTCTGCACTGAGATAGATTTCTAATTTTTCTTGCTGCTGGGACAGAGAAAGTCCGCGCCAATCTTGCTGTTCCAGTGAAATTTTCACTCCCTTCAGTACAACTTGAAGTGGCTCATCTTGATCTTCCCAAATAAAGGCTGTTCTGAGGATTGAGTGCCGCTCAACGACACGCTGCCAAGCTTTTTCAAAAGCTAAAGAGTCTAGTTCTTTTTGTAAGTATAAAATGCACTGCTCAAGATGTATCCCTGACTCAGAAGCAGATAGAGTCTCGAAAAGCATTCCCTGTTGTGAAGAAGAAAGTGGATAAATTGATTCAATGTTTTTAGTTTGTAATCGAGCCAATAACTCATCCAGTTGTAATTGATTTAACTGTGCATCTGGAAAATCACTAGGTGTGTATCCTCTATTCTCTGCTAACTGACAATGTTCTATTATTGACCTGATTGCTTGAATATAGCTCTGTGCCAATTTCTCCACTGTGGCACGAGTATGAACATGACTATTGTAAGTCCAATCAATTAGTAATTCACCTTCTACTACCAGAGCATTAATATCCAATAGATGGTCACGAGTTTGCTTTAAACTTTGGCTAGCTCCAGTAGATTCAGGCGCAAATTTCCAACCAGTTTCTGACTGTATTTGGTCAAATTGTCCCAGGTAGTTAAAACTAATTTCTGAAGCGGGAATTGTCTTTATTTGTTCATTAACAGTCGTATCTTTACACAAGTAACGCAATATACCGTAGCCAATCCCACGATTAGGAATCGCTCGTAATTGTTCTTTGATAGATTTGATTATTTCTCCTGGTTGGTTTAATGAAGGTAGTTGCAATAATACGGGAAACAAACTGGTAAACCAACCTACCGTCCGTGATAAGTCTACATCTGCAAATACTTCTTCTCTACCATGTCCTTCTAAGTCAATTAGTACAGTTGAATTTTCCGTCCACTCTGCTATTGAAAGTACTAATGCACTTAGCAGTGTATCATTAATTTGTGTGTTGTAAGCTTCGTTTACTGACAATAGCAGAGTTTGGGTTTCTTCTTGACTTAATTTCACTGATACACAAGCAGCACTACCTACTCTATTTTCTTGTTGAATGTCAGCAGAATCTGATGGTAATGGTGTTATCTTAGACCAAGGTTGGTTCAGCCAATAGTCTAACTCAAGTTTTATAATTCCTGACTGTGCATAATTGTTTAATTTCTCTGCCCAATCAATAAATGCTGTTGTTTTCGCACTTAGCTTTGGAGATTCCTGAGTAATTAGTTGTTGATAAATTTTTTGTAGGTCTGATAATAAAATTCGCCAACTTACACCATCTACTGCTAGGTGATGAATAATAATTAGTAACCTAGCATCACTTTCATTACCCAAGTTAAACATCACCACTTGCATTATCGGCCCTGTTAACAAGTTTAAACTTGCTTGATACTCTGCGGCGATTTTTTCTAGAGCTAGTGGCTGTTGACGTATGGGCGTTGATGATAAATCAACTACGGCAAATGGTACTTTGTCATCTAATCCTTGGTTTATTTGTTTGTATTCAGCTGCAACCGATGTGAATTTTAAACGCAAAGCATCGTGATGCTCTAATAATTTTTTCAAGGCTATTTCAATTAATTCACTTTGCAGATGATTTGGAATCTGCAATAAAACTGATTGGTTATAATGGTGGGCTTCTGGGCGATTTTGTGCAAAGAACCTTTGTTGAATGGGTGTTAGGGATGCAACTCCAGTCACTATCCCTTGTTTAGACTCAACACTCACTGTTGTATTTGCAACCTTGGCAAGTTCGGCGATGGTTTGGTTTTGGAATATTTGTTTGGGAGTGATTTGTAATCCTGAGTTTTTGGCACGAGAAACTATTTGAATACTCAGGATGGAGTCGCCACCAATTTCAAAGAAGTTGTCGTGGATGCTGACTTTTTCTTTGAGCAGCAGTTCTTGCCAGATGTTGGTTAATATTTGTTCTATGGCTGTACGTGGTGCTACGTACTCATGTTCCCGGCTAATTTCCCCATCATGTGTTGGTAGTGCTTTGCGGTCTAGTTTGCCATTGGGTGTTAACGGTAGGTTGTCTAAGGTGACAAAGCCACTGGGAATCATGTATTCTGGTAGCTGTTGCTTGAGGAATTGACGCAGTTGGTTGGTAGTCAGCGATTCATCACTCTTGACTACATAAGCAACTAAGCGTTTGTTACCTGGAATATCCTCTGTTACAATAGCTAGGGCTTGTTGGATTTGGGGGTGGGTATTGAGGGCTGCTTCGATTTCTCCAAGTTCGATGCGGAAGCCGCGAATCTTCACTTGGTTATCGATACGACCAAGGTATTCGATATTACCATTACTTAGGTAACGTGCCAAGTCTCCTGTTTTGTAAAGACGTTCTGTGGCATCAGAAAAGAGATTTGGGATAAATTTTTCTTGGGTGAGTTCTGGGCGGTTGAGGTAGCCTTTTGCCAAGCACACACCACCAATGTACAATTCTCCTGGCACACCAATGGGAACAGGCTGTAAATACCTGTCTAGAATATATACAGTTCTGTTAGGCAGAGGACGACCAATAGGCATTTTTTTCAGATTGGTGTCTTCACTCAACTGGGGAATGATTTCAAACAGGGTTGCGGTGATGGTCGTCTCTGTGGGGCCATAAGCGTTGACCAGACGAACACGAGACATTGCGCTTTGTTGCCAAATCGCAACATATTCGGGCAACATTACATCTCCACCAACAATCACAAGTCTCAGTTGGCTATTGGTATCTAACACTTGTGTTTTGGCCCACTCTTGAGCCAATTGTTGCCAGTAGGCTGTTGGGAGATTAATGACAGTAAGTCCAAAATCCGAAACTATTTTTTGGAAGTTTGTCGGAGTCCATACATCTGAGCCTCGGAGTACCAAGGTAGCGCCAGCTATTAGTGTCGGAAATATCTGTTCTAATGAGGCATCGAAGTTGATTGAGGCAAACTGGAGTACGCGATCGCTCTTTTCAAGTCCATAAACTTGTTGAATAATATAGCAGTGGTTGGCGATCGCACCATGTGGAATCATAACCCCTTTGGGTCTACCTGTAGAACCAGAGGTATAAATCACATAAGCCAAGTTACGATCTTGCACAGTAGCGACTGCATTATCCTGACTTGACTGAGAAATAAATTGCCAGTCAGTATCTAAACATACAACCTCCGCTTGATGCTGAGGCAACTTTTCAAGGAGTTGCTGTTGTGTCAGCAGCACCGGAACTTGAGCATCTTCTAGCATAAAGCTCAAGCGTTCTTGAGGATAGTCTGGATCGAGTGGCAGGTATGCCCCACCCGCCTTGAGAATACCCAGTATTCCCACCACCATTAACAGCGAACGCTCTACACACAACCCCACCAGCACATCTGGTTTTACACCCAAGGACTGCAAGTAATCTGCCAACTGGTTAGCGCGAGTATTTAACTGGTGGTAGGTTAGTTGTTGATCTTCAAACACCACCGCTACAGCATCAGGGGTGTGCCCAACCTGTTCTTCAAACAACTGATGGATGCATTTATCACCAGGATAGTCTACTTGAGTGTTGTTCCACTCAACAAGTAACTGTCGTTGCTCAACTTCTGTCAGCAGGGGCAATTGGGAAATTTGCTGCTGCGGATTAGTAACAATGCCTTCTAGCAATGTCACAAAATGCCCCGCCATTCGCTCGATAGTGCTGGCATCAAATAAGTCAGTGTTGTACTCCCACGCACCCACCAACCCCGTAGGAGTGTTCTGCATTAGCAAGGTAAGATCAAACTTTGCCGTTGCGCCTTCACTCATCAATGGAGTAACAGTTAACCCAGTCAGTTCTAGTGCAGACATGGGCGTATTTTGAAGAACAAACATTACCTGGAACAGTGGTGTATAGCTGAGATCCCGTTCTGGCTGCAATGCATCCACCAGCATTTCAAAAGGCAAGTCCTGATGAGCGTAGGCATCCATTGCCATATCTCGAACACGAGTCAGTAATTCACTAAAGCTCGGATTATCTGCCAAGTTGGTACGCATGACTAAATTGTTGACAAAAAAGCCAATTAACCCTTCGCTTTCCAAGCGATCGCGGTTAGCAATGGGAGAGCCAACCAAAATATCTGCCACACCTGTGTAGCGGTGAAGCAGGGTATCATAAGCTGCTAACAGCGTCATGAACAACGTCACTCCTTGCTGCTGGCTCAGTTTTGTCAACCTATCAGTTAACTCAAAGGAGAGGGCAAACTTTTGATACGCCCCAGCGAAAGTCTGCACAGCAGTTCTTGGTCGGTCTGTGGGCAGCGACAATAAAGCTGGTGCATCTTTTAGTTGTTGTTGCCAGTAACTTAGTTGAGTTTGCAGTACATCCCCTTGCAACCAGTCTCTTTGCCAAATTGCGAAATCTGCGTACTGAATCGGCAGTGGTGTTAAAGGTGATGGCTGACCTTGAGAATAAGCATTATACAACGCTGCTAGTTCTTGGATAAACACACCCATTGACCAACCATCAGAGACTACATGGTGCATACACACTAACAAGACGTGTTCTGTCTGTGATAGCACTACTAATGTCGCCCTGAATAATGTTTCATTGGCCAGGTCAAATGGTTGAATAGTTTGTTGTTGCGCTAATTGCTGTGTAGCTATTTCTTGTTCGCCTAGTGGCAGATATTCGCACTCAACAACTGAAACTGTCCAATTCGTTTGTGTTTGAATGATTTGTGTTGGTTGTCCATCAACAGTGACGAAATTAGTGCGTAGCGCTTCGTGGCGATGAATAATTTCTTGTAAGCTTTGATCTAAGGCTGCAACATTAAGAGTTCCTACTAGACGCAAAGCCACAAGAATGTTGTATGAGGGGCTGTTCGGCTCAAACTGGTCTAAAAACCACAAACGCTGTTGAGCAAATGACAGTGGTAAGTCTGTATTCTTAGCTCTTGGTAGAATGGGTGGTGCAGACAGTTGTAAGTTCTGTTGCTGTAACTGCTCAATTGCTTGTGCCAATTCAACTAGTGTTGCTGTGGCAAACAACTCACGCAATGGTAGTTCCACTTTGAAAATGTTGCGGATGCGTGAAACTAGTTGCGTTGCTAGTAGGGAGTGTCCTCCTAATTCAAAGAAGTTGTCATAAATCCCCACTGGTTCTACTTTCAGCACTTGCGCCCAAATTTGTGCCAACAGTTCTTCAATCTGAGTACGTGGGGCTACATATTTATCTGTGATTTCGCTGTATGAATCTGGTTCCGGCAAAGCACGGCGGTCTACCTTACCACTAGGAGTTAGTGGCAAGGACTCCAAAATGACAAAAACATTCGGTACCATGTACTCTGGCAGCTTTTCTTTGAGGAATTGCCGCAGTTCGCTAATTGTGGGTATACAGTCCTGATGTGCTACTACGTAAGCGACTAGACGTTTATCACCGGGAGTGTCTTCGCGGGCGATGATACAACATCCTTCCACATCTTCATACTGGCTTAGTACTGCTTCAACTTCTCCTAACTCAATGCGGAAACCACGTATTTTTACTTGGTTGTCGATGCGTCCTAAGTATTCGATGTTGCCATCTGGTAAATGGCGTACTAAATCCCCAGTTTTATATAATTTACTCTCTCCTAGCTTCTCAAACGGATTAGAGATAAATTTTTCTTGTGTTAACTCTGGACGGTTGAGGTAGCCTCGTGCCAAACAGACACCACCAATGTATAACTCTCCTGGCACACCAATAGGTACAGGCTGTAAGTATTTATCTAAAATATGAATTTGTGTATTGGCAATTGGCTGTCCAATCGGAGGAAGTAACGGCCAAGTGTTCACTGAATTAGTCAGTGTAAAAGTAGTGACTACATGGGTTTCTGATGGCCCATAATGATTGTGCAAAGTACAATCATTTAATTTGCTGAACAGTTGAGATATAGCCGGAGTAATCTGCAACTGTTCCCCAGCAGTAATAATTTCCCTCAGATGACTATTAACTAACTCACTATCAACAGCGACTTCAGCTAGTTGTTGTAATACAACAAAGGGAACAAATAGTCTCTCAATAGCTTTTTCTTCGAGGAAACCTAACAAAGCTGCTGGATCTCGGCGTAGTTCCTCTGTAATTAAGAACAATGTGCCTCCCGAAAACCAGGTAGTGAATATTTCTTGGAAGGAGACATCAAAGCTAATAGGGGCAAATTGCAGGGTTTTTGCTCCAGTAGAAATTGTATTATTTTGAAGTTGCCACAGAATTAGATTGCAAAGAGCAAGCTGATTAAGGGCTACGCCTTTAGGTTGACCTGTAGAACCGCTCGTGTAAATAACATAAGCTAAGTTATTAACTTGTACGCCAGAGATAAGATTTTCCTGACTTGATTGAGAAAACAGTCCAGCGTCAGTATCTAAGCAGACAAGTTTTGCTTGATGCTCAGGTAGTCTGTCAACGAGTGACTGCTGGGTGAGCAATACTGAAACTTGAGCATCTTCTAACATGAAAACCAAACGCTCTTGAGGATAGTTTGGATCAAGTGGCAGATATGCCCCACCTGCCTTAAGAATTCCTAATAGTCCTACGACCATTTCTAGGGAACGCTCAACACATAACCCAACTAGCACATCGGCTTTCACACCCAAAGACTTTAGATAATGGGCTAACTGGTTAGCACGACAGTTCAATTTATAGTAGGTCAGTTGTTGATTGCCAAACTCCACCGCCACTGCATCGGGTGTACGCCCAACCTGCTCCTCAAACAACTGATGGATAGATTTATCACGGGGATAATCTACGTGAGTATTGTTCCACTCTACTAACAACTGCTGTTGCTCAACTTGTGTCAGCAGGGGCAATTGGGAAATTTGCTGTTGTGGGTTGGCAATAACACCTTCCAGCAAGGTCACAAAATGACCTGCCATCCGCTCTATCGTGCCAGAGTCAAACAAGTCTGTATTATATTGCCACGCAGCTAACAGCCCAGAGGTAGTATTTTTAATGAACAAAGTTAAATCAAATTTGGCAGTTGTCCTTTCTGTCCCGAATGAACTGACAGTTAGCCCAGGCAGTTCTACCTCAGATGTGGGCGCATTTTCGAGGACAAACATCACTTGAAACAGTGGTGTATGGCTGAGGTCTCGTTGTGGCTGCAATGCTTTTACCAATTCCTCAAAGGGGAGGTCTGGATGAGTGTAAGCTAAGAGCATCACCTGCCGCACTCGACTGAGCAACTGCTGAAAACTGGGGTTGCCTGACAAATCGGTACGTAGTGCTAAAGTGTTGACAAAAAAGCCAATTAACCCTTCAAGTTCCAAGCGATCGCGTTTAGCAAGAGGCGTACCTACTACAATATCATCCGAGCCTGTATAGCGATAAAGTAAGGTAACAAATGCTGCGAACAGCGTCATGAATAGTGTAGCTCCCTCTTGCCTACTGAAATTGGCGATCGCTTCAGTCAGTTCCTCTGAAAATTCGACACTTTGGATTGCGCCCTGGAAAGTTTGAATGGCTGGTCTTGGTCTGTCTGTGGGTAATTCTAGAAAGGTAGGAGCGTTTTTGAGTAGTTGCTTCCAATAATCCAGCTGCGTTTGTAGTACTTCTGTTTGCAACCATTGCCGTTGCCAAATAGCAAAGTCGGCATACTGAATTGGTAGCTCTGGTAGCTCTGGTGGGAAGTTATTGCAGAGTGCTGAGTAAATGGTTGCTAACTCCTGCATCAATACGCCCATTGACCAAGCATCGAAGACAATGTGGTGAAATGTTAGTAACAAGACGTGTTCTACCTCTGTGAGTTTAAGCACAGAAGCTCGGATTAAACCAGAGTTAGCGAGGTCAAAGGGTCGAATAGCTTCTGCGGTAGCTAATTGCTGGCAAGCGATTTCTCTTTCACTTTCAAGTAGCTCTGTTAGGTTTACTACTGACAAATTTAAGGTTAAGCTTTCAGCAATTACCTGAACGGGCTGTTCGTTGAAGGTGCGGAAGTTGGTACGTAAGGCTTCGTGGCGAGAGATAATTTTGTTGAGGCTTTGCTCTAGCGCCACGACGTTCAACTTACCATGAAGTTTTAGAGCTACTTGTTCGTTGTAAAAGGGGTTATCTGGTTCCAACTGGTTTAATAACCAGAGTCGTTCTTGAGCAAAAGACAGAGGTAAATTCTGAGTACGCTCGGCTTTAATCAGGGGTAAATCTGTATCGTTGTCCGCATTTATCTGGTGCAGCAACAAAATAAGTTCTGTTTTATGCTTAGTTAATAAGTCACGAGTTTCTGGTGTCAATACTCCCTCTGGAGCATCAACGCACAAGCGATTGCCTTCAACCCACAACTCCACATCCTGATGAGAAAGTTCTACTACAAATTGCTTGAGATTCATAGAATCATATCCTTCATATTGTCAACTAATTCAGCAGAATGTGTGAGATGATCACAACTTATTTTGTAAGGTTGTATATTTGTAGAGAAACTTTTATACGTTGCTCATATTTCTATTTTTTCCCTACCAATTGCAACTGTTTTAGTCTTTTGTTTTAGTTGTTGCTTTTCTAGCTTTGGTGCTATTTCAGCTATTGTAGGAGATTCAAACAAACTGGCTACAGTTAATTTAATAGAAAAAGTTTTTCGCAATCGGGATAAAACTTGAACAGCTATTAAGGAATCTCCTCCTAATTCAAAAAAGTTATCATCTATTCCCACCTGTTTAATTCCTAATAATTCTTGCCAAATATCAGCAATTTTTTGCTCAATTTCATCACGGGGAGCTATATATGAATTTGGCAAACTAGGTCTGGAGTGGAGTGTAGATAATTTTTCTAGCTGAAGAACATCCGGCTTTGTTTGTAATGAAATCTCTGATTTGGGGTCAGTCTCTTTTTGCCCAAATTTTGCGCTAAATGCGGTTAATGCAGAAGCTTGAGCCATAATAATCTGATGCTCAAACGCTTCAGTTTCGGGAAACGCAGCAACTTGAACAAAATCCTGAGTGCGTAATGCTTCAAACCACTGTTCTTTAATGATAAAAGGCTGACCTGGGCTACGTCTTTTATCGTCTAAAGGTTTCAACAGCAGACCCCAACTAATATCAAAGTCTATTTTCGGTTGAGTTATTTCCCACAGTAAGAGGAAGCCGCCAGGAGCTAATAAAGAGCGTACATGGTGGAGTGTTTGATCTATGTTCTGAGTTGCGTGCAATACATTAGAAGCTATGACTACATCAAAGCTGTACTTCTCAAATCCTTGCTCAGTTGGAGATTTGTCTATGTCTAGTAATCGATATTCAACAAATGGATAGTCGTTAAACTTCTGTTGCGCTTGAGTCAGGAAACCGCTACCAATATCAGTAAAAGTATAGTTGGTTTGTTTGGGCGACAACACAGGTAGTAATGCTTGCGTAGACATACCAGTACCCCCACCGACTTCCAGAACTCTCAGGTGAACGGATGATGACAATGACTTGACTACCTGTTCTAAGCTTGAGCGCAAGATAGAGTTGTAGTAAGTATTTAAGGTAGATTCTGAATGTGAATTGTTGTTTTCTTTTTGGTAAATCAGTTCATTGAAAATCTCTAATGGTTCTTGTTCGCCAACAACAATAGCAGCTAAATTTTCACCACAGCGTTGCACTAAATCTAAATCTACTAAAGATGAATCAGCGAACCTAGCTTTGACTTGCTCTAAATGTTCATTGATATAATCTTGCAAACATGGCACTAGCCCACTAAATAACCCATCATGTTGCTGTAGTTGTCCTTGTTCCACCAATATTTGCAACCATCTAGACAACAATTGCTGATAGCGGGGAGAAATATGGCATTGCGCTAACAAATTCTCTAAAGAATACTTTTGTTGAGGATTGCTAAAAGCCCCTAATTGGTTGAATGCAGAGTTGATGTAGGCTGTACATAAACGATCCAACCACTGTCTGTTCTCTTGATATGTTAACTCGTTGAATTCGGCATTTCTCACACTTGCTTGCTTTTGACCTGCTTGTGTAAGCGATGTCCACAATTGTGATGTTGTGGGTAAGATTTGCAACTGTCCCCAAGCTGCTTTTTGTGGGGGATCAATCCAATAACGTTGGCGTTCAAAAGGATAAGTCGGTAAGGGAAGACGGTAATATTCCTCCTGACTATAAAATCCAAACCAATCTACTTTGACCCCAGTCAACCAGAGTTGACCTAATGTATTGAATAAAACACCCAAATCGGATTGTTTTTCTTGAGGATGACGTACCGACATTAAGACTGTTTGTGCAGCTGCTTTGTCTGGATGTCTTTTGACTAATGTAGTTAGCGTATGTCCTGGCCCAACCTCTAGTAAGACTTGCTCAGGTGTTGCCAATAATTTCTCGACACCTTGGGCAAACAGCACTGTGGAACGCAGATGTTGAGCGTAGTAATCGGGATTTGTGGCTTGTGTAACTGTAATCCAAGTACCAGTGAGGTTGGAGATATAAGGAAGTTTCGGAGAATTTAAAGTAACTTTTTTGACTCGCTCTGCAAATGCCTCTAAGATTGGCTCCATCATTTGGGAGTGGAAGGCATGGGAAGTATGCAAAGGTTGACATTCAATGCCTTGAGCAGCAAGCTGATTTTGTAATGTCTCTACTGCTGTTATGGAACCGGAAACTACACACTGCGAAGGTTGATTAACCGCTGCAATAGACAGTTCATACCCTAATAAGGATTTTATCTTGTCTGCGGGCAAGGGAATTGAAAGCATTGCCCCAGTGGGCAGTTGCTGCATCATTTGTCCGCGTGCTGCTACCAGAGATAAGGCATCTTCTAGGGAAAAAACTTCTGCTAGAGTTGCTGCTACATACTCGCCAATACTATGACCGATCGCAGCTTGTGGCTCCACTCCCCATGACTGCCATAATTTAGCTAGGGCGTATTCAATGACAAAAATAGCAGGTTGAGCAATTTCTGTCTGTTGAAGTTGCTTTGATACCTCATCAATATTTTCTTCGCTGGGGTAAATAATATGACGTAAATCTAGCCCTATTAGAGGTTTAAGAACTTCTGAGCAATAATCAACTTGTTCTTTAAATACTGTTTCGGTTTCGTAAATTTCCCGCGCCATGTTGACATACTGGGAACCTTGACCGGGAAACATAAAGACAACAGACCGTTCTGTAATCTCTGTATAATTAGTAAAAACTTGTTTTGGCTCTAAGCTACTGAGAGCTTCTACAGCACCTTCTAAGCCTTGACAAATTAACATCCGTCGGTAATTAAAACCCCTGCGACCACTATTAAGGGTATAAGCTACATCGCCTAAGTTCAGTTCTGGATGCTCTTTTAAATGCGTGATTAAATTAGCTGTTGCCTTCTCAAGTGCATTCGCAGTTTTACCCGATAAACACAACACTAAATATTTACTTTTGAATTTTGAATTTTGAATTTTGAATTGAGTTGGTGCTTCTTCTAAAATTACATGAGCATTAGTACCTCCGATACCAAAAGAACTAACCCCAGCACGGCGAGGGGTATTATTTGTTTTCCATTCCGTCAGGGTTGTATTGACATAAAAAGGACTGTTGGCAAAATCAATTTTGGGATTAGGTGTCTCGAAGTGCAAACTAGGAGGCAGCATTTTATTTTGCAGTGCTAATACAGTTTTAATCAAACCTGCCACACCTGCTGCTGTATCCAAATGTCCTAAGTTGGTTTTTAACGAACCAATAGCGCAGAAACCTTTTTTATCTGTACTTTGACTAAAAGCTTGAGTTAAAGCTGCAATTTCAATGGGATCACCTAAAGGTGTAGCAGTACCATGAGCTTCGATGTAAGAAATTGTTTCGGCATCTACACCAGCTATAGCTTGAGCTTCGCCAATTACTGCTGCTTGACCGCTAACACTAGGAGCAGTGAAGCCCACTTTCATTGCACCATCATTATTAATTGCTGAACCTTTAATAATGGCATGGATGTAGTCGCGATCGCTGATCGCATCCTTTAATCTTTTTAATACCACAATACCAGCACCGCTACCAGCGATCGTTCCTTGTGCTTTAGCATCAAAAGTACGGCAGTGTCCATCAGGAGAAAGAATCATACCCTCTTGATGTAAATAACCTATTTTTTGGGGAATGCCCAGAGTAACTCCACCAGCTAAAGCCACGTCACATTCACCATTTAAGAGACCTTGACAAGCTACATGAACAGCAACCAAAGAAGTAGAACAGGCTGTTTGCACATTTACTGCTGGCCCAGTCAAGTTAAGCTTATATGCAACTCGTGTCGGTAAAAAATCTTTATCATTGGAAATTGCTAATTGGAGAGGGTCAATTGTTTCTGATAATTGATGATGAGGAATTAGATTGTTGAGCAAATACCTACTCATACCTACACCACCATAAACCCCGATTAAACCACTGTAGGTTTGTGGGTCATAACCAGCTTTTTCTGTAGCTTCCCAAGCCAATTCTAAAAATAGGCGTTGTTGTGGATCTATTAGTTCAGCTTCTTTGGCGCTATAACCAAAGAAATTTGCATCAAACAATTCAATATCTGATAGAACAGCACTAGATTTTACATAATTAGGATTATTCAGTAAATCTAGAGAAACGCCAGATTCTATCAATTCTCCATCCGTTAGCCAGGAGATAGATTCTACACCATCTCGTAAATTCTGCCAAAATGATTCAATATCTTCTGCACCTGGAAATCTACCAGCAACAGCAATAATTGCTATTTCAGAACCGTTAAATTCATTATTTTTATGCACTGAATCTATTGTCATTTTCTACCTTTTCTCTGAGAGCGATATTGTTGCCTGGATTCTAATTGTTTGCTTTTTAAAGCTTTAACTTCATTCTGATATTGAGTGCGAGAAGTGTTTTCTTTGATTGTATTTTCTTTCTGAGACTTAGTATTTAAATATTGGCTCAAAGTATATATAGTTGGGTAATTAAACATATCAACTATTGACAGTTCTAAACCAAGTTCTTCTTGTAATTGCTGATTAATTTTTACCAGTAGTAACGAATTGCCTCCTAGCTCGAAGAAATTATTGTAAATTCCCACTTTTTCTATTGCCAATGCTTTTTGCCAAACGCCAGCAATGATTCTTTCTGCTTCTGTATTTGGCATTACATAATCTGATAGCTCCTGTTGTAAATCTGGGGCAGGCAAAGCGCGACGGTCTACTTTGCCGTTAGGTGTCAGGGGTAAAGACTCCAGCATCACAAAAACATTTGGCACCATATACCCAGGTAGTTTATCGGAAAGAAACTGACGCAGTTCGTCCGTTGTCGGTGTGACCTCTTTTTGCGGCACTACATAGGCGACCAAGCGCTTATTACCTGGAGTTTCTTCACGAGCAATGACACAACATATTTGCACATCATCATGTTGCCCCAGCAATGCTTCGATTTCTGCCAACTCGATGCGGAAACCCCGAATTTTTACCTGATCATCAATGCGTCCCAGGTATTCAATGTTGCCATCTGGTAGATAACGTGCTAAATCCCCAGTTTTATATAATTTACTCCCTTCTGTTTCCTCAAACGGATTGGAAATGAATTTCTCAGTTGTTAAATCGGGGCGGTTGAGATAGCCTTTTGCCAACCCAACACCAGCAATATGTAACTCTCCTGGCACACCAACAGGCATTGGTTGCAAATTTTTGTCTAATATGTAAACCTGTGTATTAGCGATCGCTCTCCCAATGTTCGGTGATATTTTATCTTGTTCCTTGGCAACTACCACCCCAGAAGTTGTAACAACAGTATTCTCAGTTGGGCCATAGTTATTTACCACTTGGAAGGGGATTGAATCTGATGGATACTGATGAAGCTTATCTCCTCCAGTCAGTATGCAACGCAAAGCCAAATTTTCAGTTGGCCATTGCAAAGACAATAACTCCTGTGCTAATGGTGTTGGCAGAAAACTGATAGTAATCTTGTTTGAAATTAACCAGTCTCGTAGGTTCACTAGCGAGCTAAGAAGCTGAGATTTGACTAAATAGATACTTGCTCCTGTCGTTAGGTAAGGCCATAATTCCCATACCGCAGCATCAAATGCTGTTTTAGCTAATTGAGTGGCTTTGTCTAATGAAGTGATGTTAAAAGCTCTGTTGTGCCAGAACACCAAATTTAATAATCCTTGATGGGCAATCAGCACTCCCTTGGGTTGACCTGTAGAACCGGAGGTATAAATCACATAAGCCAAATTATTTGTTTGTGCCTCCGTGATTAGATTATCCTGACTTAACTGAGAAATAAATTGCCAATCAGTATCCAAACAAACAAGCTGTGCTTGATGTTGGGCAAGTCTGTCAAGGAGTTTCTGCTGGATCAGCAACACTGGAACTTGAGAATCTTCTAGCATAAAGCGCAAACGCTCAGTCGGATATTCCGGGTCAAGTGGCAAGTATGCCCCACCCGCCTTCAGAATACCTAGTAGTCCCACCACCATTTCTATTGAGCGTTCCACACAAATGCCTACTAGCACATCTGCTCCCACTCCCAAAGACTTGAGGTAGTGCGCCAACTGGTTAGCGCGACAATTCAACTGCTGGTAAGTGAGTTGTTGATCTTCAAACACCACTGCTATAGCATCGGGTGTACGCTGAACTTGCTCCTCAAACAACTGATGAATACACTTATCAGAAGGATAATCTACTTGAGTATCATTCCATTCCACTAATAACTGCTGTTGTTCAACTGCTGTCAACAGTGGCAATTGTGAGATTTGCTGTTCTGGGTTAGCAATAATACCTTCAAGTAATGTCACAAAATGACCAGTCATTCGCTCAATGGTACTAGCATCAAACAAGTCAGTGTTGTACTCCCAAAAACCCACTAGCCCAGTGGCTGTATTCTGGATTAACAAACTTAAATCAAACTTTGCCGTTGCGCCTTCTGTTATTAATGGAGTGACAGTCAACCCAGTCAACTCTACTTGAGATGTGGACGCATTCTGGAGGGCAAACATCACCTGGAACAGTGGTGTATAGCTGAGGTCTCGTTCTGGCTGCAATGCTTCTACCAGCATTTCAAAAGGCAAGTTCTGATGAGCATACGCGGACAACGCGACTTCTCGAACACGACTCAGTAATTCGCTAAAACTGGGATTACCTGCCAAATCTGTACGCATGACTAAAGTGTTGACAAAAAAGCCAATTAACTCTTCTATCTCACTGCGATCGCGGTTAGCAATGGGAGACCCCACCAGAATATCTTCTTGTCCTGTATAGCGATAAAGTAGAGTATCAAACACTGCCAACAGCGTCATGAATAAAGTCACCCCTTGTTGTTGACTCAGTTGTGTCAAGCCACTGGTTAGCTCCTTTGAGAGTGCAAACTGTTGATATGCACCGTTGTCAGTCTGCACAGATGGTCTAGGTCGGTCTGTGGGTAGAGACAATAAAGCTGGTGCGTTTGCCAGTTGTTGTTGCCAGTAACTTAGTTGGCTTTGTAAAACATCTCCTTGTAACCAGTTTCGCTGCCAAATTGCGAAATCTGCGTACTGAATCGGCAGTGGTGCTAACGGTGACGGCTGATCTTGTGAGTAAGCATTGTACAGCGCTGCTAGTTCTTGAACAAACACACCCACTGACCAGCCATCAAAGACAATGTGGTGCATACATACTAATAAGGCGTGTTCTGTCTTGGACAGTACGATTAATGTCGCCCTAACTAATGGTTCAGTTGCCAGGTTAAAAGGTTGAATAGCTTGTTGTTGCGCTAATTGCTGTGTGGCAATTTCTTGTTCAGTTACTTCGACTTCGGTTCCATCGAGCGAAGTCGAGATGCTCAGTACAAGTGTGGATAAATGCTTTAAATCAACAATTGATACTTTCCAATTCGCTTGTGTTTGGATAACTTGAGTTGATTTTCCATCAACTTTAATGAAGTTAGTGCGTAATGCTTCGTGGCGATGAATAATTTCTTGTAAGCTTTGTTCTAAAGCCGCAACTTCGAGAGTTCCGACTAGACGCAAAGCTACAGGTACGTTGTAAAAGGCGCTTAGAGGCTGTAACTGGTCTAAAAACCACAAACGCTGTTGAGCAAATGATAGTGGTAATTCAGCATCACTTGCCCTTGGTAAGATAGGTGGTGTAGACAGTTCTAAATTTTGTTGTTGTAACTGCTTAATTTCTTGTGCGAATTTGGCAACCGTTGTTGCTGCAAACAGACTATGCAGTGGTAATTCTAATTTGAAAATGTTGCGGATGCGTGAGAGCAATTGGGTCGCTAATAGCGAGTGTCCCCCTGATTCAAAGAAGTTATCATGAATGCCAACTCGCTCTACTTTAAGAACTTGCGCCCAAATTTGTGCCAGTATTTCCTCAATGGGTGTGCGTGGAGCGACATATTTTTCTAGCAGTGTGCTGTCTAAGTCTGGTTTTGGTAGGGCGTTGCGGTCTACTTTGCCGTTCGGAGTCAGGGGTAAGGATTCTAGCAGCACAAAAGCACTTGGTACCATGTACTCTGGTAACTTCTTTTGTAGGCAGTGGCGAACCTCACTGAGTAATGAACTCACATTGATCCAGGTCGGTTTTACACAATCACTGACTAACCCGCTACCAGTCTCTTCTGGTAGGTACTGGTTTATGGATGGTCGTCTAGCATAAATATTGTAGAGTACAGTATCTTCTAGTAAAGCATCCTGCTCAATAGTTAGGTCGTATCCATGTTTTTTCAGCAGGGCTGTAATCTCCTCCAACCTGCCATTAATGTTATGAACCTCTACAACTATCTGCTTAATCTTTTGCCAATCTTCTTGCTGGATGCCTGAAAGCACATCCTGCTCACTTTTCTCTACGTCGATTTTCAGCAAATCGATTTTCTCAACGCCATACTCACCAATCACATCAGAAATTGTTCTTAACTGGCAAGTGAATTGCTGACTCTGCAATCTTTCTGCTAGTAGTTCATCAATTGCCTGACTAGATATTTCTGTCTCATTTTCTACAATATTTTGTTGTTTGAGCAAAAAGGATTTAACTACCTCTCGCTCTTGATTGGCATCAGCAAAGCGTCCTGAAATGACGGAAATTTGAGGATAATATGTAAAGGTATCACTCTTTGTCTCGCTGGAAAGCCCAAGATTAAACAGCTTCACATTTAAGCCATAGTTCTCAGAATTTATGCGTAATAGGTCAAAAACAGGTGGAATTGGCTCAAATGCGTAAATAGAAACTTCTTTACATATTTGACCCACAAAGAGTGTGAACAGACCGATATTGGCACCCACATCAAAAATGCAATCCCCTTCATTGATGGTGACGCCATTTTTTAAATAAGTCTGTTCTTCCCAAAGTTCTTTGTAGACGAATTCTGTCTCGTTTTTATTCAGATGGGCAACCATCATGCCATTCGGCAACTTATAGAGTAACTCTTCATTAGACAGGCTTTTATTTTGAAAACGAAGTAGTTGTAAAATTGGAAAAGCATATTTTTGGTCAGGGACAATATAAGCTACCAGACGCTTATTGCCAGGATCGTCCTCTCGCGCAATTACAATAGTTTCCCCCACAGCCAAGTGTTGTGTTAGCGCCGCCTCGATTTCTCCAAGTTCGATGCGGAACCCGCGAATTTTCACTTGCTGGTCAATGCGCCCTAAATACTCTAACTCGCCATTGGGCAAATAACGCGCCAAGTCCCCTGTTTTATATAGTCGTGCTTGGGGATTCTTGCTAAAAGGATGAGAGATAAACCGTTGTTGGGTCAGTTCGGGACGATTCAAATAGCCACGAGTTACCCCAGCACCACCAACGTACATCTCACCAGAAACGCCAATTGGTACTGGCTGTTTATTTTCATCTAGCACATACACTTGTAAGTCGGGAATTGGACGACCAATTACACTTGCTGTACCATGCAAATCGACTTTGCTTAAGGGACGATAGGTAACGTGTACAGTAGTTTCTGTAATCCCGTACATATTTACTAACTGGGGCAACTGGTCGCCGTGACGTTCAAACCAAGGTTGCAAACTCGACAGTTCTAAAGCTTCCCCACCGAAAATTACTAGGCGCAAGTTCAAGTCGCCAGTAGTTGCGATGGCGTTCCGCCCAGCGTAGCTGATCGCAATTTCTGCTTGAATTAACTGGCGGAAGGCTGAAGGTGTTTGATTGAGAATTGTGACTTTTTCTTGACACAATAACTCATAGAAGGATTCGGGCGATCGCGTCACTAAATATGGCACTACTACCAGTCGTCCACCATACAGCAATGCACCCCAAATTTCCCATACTGAGAAGTCGAATGCATAAGAGTGGAACATTGTCCACACATCTTGGGCGTTGAAATTATACCAAGAGTTTGTCGCTGCAAACAGACGCACTACATTAGAGTGATTGACTAAAACACCTTTGGGCTTACCTGTAGAACCTGATGTGTAAATTACATAAGCTAGGTTATCGCGTGTGGCAGTGTTGTCCAGATTTGAATCATTGTTTTGAGCAATTTTTTCCCAATCGGTGTCTAAGCAAACGACACGCGCCTGATGTTTGGGCAGAGATTCTACTAACTGCTGCTGAGTCACCAACACCCTAACTTGAGCATCTTCAAGCATAAAGCTCAAGCGGTCTTGGGGATATTCTGGGTCAAGTGGCAGATATGCCCCACCCGCCTTGAGAATACCAAGTAGTCCTACCACCATTGACAGCGATCGCTCCACACACAACCCAACTAGCACTTCTGCTCCCACACCTAATGAGCGCAAGTAATGCGCCAATTGATTTGCACGAGTATTTAATTGCTGGTAAGTCAATTGTTGATCTTCAAAAACGACTGCTACAGCATCCGGGGTACGCTCTACCTGCTTCTCAAATAACTGATGGATACACTGATCGGAGGAATAGTCTACTTGAGTGTTGTTCCACTCCACCAACAATTGATGACGTTCTGCGATCGTCAACAGTGGTAATTCTGCAATTGGCGCTCTGGGATTGGCAATAATTGCTTGTAGTAAAATTTGAAAATGTTGGGCTATGCGAGTAATTGTCGTTGCATCAAATAAATCAGCACTGTAATTCCAAATACCCTCCAGACATCCTGAAACTTCCCAGTAGTGAACTTCCAGGTCAAACCTGACCATTTCATCAATTGGCAAGGATATGTCCTGGATAGTTAAACCTGGCAAATCCCAAGAAGACTGTAGGGTGTTATGGAGGGAAAACATTACCTGTAGCAAGGGATTACGACTCAAATCCCGTTCTGGCTGTAGCTTTTCTACCAACATCTCAAAAGGTAAATCTTGGTGCGCGTAGGCTGACAATGTGGTTTGCCGCACTTGCGCTAAGAAGTCAGCAAAGCTGGGGTTGCCAGAGAGATCGCCCCTTAATGCTAGGGTATTAGTAAAAAAACCTATTAGCTGCTCAATGCTCTTGTTATTGCGGTTAGCGATCGGGGAACCAACAACAATATCTAACTGACCACTGTAACGAGAGAGCAAGACCAAAAAAGCGGCCAGTAAAGTCATAAACAATGTTGCGTCTGACTCTTGGCTCAACTGCTTGAGGCGTTGTGTGAGGTCACGATCCAGTTGAAAACGCTCAACTCTACCCCGGAAACTCTGCACTGGGGGACGTGGTTTATCAGTAGGCAGTTCTAGTACGCCAGAGACATCTGCTAACTGTTGCTGCCAGTAATTCAGTTGGCGTTCCAGGACTTCGCCTGTTAGCCACTGGCGTTGCCAAACTGCAAAGTCAGCATACTGGATAGGTAATTCAGATAGTGGGTTGGGCAATCTTTGAGCGAAAGCTGCATACAACTGAGATAACTCACGTTTGAAGATGTCCAAAGACCAGCCATCGTAGATGATGTGGTGCATCTTTAAGAGCAGTACATATTCCTGGTTACTTAGTTGGAGTAGAGTGAATTGTACTAAGGGGTCAACAGCTAGATTAAAGGGCTTGGACGCAAAGGACTTCGCTATTTGTTGAATCCGATCAGTTTGTTCTTGGACTGACAATCCCTGCAAGTTATGGATTGGCAAAGTGAAGGTAGTGGGAGGAGCAATGACCTGAACAGGTTGTCCGTCTACGGTAGGAAAAGTAGTTCTTAAGATTTCATGGCGGCGAATGAGTTCACTAAAACTTTGTTCCAGTGCAATTATATTCAGCCAGCCATGTAGCCTCTGAGCATCCAGGAAATTATAAGAACGACTGTCGGGTGACAAATGGTGCAGAAACCAGAGTCGCTGTTGGGCAAAAGACAGTGTTAGCTCACCGTCTCGTGGCACTCTTTGAATGGGCAACTGATGAGAAGTCTTAGCCTGCTTTGCTTGCTGTAAAAACAGCATAATTTCTGTTTTACGCCCAGTTATTTCCTGAAGTAGCATTGGAGTTAACACCCCTTCAGGTGCATGACAGCGCAAGCGATCGCCATTAGCCTCTAGGTTAATATTCAAATTGCTCAGGCGATCGAGAAATTCAATAATGCTGTTAGTCATGCTCATAACTCCACTATTTCGACGCTGACTTCTTTTACTGGCAAATTTTGTGTTGCCCAATCCATTACTTTGATGTATTCTGCTATCCCGGCTACTGTAGGAGACTCAAACATTATCTGTATAGACAGATCGAGTCCAAAAGCTGAGTTGATCTGTGAGAGGACTTGGGTAGCTAGTAGGGAATGACCACCTAGCTCAAAGAAGTTGTCCTTAACACCAATACTTTCAACTCCCAGGACTTGACTCCAGATCCGAACCAGTTGAGCTTCAATTGGGGTGCGAGGTAAAACAAAGCCAGTAGAAAGACTTCTTGTGGCTGTATCAGGTGAAGGCAGGGAGCGGCGATCCACCTTGCCATTGAGTGTCAACGGCAGGGCATTGAGGACGACAAAAGACTGCGGCACCATGTAATCGGGTAGCTTTTCTTGGATATATTCACGCACCTGCGGCACCAGTTTTTGGACTAACTTGCCGCGTAGGGGATTGTTAGTATAGTCAGTCCAGGGTTTGGTTGTAACGGCTGAACTATCCCAGAACTTGTACTGAGCGCAGTCGAAGTGGGTGATTGCCCTTTGTGCGTCAGACACTTCGGCTTCTCTCAGTGCAAGTGTCTGCGTTGAATTATTGCGGCAGAACACCACATCATAGCAACCATCCTGACTACTCTCCCACCAGCTCAGGTGGACAGTGTAACCGAGTTCCTGCCCCAATTGGCAAAACTGCTCTGGATTGACCCCAACTGTTGGCTGTTGTGCTAATACCTGCCGCAGTTGGCTGACTGTTTCTACAGCCGGGGGATTTTCCAACCATTGCCAAATCTGTAGTGCTTGCTGTACTCGTTGATTCGGCACGCGCCTGATTCCCAACAGTTCTGGCTGTTCTTGTTGCAGTTGATGTTCAATTTGTGTGAATGAAAGAGCATCGAGTTGCCAGTTTAGCCAAGAAATGCTAGTTGTTTGAACATCAGCACCGATATGAAGGGTAACATCATAGCGGAATTGGGTTAGCTCATTTTGCGCGTAACCGCGTTTGGGCTGAATTTCCACCCAAGTAATCTGAGGAAAGCGTGTCTGGAGGGCGATGAAGAAACTGGGATCGATGACCAATTCTTCTTCAACGGCCACACTCTGATGTACCATTCGCTGCCATTGCTCAATAGTTCTATCCTCAGCAGCTTGGGACAACTGCACAGCTGCATGGTATGGCTCCAGCAATGGCAAGCTGCGGACATCACCCACGAATAGCGTACCCTGTTGGGCGATCGCGTTCATTCCTCCTTCGATCACCTGCAACAAATACTCAACACTTGGGAAATACTGCACTACTGAGTTCAAAATAACAGTGTCGAATTCGCCTTGAGGGATACCTTCAAAGTTATCCGCCATTTGGTGCAGCAGCCGCACATGAGCTAGACCATCAACCGTGGAGCATATCTGCTCAACGTGCTGTATGGCGGCGATCGAATAATCACATCCCCAATACTGTTGACAGTGCTTGGCAATGCGAGATAGCAGTAACCCTGTTCCACAACCAATTTCTAGTACCCGTTTCGGAAAACCAGCCAAAATTCGATTGACTGTATTCTCAACCCACTCCTGCATTTCCCCAGTTGGGATGGGTTGCCTGGTATAACTACTGTTCCAACCAGTAATATTGAACGTGAGGTCATCTGTGGATGCCGATCGCTGACTATAGGCTTGTTCATAGAGCATTTGCCAGTCACTAACGTACTCGGTCTGCCATTGGGCAACTTGCTGGGGTAATGTTTTTTGATGAACAGCAGGCACTAAGTAAGCCACAACACGTTTATCTCCAGAGATGTCTTCTCTGATGATGACGACACTTTCCTGTACTAAGGGGTGTTGACTTAAAACTACTTCAATTTCGCCTAACTCGATACGGAAACCGCGAATCTTTACTTGATTGTCGATGCGTCCTAAATACTCTAACTCGCCATTGGGCAAATAACGCGCCTTGTCTCCTGTTTTGTATAGTCGCGCTTTGTCGTAGTTGCTAAAAGGATTAGAAATAAAGCGTTCATCTGTCAATTCAGGACGATTGAGATAGCCGCGTGTCACTCCTTGCCCACCAACGTACATCTCACCAGGAACGCCAATCGGTACTAACTGTTTATGTTCATCCAGTACATACACCTGTAAGTCAGGTATCGGGCGACCTATGACACTAACTGTGTGATTTAAATCAGCTTTGCTCAATGGGCGGTAAGTGACGTGTACAGTAGTTTCTGTAATCCCGTACATATTTACTAATTGGGGCATTTGGTCGCCATGTCGCTCAAACCAAGGCTGCAAACTCTTGAGTTCTAAGGCTTCTCCACCGAAAATTACTAAGCGTAATTTCAAGTCGCCAGCAGTTGCGATCGCAATTTCTGCTTGAATTAACTGACGGAAGGCTGAAGGTGTTTGATTGAGAATTGTGACTTTTTCTTGACACAACAACTCATAGAAGGATTCGGGCGATCGCGTCACCAGATAAGGCACTACTACCAGCCTGCCACCATACAGCAATGCACCCCAAATTTCCCACACTGAAAAGTCGAATGCATAAGAGTGGAACATTGTCCACACATCATCTTGATTGAAGTTATACCAAGAGTCTGTTGCTGCAAACAGACGAGCTACATTTGAGTGATTGACTAAAACGCCCTTGGGCTTACCTGTAGAACCAGAAGTATAAATTATGTATGCTAGGTTATCGGGTTTTGTGGTCTTTTCCAGATTTGACTCATTGTTTTGAGCTATTTTTTCCCAATCGATATCTAAGCAAACGACACGCGCTTGATGTTTAGGCAGAGATTCTACTAATTGCTGTTGGGTTAAAAGTAACGATACTTGAGCATCTTCTAACATAAAGCTCAAGCGGTCTTGGGGATACTCTGGGTCAAGAGGTACATAAGCACCACCTGCCTTGAGAATACCTAGTAGTCCTACTACCATTGAGAGCGATCGCTCCACACACAACCCAATTAGCACATCTGCTCCCACACCTAATGAGCGCAAGTAATGCGCCAATTGGTTGGCACGGCAGTTTAATTCGCGGTATGTAAGATGTTGATTTCCATACACTATGGCCACGGCATTTGGAGTACGCTTTACCTGCTCCTCAAACAACTGATGAATACATTTCTCTTGGGGATAATTCACCTGAGTATTGTTCCATTCCATCAACAGTTGATGACGCTCCTGCTGTGTGAGCAAGGGGAGCAAGGACACTGGCTGCTGTGAATTTGCCGCGATCCCACTAGTGTGCTGTAAGCATATCGCTTCTAGCAAATTCTGGAAATGCTGCATCATGCGGGCAATAGTTGCCTCATCAAATAAATCGCTACTGTAACAGCAATAGCCCTCAAGTCCTGACTGGGTTTCCCAAAAGTTTAGTTCAATGTCAAACCGCGCTGCATCAAGACCCCAAGGCATTTTCTCGACGCTTAAGCCAGGCAGATCCCAACCAGAGGAGGGGGCATTCTGGAGGACAAACACCACCTGTACCAGTGGATTACGATTCAATTTTCGCTCTGGTTGCAACTGTTCGACTAATATCTCGAAAGGCAAATCCTGATGCTCGTAGGCATTTTGAGTTACCTGTCGTACCTGCGTCAATAAATCTGCAAAGGTCAGTTCTCTTGATAAATCGAACCTCAGTGGTAAGATGTTGACAAAAAATCCAATTAACTCTTCGATTTCTTTGCGGTTGCGATTAGCAATTGGAGAGCCAACTACAAGATCCTTTTGTCCACTGTAGCGAGACATTAACACGACAAAACCCGCCAGCAGTGTCATAAACAGAGTGCTTCCTGACTCTTGGCTAATCTGTCTAAGCGCAGAAGTCAGCGAGGCATTTAGTTGAAATCGCTCGATTCCTCCTTGAAAAGTCTGGATAGCTGGGCGGGGGCGGTCTGTAGGCAATTCCAACAAAGGTGGCGCTCCCGCTAACTCTTGCTTCCAATAGCTTAACTGACGCTCTAGTACCTGATTTGTTAGCCATTGGCGCTGCCAAACGGTAAAGTCGGCATACTGTACAGATAACTCTGGTAATTCAACAGAACTACCTGTGGAAATAGCTCGATAATGGGCAGACAGTTCGTGGATCAAAACGCCTATTGACCAACCATCAGCAGCAATATGGTGAATAACTAATAGCAGTACATACTCCTGTTGAGCAACTTGCCACATCTTCACCCGCAACATCGGATCTCTAGCCAGATCGAATGGTTTGTATGCTTCCTTTATCGCTAGTTGCTCTACTTGTTTCCAGGGGTCTGCCACATTTTGTAGATCCACCACTGGTAACATTATGTTTATATTAGGATCTATAACTTGTACTGGCTTGTCATCCTTAATTTCAAACCGAGTACGCAGAACTTCATGCCGCCGCACGATCGCCTCAATTGCCCCTGACAATGCTTTGACATTGAGATTCCCCTCTAGGCGTACAGCAAAAGGTATTGTGTAGGCACCACTCTCGCCTTCTAAATGATGGAGAAACCACAGGCGCTCCTGCGCCCAAGATAAAGGTATGTCAAGTCTTGTGGAAACGGGTAAAATTGCCGGAAGCACCAGACTCGAACCAGTTTGAAGTTCAGATGCGATGACTTCACTTAACTGAGCTACTGTTGGTGATTTAAATAAAGAACGCAACGGTAACGAAGTCCCAAAGGCTTCTGGTATGCGAGAAATTATTTGGGTAGCTAGTAGCGAGTGTCCCCCAAGTTCAAAGAAGTTATCATGTATGCCTACTCGCTCTACTTTAAGGACTTGCGCCCAAATTCCTGAAAGAATTTCTTCGATTGAGTTACGTGGGGCAACATATTTGTCCGATAATTGGCTGTGTAAATCAGGTGCGGGCAGTGCGCGGCGGTCTAGTTTCCCGTTGGAGGTAAGCGGTAGACCTTCTAAGATCACTATTGCACTTGGCACCATATACTCTGGTAACTTTTCCTTTAGGAAGCTACGCAGAACGCTTACTGTAAGTGTCTGCTCTTTTTGAGGCACAATGTAAGCGACTAGGCGTTTGTCCCCAGGAATGTCCTCACGGGCGATCGCACAAGATGCCTGCACATGGGGATATTGGCTCAGAACTGTTTCGATTTCGCCCAATTCGATGCGGAAACCCCGAATTTTTACTTGATTATCAATGCGTTCTATGTATTCAATATTGCCATCTGGTAAAGAGCGTACTAAATCCCCAGTTTTGTAAACTCGCTCAACTCGATCGAATAATTCAATTTCAATAAATTTTTCGGCGGTAGTTTCAGGACGATGGAGATAGCCTTGTGCTAATCCAGCACCACCGATGTGCAATTCTCCTGGTAAACCTACAGGTACTGGTTGGAGATTTTTATCTAATATATAAACTTGGGTATTAGCGATCGCACGACCAATAGGAATAGTTGTAGCGTCTTCCGGGACATCCTGCACTAAGTACCAGGAACTAAATGTGGTATTCTCTGTCGGCCCATAAACATGAAGTAGTCGCTGTGGCGCACCATTTTTCAGTACTTCTTTTACCCATTTAGGATCAACCGCTTCGCCGCCAAATAGAAGATGCCGTAGTGAATTGAAAGCAGAAGGGACTTCCTGAGCAATTTGATTGAACAAGGCAGTTGTCAAGAATAATACGCTGATACCTTGCGATCGCATAAAGGCAGCGAAATCTTGTGGAGAAAGAGCCAATTCTTTGCTCACCCCTACTAACCGCGCCCCGTGAAGTAGCGCACCCCAAATCTCGAAAGTCGCAGCGTCGAAAGCGTAATTTGAAGCTTGTGCAATGACATCTGTTGGTTTTATGTCGATGTAATTTGTGTTGATTACCAAGCGGTTCACGGCTCGGTGATCAACAGCAACTCCTTTGGGTTGACCTGTAGAACCGCTTGTGTACATTACATAAGCTAAGTTATCAGCTTTGGTGCTGGTAGTCGGGTTATGTTTTGTTTGTTGATTGATGATATCCCAGTTTGAGTCTAAGCAAATTACATCAGCTTTGCGATCGCGTAGCGTCTCCTCTGGAGAATCGGTAAAGCCGCGCCGGAGGCGATCGCCTAGTTTTTCTTGAGTCAAGACAACTGATAGCCCAGTATCTTCGAGCATAAAGTTTAAACGCTCTTGGGGATACTCTGGGTCAAGTGGCACATAAGCCCCACCTGCTTTGAGAATACCTAAAATTCCCACAATCATAGAGAGCGATGCCTCCGGCAACGTCTCCGACGAACGTTCTACACACAATCCAACCAGCACATCTGCTCCCACACCTAAAGACTGCAAGTAATGAGCCAACTGGTTAGCCTGACTGTTCAATTCATAGTAGGTAAGCTTTTGGTTGTCAAACACCACCGCCACTGCATCTGGTGTGCGTTCAACCTGCTCCTCAAACAATTGATGGATACATTTATCTTGAGGATAATTCGCCTGGGTATTATTCCACTCCGTTAATAACTGATGCTGTTCTGGCTCAGTTAGCAAAGGCAATTCTCCAATTCTTTGGTCGGGATGAGCAACAATTGTTGAGAGCATTGTCTGGAAATGACCTGTCATCCTAGCGATTGTATCCGCCTCAAACAAATCACTGTTATATTCCCACGACCCAATTAATCCCTTTTGTGTCTGCCAAATCGAGAGACTCAAATCGAACTGAGATGTACCCCGCTCTACCATCTCTGGAGTCAGACTAATATCAGGTAACTCTAAAGTATCGAGGGAGAAATTTTCCAAAACAAACACTACTTGAAACAAGGGGTTGTAGCTAAGAGAACGTTCTGGCTGTAGTGCTTCTACCACTTGCTCAAATGGTAGATTTTGGTGTGCATGGGCATCCCAGACAACAGATCGAACTTGTTGGAGGAATTGAGAGAAACTAGGATTATCTTCAATCTGAGTACGCAACACCAAAGTATTGACAAAACAGCCGATTAGTGGATCAACTTCTTGGCGATCGCGGTTAGCAAAAGGCGAACCGATACAAATATCATTTTGACCACTGTAACGATGGAGTAAAATGCCAAAAGCTGCCAGCAGGGTCATAAACAAGGTGACACCTGACTTCTGGCTGAGAGTTATTAATTGAGAGGTTAAATGCTCTTCGATTTGAAATTTTTTGGTAGCACCAGTGAAAGTCTGGACTGGTGGCCGCGGATAATCTGTTGGCAACTCCAATAAGGGCGGTGCGTCAGCTAACTGTTGTTTCCAATACTCAAGTTGCTTTTCTTGAACTTCTTTAGTTAACCATTTGCGTTGCCAAAGGGCAAAATCAGCGTATTGTATCGTTAACTCTGGTAAGGGATTTGGTTGCCCTTTAGTAAAAGCATGATAAAGGACTTCTAACTCTTTGAAGAATATTCCCATTGACCAGCCATCGGTAATGATGTGATGCATGGTCAAAATTAACAAGTGAGATTCTACTTCCTGGCGTAGTAGAGTAGCTTGCAACAAAGGAATACTATCCAACTCAAAGGGTTTGCGAACCTCCTGAGTGACTATTTGTTGCACTGAGGCTTCTGGTAAACCCTGCAAGTCTATCACAGGTATATTTATGGTGAAACTGGGTGCGATCGCCTGAAAAGGGATGCCCTCTCTCACAGCAAAGCTAGTTCGTAAGGCTTCATGACGGCGGATAATTTCGTTGATACTCTGTTCTAAGGCTGTGACTGAGAGCTTTCCAACAATCCGCAGTTGGCAACTTTCATTGTAAAAGGGGCTTTCTTTATCTAGTTGATAAAGAAACCACATCCTCTGCTGTGCAAAAGATAAAGGTATCTCTTCATCCCTAGAAACTGGCACTAAGGGGAAAGAGTTAGATTGTGTAGCTGTTTGAGCTTCTTTGAGAAAAGCAAGGATTTCTGTTTTCCGTTCTTTAAGTTCCTGCTGTATGTCTGCTGTCATTACTCCTTTAGGAGCGCGACAGCCAAGTTGATCTCCGTCAATCCAGATTTTTACGCCTTTTGTTTGCAGGTTAGCTAAAAACTGTTCTGTGATCATATCCTTACTTCCTCATATTCTTCTGCGATCGCCTCAATAGATCCACTCTTGTCCTGAGTTATCCCTATAATCGCCTCAATACTTTGGGCTAAACTGGCGATCGTAGGCGTTTTAAACAAACGCTGTAGAGACAACTCTAGAGAGAAATCTTCGCGTAACCGAGAAATCACTTGGCCAGCTAGGAGAGAATTGCCCCCTAACTCAAAAAAGTTGTCGTGAATGCTTAAAGGTGGTAATTTCAGTACCTCCTGCCAACATTGAGCAATTTTTAGCTCTATCTCGTTGCGTGGTTCTATCCGCTCCCTAATTTCCTGAGTGTTAATTCCCCCAATTAGACTGGCGCGATCGATTTCGCCATTTTCGAGCCAAGGCATTTGGGGCAGTCGTACTAAGTTGTAGGTGCTGGAAGTTCCAAAGCAGTCTTGCACTCGCAAATCTGGTAATTGTACAACCTCGTTACTACTGGCAGTGAAATAAGCAGTTAACTTCTGCAAATTAAAAGCTGACGATTGCCAACGTTGAATGTTTTGGTTGCTGCCATCCAAACCTATTAATAGATTCGTTTGCTGATGTTGTAAGCTGGCAAGCATTGAAGATATTCCTTGAGAAGAAGACATCACATAGAAACCTTTGGCACGGATGAAATTCTTCATCTGATATCCTTGACTCATCCCTGTCTCATCCCACATACTCCAAGCAAAACAATAGCTCGTTAATTCACTCTGGGAATTTTGGTAATCAGAAAAGCGATCGAGAAAACTATTGGCAGCAGCATAAGCCCCGACAGCCGTGCCTCCAAAAAAACTGTTTACAGAAGAAAAGTTGATAAAAATGCTGCCCTTATTGTCTTTGAGCAATTGATGCAACGCCCAAGCACCCAACATCTTAGGACGCAGGACTGCTGCTAAGTTCTTCTGAGTCTCTTCAAGTACAAGTTGCTCGTGGAAAGTTCCAGCTAAATGGATTATTCCATCTAGATCCTTACCCCATTGAGATTTAGCTTTTTCAACTACTATCTGCAATTGTTTCAAGTCACAGATATCAACAGCTTCGTAAATGACTTCTCCCCCAAGCTGTTCTAATTCATGATAAGCTTTCAAGCGTTGTGCAATAGTGTTTGTTTTCTCTTGATTAACCTTCCAAGTACTTTTATCTGGTAGAGGAGTTTTGCCGACCAACAGTAACCGAGCTTGGTAATGTTTCAGCAAATACCGCGCAATTTCAATACCTATACCACCGAGTCCTCCGCTAATTAAATAAGTTCCTCCTCGCTTGAAGCTGACTGGAGATTTAGGTTGGTTAGTCCAATCAACTTTTTCTAGGCGAGGAAGTAAACGCTGCCCATTCCTGTATGCTACCTCTCGTTCTTTAGAGGAAACTTGCATCTCTTGTAAGATATAAGCTCCATTGGTTTCAACTTCAGTGAAAGGCAAATCAATGTGACAACAGTTCAACCAAGGTAATTCTTGAGGAATGGTTTTTATAAGCCCTAATACTGCTGATTTCTCGTAAGCTATTGGGTCAGATGAGGAAATGGACTGGATATGACTGGAAATAAATGATAATTGCACCGAATGGTCAAAACCTTGAACCTTGGCTAAAGCTTGAACCAAGAACAATAGACTAAGTATTCCATTTTCTTGTGCTTGTTCGAGAGCATCCAAGGTTTTGACTTCGCCGCTATATCGGTCATAAGTCCATAGGTGAAGTATTTGTCCGATGATTATGTTATCTGCCGCCAAGGATTGGAGTAATAGTTGATAGTCCTTGGATTGTCCTGGAGTGATTGTGTAGCTTGAGCGATTAATTTTACGAAAATCTTCTCCGGGTGCAACAGTTATATATGGCAGGTTATGCTCTGATAATATCTGACATAAATACGCCCCTAAGCCGAATGAATCTATAAATATTAGAGTGGAATTAATAACAGTTAAACAAGAATTAAAAGTAATGGGATTTTTGGGCTGCCATACTTGACGGTAAAACCAGTCGGGAATGGTATTGGCGTTACCCAGTAATATATCAATTCGTTTAATAATGGATTGAAATTCACCTGTATTGAAGCGCTGACTCAGTTGCGATCGCTGGATTTTACCAATCGCGGTTTTAGGAATAATTTCCTGATTTACTGGAATTAGATAATCTGGGTTTATTCCCACCTTGTTGACAACAGATGTGCGAATTTCTTTAAGCAGAGCTACTAAGCTGGCATCATCAAGGGAAGTATTGAAAAAGATAGCTAGTTTATCAGTATTGATTCCTGGTTGTCTCACTGCACAGGCAGCTGTATAAGAAACTTCTACTCCTTTAACTTCTTCAATAGCGGCTTCGATTTCGTGACAGTAGTAGTTGAGTCCATTGATGATAATTACATCTTTCTGCCGTCCAGTAATAGTTAAACGCCCTTGATGGAGAAATCCTAAATCTCCTGTATTAAACCAACCATCGGGGGTAAAAACTTCTTGGTTTGCCTGTGGATTCTGATAGTAACCGCTAGTGACAGATGCACCTTTTACTTGTAAACGACCAATCGTATTTTCTGTCACTATCTGTTCATTTTCATCAACAATCCGCAGTGAAGCGCCAGCAATTGCAGACCCTAGTTCTACAAATAAAGCGTCATCTGATGAGGTTTCTAGAGAAAAGCTATCAGAGTAAGTAATACCAGAAGAAGTTTCGCTCATCCCAAAGGCTGGATGAATCGCATTCGTTGATAAACCATAACGGCGAAGCAGCCTTAAAAAACTCCTGGCTATCTTAGTGACAATGGGTTCTCCAGCGTTGATTATAAAACGCATTGATGATAAATCCCAATGTTTTTGGTTAATTTCGGTTGCGCGATACCGCAGGTCGCCAAGGGCATCGCAGATTAGCGAAAAGGCAAAATTAGGTGCCCAACTAATCGTAGCTTGGTGTTTATCAATCAAATCTAGCCACAACAACGGATTTTGCACAATCAAGTTGGTGGGTACATGGATTTGCTGACAACCTAAGTCAACAGCCATAATGCTCAACGAAACTAGCGCACCCACATGATCCAGAGGCATCCAGTTTAAAATGCTTTCCTGATTGGAAAAATTGCCCAACAAAACTAAGCCACCCGTCATACTCAATAAATTGCGATGATTTAACATCACACATTTGGGTATACCAGTGCTGCCAGAAGTCAAAAACAAAATCGCTAAATCTTCTGGCTGACTTTGATGCAAGTTGAAATCCGGTTCGCACTCACGCAATTTTTCAATAGTTGCAATTTGAAAGTTTTCTAAATTCAGAAACTTTGATAAGTCATCAATATTGGAAGCTAAAGAAGCATTGGTTAGTACAAGGGGTTTCCCCAGCATCTGCCAAGTGTTTTGAAGTTTGCTGGCGATAGTATTAGCTAGTTCGTATGTCGGGGCGATGGATATTGGCACTGGAACAAAGCCCCCCAGCACACAACCCCAAAAAGCACATAAGAAATCTTGGTTGTCCTCTAGTTGAAAAATTACTTTATCTTGGGGCTTTAGTCCTAGCTTTCTGAATCCAGCTAAAATCCGTTGGGCATCCTGCCATAATTCTCCATAAGACTGAACTTTCTCGTTGCCATCAGATTGAATATAGGTGATACCTTTAGTTGAATTTTGAGCGGTTCGTTGCAGTAATTCTCTTAAAGTTTTGGGAGCGTCTTGGGGGAATTGTAAAGGTTCACCGTTAATAATAGCCAGCTTTTTTGACGAGTCAGGGTTTGTATCTTCTATCTCTTGGCTAGGTGCTTTTGCTTGTACATTTTTCTGACTATCTTCAGGAGCAAATGCTTGAGCCTCCCCTAGCAAATCTTCTAAATGCACAGCAGGGATACTTATAACTCTTGGTTCGACAACTACCGCAGCACGCTCAATTTCTGACAATGACTCTAATTGCTCTTCTATGTGACGCATTAAGTCAAAGTTAATAACTTCTAAATTGGCTAGAGCCACTTCGTCTAACTCTCCTGTATCTGTTAACGGTAGAGTTGATACTGGCATAATAGCCTTGGGGATCGATTCGCTAGCTATAATTGTTTGCAAGTAAGATAGCAATTGCTCTGATGAAAATAACACTAATGGAACTACATAAGCAATTAAATATTGTTTTAACTTTTCTGTCTGCCTTTCTATTACTACACAATCGTCAACAGTTAAACTCGAACGAATAGCAACTTCTATTTCTCTACATACGAAACTTTTATTATTTGAATTTGTTAAAAGTTGACTATAATTACCTAACTGCATTAATTTTTATATCCTTCTTCAAGTCCGCTCTTTGCTAATTAAAATTACCTATGTAATTAGTCCAATCAGTTGGCTTAGATAGCAACTAGCCATCAAAATTATTCCTCAACAATTTCGACTGTTTTCGGAATCTCAGCCTTTTGGGCATCAGTATAGACTTCTGATCTAAGTTCATTTCTCAGTTTGAGTTTTAGCTCCTCTGTAATTGGTAAATCTTTAATTTCTTTGAGGAGAACTTGAACAGATTCGGTTTTGCTACGTTCTTTATATATGGCTGTAACAATGGCTTCAATTCCATATCCGGCTACAGCATCTCCTGCAACAGTGATTAAGCCAAGCAGGGCTATACCTCCGACGATACCAAACGGACCTCCTAACGCTGTAAGGGTAGCTGCAACAGCGGCAGAACTACCTCCTGATGTAACCGTTAGAATCACGAGAATGACACCAGGAAGTCCCAGCCCAGCAAGCTTTTTAACGATTTCGTCCATTGTAATCAACATATTGTTAGTTAAATATTACTAATAACAGGAAAATTTATTTAGGCTAGTTAAAAACTAAAATTTTATTTCATTTATTATTTTTTGCAATTAATTTATTACCATAGATAATCTCAGTTTTATAAATAAAATGCAACAGCAGCTAAGACAGTTAAACGGACAGTTAAAACAGTTAAACGGACAGTTAAGACAGTTAAACGGACAGTTAAGACAGTTAAACAGACAGTTAAGACATTTAAGACAGTTAAACAGATAGTAGAAATATTTAAAACAATTAATGAAGAATAATTACTAAGCACAATTTTTGTATAATTAACTACAAATTTACATAAATAGTCAAAGACGCTTGCTTTGTGCGTCGCTAGATGATATTGCTTCTGCACCGAGAACAAGTCTAAACTTCAGCACTAAAGTAAGTTCTAGTAACGGCATAGATGGCAACTGAACTCATGCCCCTCTAGAAACCCTTTGCTACATTCGATCTTCCCCGCAACCTATACACCAGCAGTTGCTTCACTTAGTTACTGACCCGTGCTGTATTTGTTGAGGCTTAGTGTACTCCAGTGTCTCAGTTGCTTTCGAGCGATCGCTCGTAGAAAAATGCCAGCTATCTACATCTTCTGAAGTTCTATTTAGTTTTGTTCATTTCTAGCCAGTTGTAGAGCGGGAACTGAACTCTGTTGAGCGCTGTATCAATCATGTAGAGCATTTGTACAGCACTCATTTGACAACTGGCGTAGCACGGAACACCAGAAGCGGAAAGTTTTATCTTATCCCTCGTACAACTTCTTTGCTGTCCCGTTGCGTTGCTAACTCCATTGAAACTGGAACCCAAAGACATTGGAGGCAAATTGCCAAATTTGTTTAGGGTGTTATCTCTCTGCCGTATTCAGACTCCAAAACGCTCAAAAGTTTTTCTTCCACAGCAGTAAGATAAGGCCGATTTACCTTCCCCAATGACTGCAACAGAGTTTTGACTGTCTCCTCCAGCGAATCGGGAACACCAAATGTATCGTATCCCTCTGTAAAGGAAAATCTTTGAGGATTAACCATTGTGCATTTACTCGTCCGACTCTAGCAGTTGAGCAAGTTGATGTGCAGCTGCGTGGGAATTAAGTGGCGACCAAATAGGGTAAGTTGCTCCTTGCTCTAATGATGGCTCTTCATCCCTAGATAATTCTGAAACTAGAAACTGCATCACTTTCAGTTTCTCTGCACGAGTTAAATTTCGCAGGGTAGGAAATAGCTCTACGGCATTCATAATTGTCATGCTGGAGATGAATCAACATTTCTATCTTTCCACAAATTTCCAGTTGTTGACCAAGTTTATGTGCAACTGCGTAGGAATTAAGCGGCTTTGAGACAACGGTGCATTGCGCTTTGCGACAACGCACCCTACATTGGGGAATGGGATCTAAGGGAAAAGTGCATAGTGCCTACGCACTTTCAGCAAAACATATTTATTGTATTAAGCTTAAGAGAGAAGTTCGGATTAATCTATATGAATGACAAAAAACTAGGCTATGCCCAATATTATACTTACGAGGCAAGAAAAGATATGCGATGGTTACATCGCACTATTGAGTTGTTGCATCAACACCCGGAACGAGGAAAATATGAATCTGAAGAAGCAGGAGAACTGTTTACAAATGAGACGATAGAAGTAGGAAAAAAGCTAATTAAATTAATGGAGATAGAAAAACCAACATCAAAAGATAATAAGCGAATTATACAATTTACTTAAATTTTACAAAGGTGTGCGTAATTACAATTGGGATGACATTTGTCAATATGTTGAAGAGTGGCATTGGGTCGCAAATATCTGGGATAATTTTGAGAGAATGATCGAATTAAATTTATGGAAAGAAGTTGAATCTAAACTTTATTCTATCGCCAAACCATTAATAGCAGAAGGTAAATTTATTCGCACTACTTCCAGTCGAGCACATTATGGCCATGTAGTATTCCATATCGAACCGAAAATTGAAGACCAGACTATTCAAATTATCTGGCAAATTAGCGATGAGAAAATTATTCCAGTTGATTATATTCCGATAATTTTTGAAGGAATTATCGATGCCATAATTGAATATTTTCATAAGACAAATATTACCCTAACATCTATGAAAATTATCGTGTACGATGGAAGTCATCACGAGGTTGATTCCAGACAACTTTCTTACCGAATAGCGGCAGCAATAGCTTGCCGTAAGGCTTTAGCAAATGCTGAATTCATTCGCATTCCCAGTTGATAGTCTTTCTGTAAATCACTCATGCGATCGCACTTATAATTATCTTGATTTTTTACTCAGACAAAATAATTGGAGTCAAGTGTTGCTCAATTTCTTGGATATAGGCTGTTAAACCTGTATGAACACCTCTTTGACGTAGAAGGTTCAAACTTGTATTTTCCCAGCACTGCTGTTCACGTTTCATATCTTTGCTTGTTAGCTGCTCAACAATTACTTTTGGATTTCTAATTCTATCAGGTTCTTTCTGTGAGGTAGAGCGTAGTCTGTGTGACTCTATGCAAGGGTCGAAATTCAATAGAGTCTTGATTTCTTCTAGAATTTGTTCTTCTTGATTAGACGCAATAAACCCATTGAGAACCCATGCTTCACGTTTTGGGTTAGCTGTACCAATAACAATTTTTAGTTGAGGCTGTCGATTGATATGTTCTGAGCGTGCTTGCTCAAGCCCTTCTCTACGCTCTGGTTGATTGTCTAAATCACGGATAAAGATAATTGCTTTAATCTGTCGTGTTCTTTGAAGAAAATCTACTAACTTAAGAACCTTAATAGATATTGCTCCATCAGCTTTAAACGGTACACCTTTATTAGAATGACCCAGAAATCTTGGAGATTTATATATTAGTTTTTCTTTTGCATCATCAATGATTTTATCAACGTCACTCCAGCAGGAATGTTCTGTTCCTGCCTGTAAGCCACTCCAGTTAAATATATATTTTATTATATCAGGCTCTAACCAATCGATTTGCTCCATCAAAACGCGCTCGGCTAATTTAGTAGCTGTTCGTGCATCTGCACCACTTTCCACTATTACAATGAACTCACTCACTGACTTCTCCTACAACAACCCAATCTTCACCCTCAGCATCCCAAAACTCACCAGTTGTCAAAGTTTTTTTTGCCCATTCTACATCAGGATGTTCATCCAAACGCTTGGAGATTGTGAAGCCTGAATGAGGACTGTTATTTAATATATGTACTTGAGAAGGAACAAGCTCATCAATAATATAAGGAGAGTGAGTAGAGAAAATAATTTGCAGATTCGTATTATATTGAATTATTTCCTTAAAAACAGTCATCAACTGACGTTGTGCTTTTGGGTGAAGTCCTTGTTCCACATCATCTAGAAAAACTAAATTAGGTTGATTAGGCTTCATCAACACAGTTAGTAAACCTAAAGTTAGCATTGTTCCTTCGCTAATTGCATGGGCTGGAATACGATTACCTGTATTCATGTCTAATATCACTTCTTGTCCTGTCATTTCCTGACTTTCTTCATAGGAAATGGACTTACCATCAACTTCGATTAAACGTTTGCGAATAACTGGAACTTTTGCTCGTTTTATGCCAATTTTTTGCACATTTGGTACAATCCGACTTAACATTTCCTCTATTAATTTAAATTTGTCTGGGGCCTCATTACGCAAAAAATCTAAAGTGGGTGCTAATCCTGAACCGTCGAACTCAACCCTCGGCGTAATTTCTTCACTGTAAGCTGCTTTCGCAAGATTACTTGCAACTAACTTCAGGTAAACAGCATATTTCAGAGATTGAGGAATTGGATATGGAGATTCACTTAAAGAACTTGACCATCCTACCAATTTTCCACGTTTTACATCTATGTTCCATGATGCTGTCGGATACCAAGAATCATTATTTTCCTGCTTCCAACTATAGGAAGCTTGCCAATTCTGGCGATTGGTATATCCCCAAAAACCACTTGCAGTAACAGAAATATCTTTTTCCCCAATTGTTGTAATGAATTGAGGTGATTTTTCATACTGAAATATCTGTGCAAATGATGAATCAGCCAGCCTACTTAGATTATGTAATGCTTGTAAGACGGTTGTTTTGCCAGCACTATTTTTTCCTACTAGTCCGTGTAATCGTGAACTATCAAAACTAAGTTCCGTATGTTTATGGCTTTTGAAATTATGAAGTATTACCTTTTCTAGCATTTGATTGCTAACATCCTTTTATAAATAATCGAATTTGACTTATATAAATCATAGCAAATTATCTAAAATTGGTATGATTCATCAGTAAATTTAACTTTGTTTATAAACCATTTCCATTTTCAACTTCTCAATCTCCAACTTCAACTTATCATTCTCCATCCTCAATTTTGCATTTTCCTCCCTAATCAAGTCAACTTCATTCCTCTTACTCAACGCCTGATTAATCGCCAACTTCCGCATATCTAGCGAAAACCAACGCTGATAAGTTTGAGTATGAACTTGCACACTATGCCCCAAATTATCCGCCGCAGCTTTAATTGGTACCCCTAAAATATGCGCCCTAATTGCCCAAGCATGACGCAAATCATAAGGTTTGAAATCCAATCCTATCTTACGAAACCACCAGCTAACTCGCTGTGTTAACGCCGTTATCTCAGCATGATTAATGTTATCTTTTTTAGCGATCGCACTCCTTAACATCTCTAAATATTTAGGATTTCTCAAATCAAAATCTTCAATCCATTTATTGATGTAATATTAATACTTGTCTTTACTAAGTAGTCAGTATTATTGCCGTATAGTGCAACGCACTACATCAATCTCAGTAGTAAATATCATAAGTGAGTCTGCATTATGGGTGACTATTAGGGTTTTCAATCATTAATCCCTCACTTACAACTGCTGCATTCAACTCATTATCTGCGGACACAAAGGTAATAGGAGGTAATCCATTAGCAATGCAAATGGTGTTGACTACACGACCTACTGCTAGTTGGATAGCATCATAACCTCTTAAACCATAAGTTTCAGATAATACCATTCCAGAATTAATGATATTTTCTGTGATTTCAACAATTTGATAGTCTTTCTGTAAATCACGTTTGAACTGATTGCGTGTTATTGTCGCATCTGTAATGCTAATACTTCCACTGCGCGATCGCCTGGTAATTGCCGCTATAATTTCCACACCAGTTATTGCAGCAATAAATGCCTCATTGTTGAGAGTCGGATCAAATAGCCCCAAAACCCAAACTGATCCAATTTCGCTAATATAACGCTTAACTAATGCGCTACTGTCTAGAAAATAAACTGCCATCTAACGGCGTTCCTCAATGATACTTTCAGAAACAGGCTTTCCCTCAGCATGAATTAGTCGTCGCTCAGTTATTGGCTCGTAAATAGGATGCTTGATCTGTTTCACTAACCCAGAATCGATCAGGGCTTGATGAAATGCTGCTTGCTTAACAGTTTCTTCATTATCAGCAAGATACTTTTGAATTGTCTGATTAAGCTGCTGAAGCTCTTTTATTTCAAGTGTCTCAAGCTGCTTAAGTATTTGGTTCAAAGTTTCTATTGTCATACTTTTTAATGTTCCTCAAAAGGAAGCTGTTCTAGACGTTCCAACAGATTACCTTCCCAACTACCTATTACTTCTTCAACAAACTTACGAGAGTATCCTAGTTCTTCCGGCGTTTTGGTTGGAGACTGTGAAGATTTTTGTATAACAGGTTGAAAGACAATCACTACATCTAATTCTTGGTTGGTAATTTCCGGCGGAAGCTGGATTTGCAGAATTCCATCATCACCAATATATGTTCTAATCTTAATACTTTCCATAAGTGACCTCCTAGCTATTATATTATCAGTATTTGGGCAAGCTTAACTTTGTTTATAAACCATTTCCATTTTCAACTTCTCAATCTCCAATCTCAACTTATCATTCTCCATCCTCAACTTAGCATTCTCCTCCCTAATCAAGTCAACTTCATTCCTCTTACTCAACGCCTGATTAATCGCCAACTTCCGCATATCTAGCGAAAACCAACGCTGATAAGTTTGAGTATGAACTTGCACACTATGCCCCAAATTATCCGCCGCAGCTTTAATTGGTACCCCTAAAATATGCGCCCTAATTGCCCAAGCATGACGCAAATCATAAGGTTTGAAATCCAATCCTATCTTACGAAACCACCAGCTAACTCGCTGTGTTAACGCCGTTATCTCAGCATGATTAATGTTATCTTTTTTAGCGATCGCACTCCTTAACATCTCTAAATATTTAGGATTTCTTAAATCAAAATTCTCAATCCATTGCCGATATAATGGTAATGCTTCTCTTTCCCCAGTCTTACAATCCTTATGGACTTTCCATGTTAAATCTAAATTTTCTTGACTCAACCACCAATTAATATCAGGATTTATAAAAAGTTCCCGTGGACGTAAACCAAAAACTGCTAACATTCCATAAGTCCAGCGCCAAAGCTGCCAGCTATCTTGAACATTTTGATTAACTTGATTACCTCTGGTATAAAGATAATTTTCAAACTTAATAATTCCCTCAGATATTTCCGCATCACTCGGTATATTTCGGGAATTACTCTCAGGCATTTTGGAATATTTAGATAAATCGATTTCGATGTTGAATGTCAGGCAAAAAGCAGATATAGCTCTGGCTGCATTATACTTAGCCCATTCCTTATCTATTTGTTCAATTGAACTGATCAAATTTTCAGCGATCGCTAAATCTTTAGGATTCGTAAATCTCTTTGTTCGAGAAAAATAATAAAAAAACGTATGTTCGCTTTTGGTAGTTCGTTTGTGAGTTTTAAAATACTCAGTTTCAAATTCTTCGAGTAATTCTCCTATTGTTTGAAAATCTTTTCTAATTGCCTCATTTCCTAAATATTTATCATTCCATTCAAACGTCTTACGAGCAATTAACTTTCCTAATTCATAAGCTTCTTCCTCAGCCGTCTTGAGTCCATCCAAGTTAGCAGGAATATTCAAACTGAGATTATATTGCTTTCTGCCAGTACCACTGCTGTCCTTGTCTCCCGGTTTAATTGGTAACGTCGCCCGTAATTGCAAACTTCCGTTTGATTCTCTAATTGTCACCTTTGCCTTTGCAGACTTCAAACGCAGATTAACTTTCTCTAATTCCAAAAGTACTTTCGTTTTCATCGTGCGCTCTTTGTTGCTGTGATTGCAGAGATAAACATAAACACTGGGCGGATAGAAATCGCAGAGCTACACAAGCAAAAGCTTACCTACGCAGGTTAACCTAACGTGAGTTCGACAAGTCTTATTTGACCTCTCCCCCAGCCCCTCTCCGACGCGGAGAGGGGAGCAAAAAGCTTAATTTTTCGTTGCTCCTCCCTTTCCGTTTCGGAGAGGGAGGCTGGGAGGGAGAGGTTGATCGAACTCACGTTAACCTACGTTACTGCTACGCCCACAAACTCTAAATTTTTCCCTAGTCCGCGTAGGCGGACTACCCTGCGGGAAGCCGCAAAGCGTCTATGTTTGTGTAGCCGCGATTTCTAATCGCCCTGGCTTAGGACAACATTTAGATGATGCGTGAGTCCTGAACCTGATTATGCATCGCTGTGTTTTTAGCCTATATTTAGCCTAAAAATAAATGTGTTATCAGCGAACAATGTTTAGCACAGACACTGTTTACTGCAAACATTAGGCTGGTGAAAAGAATTAAACCACAAAAAGGATTACTCCGGCCCTTACCACGGTTATGACGGCTTCGCCATCTTCGCTCGCGATATGGACTTGGCACTCAACAGCCCAACCTGGGGATTAATTGGCGCTCCTTGGAATGAAAAAGCTCAGGCTAAGAAGGCTGAAGCTAAGGCTAAGGCTACCGTCTAGGGAAATGGGAGCTAGATAAGTAGGGATAAGCCTGGGGCTAAAACCCCAGGAGGGGAGTTGGGAATCCAAAATTCAAAACTGAAAAATTAAAAATTTCTTTTGATTTTTGCATTTTGAATTTTGAATCATATTCCCATCTCCCTTGCACAGACGCGATTAATCGCGTCTCTTCCGCCTCAAATCCTCATTCCTCAATCAGTAAAGAATTCAGTAAGCTTGGAGATCCAGAAATGCCTCAGAATCCAGAAAAAATTCAAGATCACGTAGAGTTATTCCACCAACCGGAGTACCAACAGCTATTTGAAAACAAAAAGCAGTTTGAAAACGGTCACGATCCCGAAGAAGTAACACGGGTTGCAGAGTGGACAAAGGGTTGGGATTATCGTGAAAAGAACTTCGCTCGTGAAGCTTTAACCGTTAACCCTGCTAAAGGTTGTCAACCATTGGGAGCAATCTTTGCTGCTGTTGGTTTTGAAGGTACTCTACCTTTTGTTCAAGGTTCTCAAGGTTGCGTTGCTTACTTCCGCACCCACTTAACCCGTCACTACAAAGAACCATTCTCTGGTGTATCTTCTTCAATGACTGAAGATGCAGCCGTGTTTGGTGGTCTGCAAAACATGATTGACGGCTTGGCGAACTCTTACCAACTCTACAAGCCCAAGATGATTGCTGTCTGCACCACCTGTATGGCAGAAGTAATTGGTGATGACTTGCAGTCTTTCATCAACAACGCCAAAGAAGCTGGTTCAGTTCCTCAAGATTTCCCAGTACCTTACGCTCACACCCCTAGCTTTGTCGGTTCCCACATCACTGGTTACGACAACATGATGAAGGGAATTCTTTCTAACTTGACCGCAGGTCATAAGAAAGAAACCAGCAATGGTAAAATCAACTTCATCCCAGGTTTTGACACCTACGTAGGTAACAACCGCGAAATCAAGCGCATTGCTTCTTTGTTCGGCTTTGAGTACACCATTCTAGCCGACAACAGCGACTACCTAGATTCACCTAACACAGGTGAGTTCGATATGTATCCAGGTGGTACAAAGCTGGAAGATGCCGCAGATTCAATTAATGCTAAAGCGACGATCGCTCTGCAATCACACTCTACCCTCAAAACCCGCGAGTACATCGAAAAAGAATGGAAGCAACCAACCTCAGTTTTCCGTCCTTGGGGTATTAAGGGTACTGATGAGTTATTGATGAAACTCAGCGAACTGAGTGGTATACCCATTCCTCAAGAATTGGAAATTGAACGCGGTCGCGCAGTTGATGCCATGACCGACTCCCATTCATGGATTCACGGCAAGCGCTTCGCTATCTACGGCGAACCAGATTTAGTATACAGCGTAGTTGGCTTTATGCTGGAAATGGGTGCTGAACCTGTGCATATCTTGGTTCACAACAGCAACGAAGTATTTGAAGCAGAAATGAAAGAACTGCTTGCTTCTAGCCCATTCGGTAAGAATGCAACTGTTTGGCCTGGTAAAGACTTGTGGCATCTGCGTTCTTTGATGTTCACCGAACCCGTAGACTTCCTGGTTGGTAACACCTACGGTAAGTACCTGTGGCGCGATACCAAAACTCCCTTAGTGAGAATTGGCTACCCCATTATGGATCGTCACCACTTACACCGCTACTCCACCATTGGTTATCAAGGTATAATCAACCTGCTCAATTGGGTTGTAAATACCCTGTTTGAAGAAATCGATCGCAACACCAACATTCCTTCTAAGACAGATATTTCCTACGACTTGATTCGTTAGAAATTGCGTAGAAACCCAGGTTACTAGGGACTGGTGACTGGGGACTGGGGACTGGGGACTGGGAATTAAGAAAGAATTTTCCCAATACCCAGTACCCAATACCCAGTACCCAATACCCAGTACCCAATCTAGCATTTACCCAAGGTATCTATAAATGGAAACCATCAATCATACTCACGAACACACTCACGCTCATCCTAATTACCATCCACCTAACTATAAAAAACCAGGGAAGTTCAACAATCTTCTCAATCCGTTGCGCCGTATAGTGGATGGAATTCAGGTTAAAAATAATCGCATTGCTCATCTAATTTGCCAAACAATTCCTTGTTGTTGTCCCTTTGAGCGACAAATTAAATTATTTGGGAAGTCTATTGATATCCCACCACTATGTAAACTCAATCCTTTATATGACGAATTTGTAGGATTGCGTTTCCGCGCTCTATCTTACCTTGCCGATGTATGTGGAGAGGATGTCACGAAATATATTTGTTAGTCATTGGTCATTAGTTATTCAAAGGACAAATGACAAAGGACAAATGACAATTAACAATTAAGTACGAGAAGAGAGATGAAAATCACCCAAGGCAAAATCAACGAACTGCTGACTGAGACAGGATGCGAGCATAATCAGCACAAACAAACGGAAAAGAAAAACAAGTCTTGCGCCCAACAGGCACAACCTGGCGCGGCTCAAGGGGGCTGTGCCTTTGATGGTGCAATGATTGCCCTAGTGCCGATCGCAGATGCAGCGCATCTAATCCACGGGCCGATCGCTTGTGCTGGTAATTCCTGGGGCAGTCGTGGTAGTCTTTCCTCTGGCCCTCAACTCTACAAGATGGGCTTTACGACTGACTTGGGTGAAAATGATGTCATCTTTGGTGGCGAAAAGAAGCTTTACAAAGCGATTCTGGAACTTCACCAGCGCTACCAACCAGCAGCTGTATTCGTGTACGCTACTTGCGTTACTGCTTTAATTGGTGATGATATTGATGCTGTCTGCAAAGCGGCGGCTGAAAAAATTGGTACTCCTGTTATTCCCGTCATTGCCCCAGGATTTATTGGTAGTAAAAATCTGGGCAACCGTTTTGGCGGTGAAGCTTTATTAGAATATGTTGTCGGCACAGCAGAACCGGAACATACAACGCCTTATGATATTAACTTAATCGGTGAATACAACATCGCCGGGGAAATGTGGGGAGTAACACCACTGTTAGAAAAATTAGGCATTCGTATTTTGTCTAAAATTACGGGCGATGCTCGCTACAATGAAATTCGCTACGCCCACCGCGCCAAGCTCAATGTGATGATCTGCTCACGAGCGCTGCTCAATATGGCGAGAAAGATGGAGGAGCGTTACAACATCCCTTACATTGAAGAGTCTTTCTACGGCATCGATGATATGAATCGTTGTCTGCGAAATATCGCTGCTAAATTAGGTGATAGCGAAGCGTTAGCGAGTCCTCGAGCGTCCGCTGATTTACAGGAGCGTACAGAAAAGCTAATTGCAGAAGAAACGGCTGCTTTAGATTTGGCACTGGCTCCCTATCGCGCTCGACTCAAAGGTAAGCGAGTTGTTTTGTATACTGGTGGTGTCAAGAGTTGGTCAATTATCTCGGCTGCTAGGGACTTGGGTATTGAGGTTGTTGCTACCAGTACTCGCAAAAGTACTGAGGAAGATAAAGCCAAAATCAAGAAGTTGCTCGGCAACGATGGCATTATGTTGGAGAAGGGCAACGCTAAAGAATTGCTACAAGTGGTTAAAGACACTCGCGCAGATATGCTGATTGCTGGTGGTCGTAACCAATACACCGCTTTGAAAGCTCGAATTCCTTTCCTTGATATCAACCAAGAACGTCACCATCCCTATGCAGGTTATGTGGGAATGATTGAGATGGCGCGGGAACTGTACGAAGCTCTGTATAGCCCGATTTGGGAACAAATACGCAAACCCGCTCCTTGGGACGAGGAAGCAGTTTAATGGCTCTTATACCCTCGTTCCCAGACTCGGGCTGGGAACGCATTCCGGGAGGGCTGCTGCCCTTCCTTTTAAAGCAGATGAGGCGGAGCCTCACTGTCAGCATTCTCCGGCGGAGCCAGGGAACGAGAAAGTCTGCCCTGTGGAATGAGGAGGTAGTTTAATGGCGATCGTTTCCATTTCTAATAAAGCACTGACTGTTAATCCCCTTAAGCAAAGTCAAGCTTTGGGTGCAACCTTAGCCTTTTTGGGATTGAAAGGGACGATGCCCTTATTTCACGGTTCTCAAGGTTGTACTGCTTTCGCCAAAGTTGTCTTAGTACGGCATTTCCGGGAAGCGATTCCCCTTGCTACCACAGCGATGACGGAAGTCACCACTATTTTGGGTGGTGAAGAGAATGTGGAACAAGCAATTCTGACTTTGGTAGAAAAGGCTAATCCAGAAATTATTGGTTTATGTAGCACTGGGTTGACTGAAACTAGAGGAGATGACATTGAGGGTTTTCTTAAGGCAATCCGCGATCGCCATCCAGAATTGAATGATTTGGCGATCGTTTTTGCACCTACCCCAGATTTTAAAGGTGCGTTACAAGATGGCTTTGCCGTTGCTGTGGAAAGCATAGTTCAGGAAATTCCTCAACCAGGTGGAATCAGAACTGAACAAGTGACAATTTTGGCGGGTTCTGCCTTCACACCTGGGGATGTACAGGAAATCAAAGAGATAGTTACGTCCTTTGGATTAGTGCCGATCTTTGTACCTGATCTTGGCGCTTCTCTTGATGGACACTTAGAGGATACTTATAGTGCGGTTACAGTCAGTGGGACTACCTTAAAACAGCTACGAGAAGTAGGTAGTTCTGCTTTTACCCTAGCGTTGGGTGAAAGTATGCGGGGGGCTGCAAAGATTCTGGAAGAACGCTTTGGCACACCTTATGAGGTGTTTGGCGAACTGACGGGATTAGAACCGGTGGATGAGTTTATCCAAGCATTGGCGATTCTGAGTGGTAACAGCGTACCCGAAAAATACCGCCGCCAACGCCGTCAGTTGCAAGATGCGATGCTGGACACTCACTTTTACTTCGGTGCAAAACGAGTTTCCCTAGCGCTGGAACCAGATTTGCTGTGGTCAACAGTGCATTTTCTGCAATCGATGGGAGCGCAAATTCATGGGGCGGTGACAACCACGCGATCGCACCTCTTAGAAAAACTCCCGGTTAAAAACGTCACGATCGGCGATTTGGAAGACTTTGAGAGTTTAGCAGACGGTTCTGATTTGCTGATTGGTAACTCGAATGTCGGTGCGATCGCAAAACGACTCTCGATTCCTCTTTATCGTCTAGGATTGCCTATTTATGACCGCTTAGGTAATGGTCAATTTACCAAAGTTAGCTATCGAGGCACAATGGAACTTGTGTTTGGCATGGGCAACCTGTTTTTAGAGGCAGAAGAAGCGAGAGTTAAGCAGTTTCAAGAGTTAGGAATTGTGAGCGCAGAGTTTTGAATTACAGCAGTTTTCATGTATTTGAACCACATCTGTCGTAGGGGCAATTCATGAATTGCCCCTACCGCGTGGTCTATTTACCTGAAAATAGCTGTAACACTTCAAAATTCAAAACTTTAGAGAGGAGAATTACAATGAAAATTGCCTTCACGACGAGTGACCGAGTTCACATTAATGCTCATTTTGGAGCGGCAGATGAAATTGATGTTTATGAAGTCTCGGATGAAGGATATAGATTCCTAGAGACTCTTAAATTTGATGACCAGCTTCAAGAAGAGAGTAATGAGAGTAGACTGGCACCAAAACTTGCGGCTCTAGAGGACTGCACAATTATTTATGTAATAGCAATTGGTGGTAGCGCCGCCGCTCGATTAATCAAGAAAGGTGTTACTCCAGTGAAGGCGCGATCGGAAGAAGAAGAAATTAGTGAAGTGCTAAACAAGCTTGTGAAAACCCTCAAAGGTAATCCTCCACCTTGGTTGCGTAAAGCTTTACAGCAAAAACCCACAAATTTTGCCGATGAAGTTGAAAATGAAGCAACAGTATGACCACAAATAATAGTGTTAACGGAACTGCTACGACAGAAGTCTTGAACTCACCTTTCCTGAAGGTATTAATTAAACAAATCCGTGGTCAAGACAGTTATGGAGTTTATCGGAGTTGGTCGGATGAGTTGATTCTCAAACCCTTTATTGTCACTAAACAAAAGAAACGGGAAATCTCCGTTGAGGGCGAAGTTGATCCGATAACTCAAGCTCGGATTATGGCATTTTTTCGAGCCGTAGCTGCTGGGATTGAACAAGAAACAGGTTTGATATCCCAGGTTGTGGTTGATTTGAGCCATGAAGGATTTGGTTGGGCGCTAGTTTTTTCGGGCCGTCTTTTGCTAACTGTGAAAACTTTGCGAGATGCTCAACGCTTTGGCTTTGACTCCCTGGATAAATTAGCAGAAGAGGGAGAAAACTACGTCAAAAAAGGCATTGATTTGGCGAAGCGCTTTCCTGAAGTTGGCAAAGTTTAATTAGTCATTGGTCATTGGTCATTAGTAAAAGACAAATGACTAATGACAAAGGACAAAGGACGAAGGACAAATGACAATTGAGGAACTACAAGGACAAATCAGACGGCTTAACAGCAAAGCGGGTCAAATGAAAATGGATCTGCATGATTTAGCTGAAGGTCTGCCAACAGATTACAAACAACTTCTGGATGTTGCCGCCGCAACTTATGAAATCTATCGCCAGTTAGATGAACTTAAGCAACATCTGAAAAATTTGGAGAATGCTAAATGACTGGAACTATTGATCAATTCAAGCAGCTCGTAGATGCCGAAGAATTTTTTCAATTCTTTAACATGTCCTACGATTTAGAAGTTGTGAATGTCAATCGTCTACATATTCTGAAAAAGTTTTCTCAATATATGAAGGAAATTGATGATAATTCTCCTGACTTGAGTCAAGAAGAGAAATTAAATCAATATTCTTTGGCTTTGCAAAAAGCCTATCAGGTATTCATCGAATCAACACCCCACGAACAAAAGCTGTTCAAAGTGTTTAACGACAAGCCGAAAAATGTAGTCACACTGACAGAAATCACTTCTGATTAGGAGGTATAAATTGGTTAACCTGATGCCTACCGAATTAGAACGCTATCGTCGCCAAATGATGCTTCCGAATTTTGGCGAAACAGCACAGAAGCGCCTGAAGTCAGCGACAGTTCTGGTTACAGGTGTGGGGGGATTAGGCGGTACGGCGGCGCTTTACCTAGCAGTAGCAGGCGTTGGGCGGCTAATCTTAGTCCGGGGTGGTGACTTGCGGCTAGATGATATGAATCGTCAGGTTCTCATGACTGATGATTGGGTAGGTAAGCCAAGGGTATTCAAAGCTAAAGAAACTCTGGATGCAATTAATCCTGATGTTGAAGTGGAAGCTGTTCATGATTACATCACCCCGGAAAATGTAGATTCGTTAGTGCAATCTGCTGATATGGCTCTTGATTGCGCCCACAATTTTACAGAGCGCAATTTGTTAAATGAAGCCTGTGTGCGTTGGCGTAAGCCAATGGTAGAAGCCGCAATGAATGGGATGGAGGCTTATCTCACGACGATTATTCCTGGTGTGACTCCTTGTTTGTCTTGTCTGTTTCCAGAAAAGCCTGATTGGGATCAGCGCGGCTTTTCAGTTATAGGCGCTGTCTCTGGGACACTAGCTTGTCTAACAGCACTGGAGGCGATCAAGCTGATCACTGGGTTTAGTCAGCCTCTATTGTCGCAATTGCTGACAATCGACCTGAATCGGATGGAATTTGCTAAACGCCGTTCTCACCGCGATCGCTCTTGTCCAGTATGCGGTAATAGTGCGCCTTGGAGACACGCGCAATCCAATTCGATGGAACCCACGGGTATTGTACAAAATAGTCATTAGTCATTAGTCATTGGTCATTAGTGAATAACAATTGACAAAAAATAAAGGACAACTGACAACTGACAAATGACAAATGACAACCCACATCTGAAATCAGAACAACTAATCGCTACAAATCAGGAGACCTGATGACCGTTACTTTATCAGAAAAAGCAGAATTTCATCTGCGGGCATTGCTCCGAGGTTCCGCACCCGACGCTAATGGCGCAACTAAAGGTATCCGCATCTCTGTAAAAGATGGTGGTTGCAGTGGCTATGAATATGCGATGGATATCACCAGCAAGCCCCAACCAGATGATTTAGTAACCCAGCAAGGCAAAGTGCTGGTTTACGTTGATGCCAAAAGTGCGCCGTTATTAGAAGGAGTTGTGGTTGACTTCGTTGAGGGAGTGATGGAAAGCGGTTTTAAGTTCATCAACCCCAATGCAACTGATAACTGCGGTTGTGGAAAGTCCTTTAAAGCAGGCGACTGTACGCCTACTGGTGTACCTTGCAGCTAACATCATTCCGTTAGCGCCAAGTCTGATTGTACAGGCTTCCCATAGACGCACTCCGCAGAGTTTCAATGCCCTTCAGGTGGCTTTTCGTTCGCGTTGCATCCCTTACCCCTATAGAGAAACTAGCTAAAGCGTAGCTTCTGCGTAAGAAGAAGGGAAGCAAAGAGTAGGATCGGTTGCTCAAAAACTTCGGAAATTAGACCAACTGTATAACGTTTGAGGAGAATCGGAAAATGGCTACGTACCAAGTTAGATTAATCAACAAAAAAGAAGACCTCGACACCACAATTGAAGTTGATGAAGAGACTACCATTTTAGATGCAGCAGAAGAAAATGGTATTGAGTTGCCAGCCTCTTGTCAAGCAGGTTCTTGCTCTAGCTGTGTTGGCAAGGTCGTTGAAGGTGAAATTAATCAAGAAGATCAAAATTTCCTGGATGACGAGCAGATTTCTAAAGGATTCGCTCTACTTTGTGTAACTTATCCTCGTTCTAATTGCACAATTAAGACACATCAAGAACCCTATCTCGTCTAAACTATTACTTTGGTGGCTGCCTTTGGCGACCAAATAAAAGATGAAGGATGAAGGATGAAAATATACTTCCTTCTTCCCTTCACAATTCCTAATTTATAATTCAAATGTTTACCCGCTTTAGTGTGACTGGTTGTTCATTAGAATTATTGAGAACGGGAGAACAAGGAATCGTCACTTTCTGTAAAAGTCAGGATGAAACAATCTTGAAAAAACTTATATCAATGGGCGTAACACCAGGAACTACTATCACTTTAGAACAACACTTTCCCTCATTAATTATTAAAGTAGGAAACACATCTTTAGCACTAGATATGGAAAGTATTCGCGCTATTTATATCCGCATTATTAATAATTGAATTAAGTAACATCTATATAATATAATCTTGACCTCACTCCTTTGCTAATTAATTCCAGGAGTAAGGTCACTCAATTTCTAGAGATGAATGCAATTTGGTATTAGAGATAGAGCCGCTTGCAAGAAAAGGCAAGTTGCCTATTTTTTAATCAACAGCAATTATCACATCTGATGATTTAATCACGGCATGAGCCTGCTTACCTTCTGCAAGTCGCAGCTTTTCCGCAGATGACTTTGTGATGATTGACACTAACTCTACTCCTGGTGCTATTTCTAAAGTTATCTCAGTATTAACTGAACCATGCACAACTTTTTTTACAGTACCTTTGAGAGAATTCCGAGCGCTAATTTCCATTTTTCGTCTCTGTTTTACTTATACTTAAATAAACTAGCACGTTTAAAAGCATATTTTGGTTTAAAAAGTAAATTATTTAATATTTCTTAATAGCTGTCAGAGATATAAAAGAAATCTCAGCGTCATATCTCTGTTTTATTAAACACAAGATTCAATGGAAATGTTACGTCAAATTTAAGCATTTTCAAGTATTGATGGTGAATAGGGTAGGTGTTTCACGTTTTAGATATAGTTAGTATTTAGTAACATCAACAACTGACAAATAATCGAATTATTTTATTGAAAGTAGGTAACTTACACCAGTTTTAATTTATTTGAACTGCATTTGTTGTAGGGAACATTGATCATACGTCTAAACTTAAGCTAAAACCCTTTTAAAACCTCGTTTACAGCCAGAGGCTGGAAATGCTGCTCATTGATTGCGGCTCTGCCGCGAGTAAGGGAGGCGGCAGCCCTAATAAGGGGCATTCCCAGTCTCCGACTGGGAACGAGGTATGCTGCATTTTCAATGTATTTCAAGATTGTTTCTTAGATATATCTGGGGATCTTTATAAATGATTCATAATTATAAATTATCAAAGTGATAATATATAACTAAGCTAAATTGTTGCTAGTCAACTTAGTACTTGACCAACTCAAAATTGCTGGGTGAGGGCGGGGAGTAGGGAGTGGGTAAAGATTTTTTCGTTTTACCAAACTTTTGAATACCTAGCAAAGTTGGTTTGTTAAACTACTAGACTTCAGCTACTCCTATAGCATTTTTAAATAATGGTGGGCAATGCTCACCATTATGTTTTCCCAGCATAAACTTGCTTGGAAATAACTTAGTTTTGTGACATTTAAAGAACAATTATGAGTCAAGTAAGCAAGCAAGATTTGAGTGAAGCAACAATCCAATGGTTAAGAGGAAAAGGCTATAGTTCTGGGGATTTAAATCAGCCAGGTGAAAATGGCGATACAGCTTTAATGAAAGCTACAAGAGAGGGAGTTTATGCAGTCGTCAAAGAACTGATTGATGCAGGTGCAGATATCAATGCTCGAAATAGCGATTGCAACAATGCTTTATGGTTTGCTTGTTTTGGTAATCACTACGATTTAATTAGTTTACTCCTGGCTGTCAACATTAACATTGACAACCAAAATGATAACGGTGCAACTGTTTTAATGTATGCAGCATCAGCCGGAAAGACAGAAGTCGTCAAGTTACTTTTACAACATCATCCTAACTTAGATTTGAAAAACTTAGACGACTATAAAGCTATTGATTTTGCGAGTAACGTAGAAGTTTTAAGGATACTTAAAAATGCCACCAAGTAAGATATCGGGCAAAGCTTATCATGAAGCTACCAAGCATTCTTACTTATCGGTACAACTTGATCCAAATTATGTAGATGCTTCAACACAGCCATCTCCATTTAAAGTTTATCCAAAATTTTATCGGAGAGTAAAATTAAATCTCAATAATCCTGTTCATCGTTTTATCTCGTTAACCAGTACAATAACCCTAGAAAAGGTGTATAAAGATGGCCCCTATAAACTGCGAGTAAATCCATCAGCAGGCGCTTTGTACCCTACAGAAGTTTACGTACAGGTTCGCGGTATTGAGGGAATAGTAGATGGTATATATCATCTAGAAGTTGAGAATAATTGTCTAACTCTCATCTATGAATTAATTGATGATGGGTTAGAGAGTTATATTATACCGGGAAAAAGTATCAACGGATTCATCTTTTTAATTAGTTGTGTTTATTATAGGTCTAGCTGGAAATATCAAAATAGAAGCATGAGATATTGCTTATTAGATAGCGGGCATCATTTAGGTGCGATCGCAGCTTCAGCTTTTCTCCACAACCGAGATATACAACTAGTTTTTGACTTTGATAAACTTGCACTCAATTCAGATTTGGGTTTTGAGAATAAGGAGTTTATTACTGGTTGTGCGGTGTCAGGAGAAGTACAAGACAAGAAAATCAGACATTTAAGGCTGAAAGTTCCTTTTGTGTGTGGTACTGATTATTTTGAATCTAATCAATTTATTGAAGATGCTTATCAAGCAACTACTCTACAAAAGAGTCGCCAGCAGAAATTAGAGTATCCTCAATTTGACTTTGACAAGGATAAATTTTATCAAACAGTTTGGAATAGACGTTCTATTAGACGTTTCCGGAAAGAGTCTATTTCTCAAGAAGATTATTTATATATAGTACAGCAACTTCAGCAGTCAATACCGACAGAAAACTATGAGGAAATAGAAATTTACTCAGTGGTGCATCGAGTACAGGGAATGACACCTGGGTTATATAAAGGTACGTATCTGGTTAAGACGGGTAATTTTAGTGAAAAGACGGGTTACTTATGTATTAATCAGGCTATTGCTAAAGATAGCGCTGTAACTTTATTTTTTGTGTCAGATTATTTAAATTATCAAACTGCTATGCAAATAGCTGGTTTTCTAGGGCAGAGACTTTATTTAACTAGTAATTATTTGGGGATTGAATGTAGTGGAATAGGTGCTTATTATGATGAAGAAACCCAGAAATTATTAGAAACAAATAAAGATGTACTTTATGGAATGGTAATTGGAATATAAGCAGGAAGCTAAAGAGAGATGGCTAGAAAGACGTATTACTTTAATGGTGATGACTCGCATCCTATGCAACCGACATCGGCAGATATTATACTGCGGCAGCAACTAGAGTATTCTATTAGCAGATACTTTTATGACGCTTGCGATCGCACGATTCAAAATCTTCTATCTAATTGTCGGTGGTATGTCACAACCCATGCCAATGCTCTAACATTGGTAATTGAATGTCCCGATCAAGTTACTAATTGGCGTATTTTGCAAAAAATTGTGCCAATGGGGACATTACTATATGGAATTATCACCAGTGCTAAAATCCGTGTTTGTCCACCAGAGAGTCAAGGCGTACCTTTTGAAATGAGGGTAGATGAACTTTCTGTTTATCGGGATTGGGCGTAATTCGATTTTGGATTTTGGATTTTAGATTTTGGATTGTTAATTAAAAGTTGATATTCTGGCTGATAAGTGCGGTTATTTCTTCAAAGACCAAATCAGCAGAATGTTTGACAACAGGACTTAATTCCAGTCCAAAATCAAGATTTGCTGCCTCAATTAAATAAACTGTCACTTCTTTGGGAAAGTCATTTTGAAAGATTTTCCGTCCGGCGGCTAAAGCATTATCCCAACGAAAATTGTGCAAGTTATAACTAGGTTCCGGTAAAGCTTCCAGTTCTTTTCCTGGAACTTTAAACACAGCACCAGGTTCAGAACCAGTTGAACTTGCATCAATAATTATTAATTGTCTACTACCTCTAGCTTGAAACATTACTTCCATCCCTGCGGTGCCACAGTCATATACTCGCACATGAGAATTAGGGTTTTCAGCTAGATATTTTTGTAAGTGTTGGGCAATGATTACGCCTACTGCGTCGTCATTGCGATTTAGATTACCGCAACCAATGATTGTTAGCATCGGATGAGATTTAATTGTTTAAGCAGTTGCAAATTCAGTTAAAGCGCGATCGCTTGGAGGATGAAAAGCTAATACAATATCATTTTGGGGAACCCCTGCGTTTAATAATTCAGTGGCAATACCTTCTTCAGTCCAATCTTCTTCGATCCAAATTTTGTTATTTTTAATCCTAATATGTACAGTAATGCCTTTAATTCGGCGATTTTTTTGCCAGCCAATCTGAAACCATAGATATTGATTGCGTTGATCATCGAGTGCTAAAAGGCTCTCTACGTCGTCATCAGGTGAGCTATTGCAGAGGCGGTCATATTCTATGAGAATATTTTTAATGATGTTTTTATAGTGGCTTAGTTTATCCATTTAACTATCACCTCATTTTCTACATTTACAACCATTAATAAGAGTTGATTCTGCTGAACTACTAATGTAATTGCTTTTAGCTGGAAAAAATTTTCATAAGTACTTTGCTTGATTGCTAAATAAAGTTGATATTGAGGTTCTGTAACCTTAATCAGATTCCGATAAAGAATATATTGACCTAAAGCATTTTCAAAGTCATTTATTGGCGATTTTCCCAGGAAGCTTTTAACTTCAACAATAATTTTACTTCCGTTGCGTTCAGCTGCAAGTGTTCTCTCAGCTGCTAGGTCAGCAAATAGCTTAGTATCTTCATACTTGATGATGTAAGGGTCAGCTGTAATCATCCAACCGTCTTTGATGAGAGCTGCTTTTACAGCATTATGGTAGAAATCCCTAGCGGGCATAGAGTCACAAAATTATAGTAAGTATATTCTAGCAATACCACAGTGGGCATCAAGAACTACGTCATGTCCGGCATCAACTAGAAATCTTGCTGTCACAGCATATACATCTTGATCCAGTAAAAATCTCATGCTCAAATAGATACTAGGCGAATGTCTTCAGCTGCTACTAGAGCGATCGCATATTGTAGGCAAGCACGAATATCCTCAATTTGTAGGTCTGGATAGTAGTCTCGGATAATTTATTTAAATGAAAGTCCGTCATTGAGTAGTTCAAGAATGCTTTGTACAGTGATGCGTGTGCCTGCTATGCAAGGTTTCCCGAAATGAATGTGAGAGTTAACTACGATTGTGTCCATATAACTATAAACTAATAATATGTTTCCTAAATTATAAAATAACAAGTCACACTGTATCTATAAATGCAGTGAAACATACTTTGAAGTTTAAGGTCATAGTAAAGGTATAAGACTAAGAACAACTCATCATCAAGCTTCTGCTGATTGTGATTATTTCGATTTTTTGCCCTAATCTGAAAAATATGAGGCTCTGACTGATGAGACAGACAAAGCCTCTGAATAAGTTATCAGCAGTAAACTAGAACTCTACACCATGTTTCTTGGCAATTTCAGTAAGTTTCTCACACTGATGTTGTGATGCTTTAGTCAAGAGTTCTTCAGCCTGTTCTTTAGTACTTCCCTCTTTAGGAATTAAATACTTGACATAAAGAGATACAAAATCAGCAGCGATCGCTAAACCGGATAAAGCGTGTTTGTCAGCTTCCTTACCAGCGATCGCAGCTACCAAACCAGCTTTAATTGGGTCTGGTTTAACTTTCATGAACTGCTCGACAAGTTTAGGAACGTAGTCTTCTGGTGGCAAATTATCTAACTTACTTCTATCTGGAGTAAAGTTACATTCTGCGGCTTTTGCCTGCTCTAAAACACACCATTCTATGTATTCTTGCAATGCTGCATCGGGAACGCGAGGCAGATATTCGTGTAGCGCTAAATCAGACACAAGCTTACCCTGTAAATTTCTATTTTGTTGAAGTGAATTAAGGTAAGCCTAACGCACTGTTTCTATAAGTTTTAGTGTGTTACGCTACGAGTTTTGAATAAAAGGGCATTGGGCATTGGGCATTGGACTCCCTGTGAAGCAAGAATCTCAATTGCTTCACTGCTGAGAGTTTACTAGAGGTTAAAAGAGTTGATGGAGCGATCGCCGATGTCACAAATGGAGTCGCCGATATAGCAAATGCGTTGGCGAAGCCCGCCTTCGGCATCGGTGATGTCACAAATGGAGTCGCCGATGTCACAAATGGAGTCGCCGATGTCACAAATGGAGTCGCCGAAATAACAAATGGAGTCGCCGAAATAACAAATGGAGTCGCCGAAGTAACTAATGGAGTCGCCGAAGTAACTAATGGAGTCGCCGAAATAACAAATGGAGTCGCCGAAGTAACTAATGGAGTCGCCGAAGTAACTAATGGAGTCGCACAGGTAGATAACTGCTCCAGTAAGCTGTAAGTGGGTTGTCCATGATTGTGATATGAAAACTTTTACTGCGATCGTTGAAAGAGATCCTGATACTAAGTTCTATGTTGGCTATGTTCCTGGCTTTCCTGGAGCGCATTCTCAAGGTGAAACCTTGGATGAATTGCAGAAAAATTTGCGTGAAGTTATTGAGATGCTTCTAGAGGATGAGGATCTGGTGTTCGAGACAGAGTTTGTAGGTATACAACAGATTGTGGTTCAGTAGACCATGAGTAATATTCCTGTTCTGAAACCCCAAGAAGTTGTACGAATATTGGAGAGCCTTGGGTTTGTGGAGGTACGTCAGAAAGGCTCACACAAATAGTTTCGACACGAAGATGGACGAGGAACAACAGTCCCATTTCACAAAGGGCGTGACATCTCACCAAGGTTACTACGGCAGATTGCGAGTGATATTGGTTTGACGATTGAAGAAATCCTGGAGTAGTGCTGAGGTCTAACACTTACAGCAGAAATCATGTCTTTGAACCACATCTGTCGTAGGGGCACAGCATTGCTGTGCCCCTACCGTGTGGTCTATTTACCTGAAAATAGCTGTAACCAGAAATCAAATGTTAAAATCTCACGATTTGGCTGCCCAAAGTAGGGAAATGTCGTACTTTTATTCTCAATCAAGACAGCAATGCTATCAAAATAGGTCGGGCAAAAGATGTGGCAAAGAGAGTGAAATCACTTCAAACATCCAGTCCAGCCGAGTTGAAGCTAATTAAGATAGTACAAGTTAAAGGAAGTGAAGAAGCTCAAGAGCTAGAACAATCACTGCATAAACAGTTCAGTGAAATTAGACTGGCTGGCGAGTGGTTCAAAGCTGAAGTAAATCTTCTGGAGTACATCAACCAGTTATTACATTAGCGGCGCTATAACAGGAATTTTTGACCGCAACTTCTCAATGAGAATACCATATTCTGGTATAAAATCTATTGATGAAGGATTATGTTCTTTAACTGCTGCAATTTTGATGAAATCTACGATTTTGGCAGTTTTTGATTTCTTGCTCATAAATTCGGCTCTTACTGCCGTGGCACGCTAGTACACTCATTTACAGTATATTTGTCAATAGGAGGGTATTTAATCAATGAAAAGCTTTTTCGCGCTAGCCGCAGCGCAGGTAGCGCCTAGTTTGGCACTCTGTGCGACTTCGATCATTGCTTCTACTAATCTGGCTCAAGCTGCTGATTTAACATTTAACTGGAAGGGTGATGCTGGTTATTCGGCTTTTGGCTCGTTCAGCTACGATGAAACCACTACCCCAGGCATAATTTCCGAAAGCGGTGCGGGAGCTACAAAAGCCTTACAATCATTATCTGTTTCTTTTTTCAATCCATCACAGGAGTTGATTGGAACTAACAACGAAGTTGTTAATGGTGTATCAAGCAATCAGTATTTCAATTTTAACTTTGACACGACTACAGGCAATTTGTTTGGGGCTTTTGATGTTGGTACTGGTAGTGGCATAGGTGATGTTTTTCTCAGCAATGTTGAGGCTCCCGGTTTTATCTTCATCTCTCCGGGAGCGACTTCTTATCTTTATCAAAATATTACAGCAGACTATAGTCAATTGCTCGATTCGAGTACGAATCGGATTAAAGCATCTGCGGTTCCTGAACCGACAACTGTTTTGGGAACCCTGGTAGTTGGCATGTTGGGTGTTGCACTCAGCAGCAACAGAGTTGGTTCTTCTCAAGGAAGCCAAAGAAAATCTAGGGCAAAGGCATCTAAAGTATAAGAATTCTTGAATAGCAAGGGTTTGAGTATTTGATAAATTCGCCTATTTTTTGCTCAAAATCCTTATCCAGCAGGAGCTTCAGAAATTTCGTGCGTGCGATCGCCCTGTTCCCCCCTGTTCTCTGTCGCCAGTTGTCGGGGGAGTGCGATTATCTGTTCTACGCATGATATCATGTCCGCTAAATCACTTACGATATGTCATTGCGAGCGCAACGTTCGCGCTTGCGTCTCGTAGAGAAGTGAAGCGAAGCAATCGCAAAGGTTTTGGGATTGCTTCACTACGCTAACGCTTCGTTCGCAATTGACAAGTGTTTAACCGGACATGATATGACAAAAGCTTTAAGAGAAACGCTATAGCTTGATGAATATTTACGGTTTCCCTTGAAATCGTTACCATTTATTCCTGCTGCATGACACGCTGCGATCGCAAATGCAGCAGAGATAAAAATTCTGCCAACTCAACCAGCCCTTCTGCTTCTCGTCGTTCTGCTTGGGTAAGTGCTTCTCCTGCATCTTGGCGATCCAGCAGAAATTGCAGACGCTCTAGCACAGCTTCAGGAAGTTGAAAGTGAGTCAGTTCAACAGGTATCTCAATAATTTCAGCCATACAAAGTATGTCTACCAAAATCGCAACCACTTGTAGAGCCAGTGTAACTCAATGTGTGTTGTGGTAGACAATCTGATATTTGAGAATTAAGCTGTCCGAAAACGCGCTAACTCTTCACCAGTCTTAGCATCATGAGCATGAACTGTACACACCAAACATGAATCAAACGATCGCGCCACATGCCCAACTTCCACCGGATCGCTAGAATCGTAAATGGGTGTCCCAATTAAAGCTTCTTCAATGGGACCGCGAATACCTTCACCGTCACGAGGTCCGATATTCCAAGTACCTGGGGCAATCACTTGGTAATTCTTAATTTTACCGCCCTCAACTTCTACCCAGTGAGATAAGGAACCCCGCGCCGCTTCTGTTGCACCCCAACCCTTGCCATCTTTTTCTTTGGGTTTGATATACCAGCGGTCGTTTAACTTGAATTCGCGTAAACAGTGTTCAGCTTGACGATATAACTTGACAAGTTCGTGAACTCGTGCTAGCTGACGCACATGAATACTAGCACCACCCATTTGTTTGAAGACATCGAGAATTAAGCCGTCGTAGTGTTGCCAAGATTCGCCATGTTTACCACCTGCAACTAACTGACGCGCTAAGGGGCCAACTTCCAAACGTCCGAAGTCTTTGTGAAGGACTGCACTCGACCAAGAGTAGGCGTTATCGAAGTCTTTGGTATTATTTGCTGTAGGTTTAGTGATGCGATCGCTAGGATGAATGTCTGCTGTTCCTTCATCGTACCAGGAGTGAGTTGTATTCTCGCGGGTAAATGACTGATCCATTAAGGTGTGAGTGTCTGCAAAGCTGTCATACACTCCACTTTTCATAATCATTGCCGCATTTCGTCCTTCGATAGTTGGCTTTTGGTATTTATCTTCATGGGCTAAATATCCCCAAGTGACATATTTACCAACACCAGCACCATATCTATCTAGACCGATATCTAAACCCATGCGCCAATAAAAACCTAAGTCAGAATCTCGATGATTTCGGTCTTCATCTAACCAGTCCATGAAGTGATCATAAGTCTGGATTTCTTCATAGCGTTCTAAAGAACAACCCAACCATGCTGGTTCTAACCAATTGGTGCGGAAATATTCTAGAATTGCCCAAGCGCGGGTAATGTCTGTTAAAGTAGGGGCGCACATCACGCCACCGGGAACCATGTAGCTGGAATGAGGCCATTGTCCGCCTAATAGGGCATAAATTTCTACAGGTTTAGCGGAAATTGTGATGCCTACTTCGTAAGATTTACCAGTGAAAGCCGCAAAGCGTCTAACAGCTTCGTCATAAAAGCGACTATGGCGGTATTTTTTATTAGTTAAATCAATCGCAAAGAGTCCGTAAAAATAGCGGGGTATACTTTGAATTGTTTCGACAATTTGACCGATATTTCTGGCTAAAATTGCATTGCGGGGAACTTCTGTTTCCCAAGCTGTATCTAATGCCCAAGATGCACAAGTTAGGTGAGAACCGCCGCAAATGCCGCAAATGCGAGGCGTGACAATTAATCCGGCTTGAGGGTCTTTGCCGCGTAGGATAACTTCAAATCCGCGAAATAATTCGGCGTGTGTCCAAGCGTTGACTACCCGCCCATTTTCGATATCGACTCGGACATCTAAATCGCCTTCAACTCTACCGACGGGTGATATATCTAATGATTGAATTCCCATTCTTTTCTCCTTTAATTGTTAAGGGGAGTAAGAATTTTAGATTTTAGATTTTAGATTTTAGATTGAAATTTAATCCAAAATCGGAAATCCAAAATCCAAAATTTAATTGCCCAATGCCCAATGACTAAACTGTAAAAAAGTCTTCTTCTGCCCAAGGTGGTGCGGCATCTTTGGCAACCATTGTGAGTAAGGCGTAGTCTTTTTTGTTCACCCCTGGCGGTAATTCTTTGGGAACTCCCATCACTGTTTGGGTTTTAAATACGGTTCCGGGTTTGAGGTCAAAGAAAGGAAATTCTGGTTCGGTGCAACCTAAACAAGGCATTCCGGCGCGAGTTTTGGAGGAGACGCGGTTCCATAAGATGCGGTTGCAGGAAGAATGGGTCATGGGACCGCGACAACCCAAGTCATAAAATAGGCAGCCTTTACGCTGACCAAATTCGGCGGTTGAGGCTTTGTAGGCAAAGTGAATGTTACGGGTACAACCGGTTTGGGTATAGCTGTTGAAGAAGGTTTGCGGACGATTTAGTTCGTCGAAAGCAATGTCTGCTATGCGCCCAGTAGCGATCGCAACTAATATCTGCGTAATCCAGTCGGGATGGGCGGGACATCCAGGTATATTAATTACAGGTAATCCGGCTTGCGACAAGAAGTCTTTCCCTAAAAAGCCGCCTTCTTGACGCTTGAGAAATTGCAAACCTTCCGACTCGCTGGGATTGGGTGACATAGCGGGAATTCCTCCCCATGTAGCACAATCTCCCACGGCGACGATAAATTTAGCAACTTTGGCGAGGTCTGCTAACCAATCTTTCATGGCGCGATCGGCAAACCGATTCCATTCGCCTGTACCGTTGGGACCGTTGACAACGCTGCCTTCAAATACCAAGATATCTAAAGGAATTGTGCCAGAAATACAATCCCGCAGCAGTGTTTGCAAATTGTTGCCTAGTTCCAATCCCAAGGAGGGATGCCAAAGTAAGTTGATACCAAAGTCTGCAATCAAATCGCAGACTGTCGGTTCTTCAGCGTTGAGAAATGACATGGTGTTGCCTGAACAAGCACCACCTTGTAGCCATAGTACGTTAGTCATTGGCTATGCGTTTTTCTATTGTTTACCATGCATGATGTAGGTGATAATGCTTGTAAAGTCTCACCTGTTTATCAATATTTATTTTTCAATTCTAAGATATTTTTCTATTTAATTCACTCTCATTAAAAAAGAATTAATGATTAACAATAACTGAAATCCGAGCAAGATTAATTTAAAAAGTTATGTCTGTTATGTATGTAACACATTTAACAAATAAAAGAATAGTATAAATTAAATTGCCTTTTGTTTTTAACTCCTGACGTTAATAGCGGTTCCCAGGTGTATGAAGTAGATCATATCAAAACCTCACCCCCAGCCCCTCTCCTTGCTAAGGAGAGGGGAGATAAAGCACAGCTTTATCGAGGTGAGGTTAATTGGCTATCCAATTAAAGACTGGAGTCCACTACTAGCAACCACTAATACAGGTGAGGTTATGAGTATTTTAAGCCGTCAGATTTTAATATAATAACTGAGTCAAATACAGCGAAATATCGGGGTGCAAAGTCTTGCGCCCCGTCAGCTATATATTAATTGTTTTAGGATTTCGGTTGTGCAGCTTGCCTAACAACTTGTTCGTCCAAGCCTAAGCCTTGAGCTATCTGCTCAATACTCAACCCAAACGCTAATAACTGAGGTATCGCTTCTAACTTAGCTTCTTCAAAAACTTCTTGCTTACCTTGTTTTTTACCTTCTTCAAAAACATCTTGGAAAAATCTAGTTTGCCTCAAGTCATTTAATTCAAACATTTTTCCGATCTCCTCTTGGCTCAATCGCGGCAACTTGTAGATTAATATCGTCTCTATTAAAGGCACTGTTAAGCCTTCGCGCACCCTATTGTTTTAGGATTTCGGTTGTGCAGCTTGCCTAACAACCTGTTCGTCCAAACCTAACGCTTGAGCTATCTGCTCAATACTCAACCCCAGCGCTAATAACTGGGGTATCGTTTCTAACTTACCTTCTTGTCTCCCTTCTTCAAAAACATCTTGGTAGAATCTAGTTTGCTTTAACTCATTTGCTCCAAACATTTTTCCGATCTCCTCTTGGTTCAATCGCGGCAACTTGTAGATTAATATCGTCTCTATCAATTGTATAATTTCTCTTGTAGTAGCGACATCTGGAATTTGCTGTCGGACACTGTTGACTATCTCTAAAGCTTTTGTTGTCGCAGTTGATTCGGGTTCGATGATTAGTTTAACTGTCTCTATGCCGATTGATGATGTCTCAATTGAGCTTAATTCATTAAGATAGACGCGAGTCACTCGTTGTGAGTTGAGTAATTCTGTATATCTTTCGGTATCTCCAGTATCAACGCTGCGATTCGGGAAGATGACAACACCACGCCAATTGTTGGTTAATTCAGTTTTGTCGAGATAGTTAAAGATTTCGGTGAATAAACGTGAGTAGAATTTTCTATCTGGCTGAAATTGAACTTCGGCAAAATAGATGGGTAGTTCTGCTGCATTTGGCAGGAATACACCATCGATTCTAAACGCCAGTTGTTTGACTTCGACTGAAGAAAATTGATAAGCACTAGCTAGTTGTGGCGGTTGGTTAATCAGTTCAAAGAAAGTGCTGGGAATACTTTGGAATATGCGATAAAAGATACTGTCTGTTTTCAAGGGAGCTTGTTTTACAGTTGATGAACATATTTTACACTTTGACGATCCCGTGGTGACTCTTTGGAGTACATAAAAATTGGCTGGTAAGATACTGCATATATCTATGTCAACAATTCAATAAAGAATATTTGAATTGTGTCAGATGATGATACAAAACACCTTATAAAAATGTAAGGTGTTTAAAGCTGACATTAATATTGGCAATTTCCCCCTAGAATTTTAGAAATAGGGTGTTTTATATTTTAGTGATTGGGGATTGGGTACTGGGTAGTGGGAAAACTCTTCCCTAATCCCCAGTCACTAATCGCTAGTCTCAGACAAAAAAGGGGAAATTCCGCCTAAAGGACTCGAAGCCTGCGTAAATCAGTATGGCCCGTGATGAGATGCGAAAGTGTATCTCTATCATTCGTGGGCGTTAACAGATTCAATTCCCAATTGGCTAGAGTACGGCAGAGTTATGACCCCCAGCATTACAGATTCAGCAGTGAAGGCTGCGATCGCAGCTGTTGCATCGGAGTCAGCCTCAGCAGAGGAAAAAATCCAGATGCTGATCGAGATAGCGCAGGGTTTTCAAAAAAAGCCCAAAGCTGCCCAAGATTTGCGAAATGCAGTTGGCTTATATTACCGGGCCTATGAGATGTGTGGTGAGGAGTATCCCCTACTGAAAGCCAGGGCCCAAGTGGGCATGGCAGGGACGTTACAGGCAATACCGGATGCTGAGTACCAACTGCTGCTGCAAGCGAAAGCAGGTTATGAAGAGGCGCTACCGATTTTACAACAATTAGCTTCGCCAGAGGAAGTGGCAGAGACGCAGATGAATTTTGGGCTAGTGTTGCAGTCGCTTGTACCATTCAATTTGGCACGGATAACTGACAGCATCCAAGCTTATCATGAGGCTTTGCGGGTGTTTAGTTGGGAAAATTACCCGCAGGAATATGCTATTTTATACAACAATATTGCGATCGCTTACCTTTCCATGCCCCTAGCATCTGAACGGGAATACTTGCGTCAAGGGTTAGCAGTGCAATCATTTGAGGTAGCACTAAAGCATATTAATCTGATTGATCATCCTAGAGAATATGCGATGTTGCAAAACAACTTGGGTAACGCTTTGCAATATTTAGTAAGTTCCCATCCTTTAGAGAATAATTTGCGTGCGATCGCAGCTTACAATGAAGCGCTAAAAGTGCGTAATTCCAAAGATACACCTCTAGAGTACGCTAACACAATTTCTAACAAAGCCAACGCCCTATTCAATTTACCAGACGACCAGGAAAAACCAGAAGTTGGTAATCCTAAAAATCTTTTGCAAGCGCGTATCTACTATCAAGACGCTTTAGAAATATTTACGAAATACCAACAAGTTGGACAAGCAGAGGTAGTAGCCCAAGCGCTACAAGATGTGGAAGTTGAAATGAAGGATTAGGAGTTATGAGTTAAGGTTATAATTTAGTTCCTAACTCCTAACTCCTAACTCTAATAAGGAGGAAAAAATAGCATGAGAGATATTCTAATAAACCCAAATGTGAGAGATTTTCTCACAAGTTTAGCAGATGGTGACTTAAATATAGCAACAGAATTCGTGTGGATAATCATAGCAACAGCATTGTCTATGGTCGGCGGTGCAATTGGTGGAATGCTGTTAGCTGGAAAAGATATAGGCTATCAGTTTTCAGCAATGCTTGGTGCATTATTTGCCCCTGCCGGTGTAATTCCTGCCATCCTTTTAGGGCTGGCTGTCTTAAATTTATTGACAAATTATTAGGAGAAAACATGTTAGAGATAGGGTGGTTTTCTGCCAAGTTATTTTTTAAAGGAAAGCTACTACGCGACCCAATGTATTTTGTCAAGCAAACTACTATTGGTATTGTTGTAGGTTTCTCACTACTAGTGTTACTCGCACAAGCCCCAATTCCCTTCTACTTACCAATAATATTATCTAGTTTAGTGACGGGCATGATTATGCCATTTCTCCTCAAGGATTTCAAAATGAAGTGAAGTAAATTATTCTTTGTGAATAATTAATGACTAATGCCTAAGTAGGTAGAATTAGTAGGGTGTGTTACGGCTTTCGTAACGCACCGAAAACGTAAAATGATGCGTTACGCTAACGCAGTAACACACCCTACAGTTACTAATGCCTGATGCCCATACCCAATTTTGGATTTGCAATTTTAGATTGTTTAATCCAAAATCCAAAATCCAAAATCTAAAATTCTTCTCCCCCATGTCCAACCTTGAAGAATTAGTTCAGGAAATTAACCGCTTTGAGGCAATTATATCAGAGTGGGATGAAAGCCAACGGTGTGTAGCAGTGGGTCTAAAAAGAGCAATTGAAGCTTTGCATAAAGCTGCATTGACTAGCTTGATTAAAAGCCTAAAACAAGAATCAATGTCAGCTTTGCGTCATGCTGTTGCTGATGAAGTAGTGTATGCAGTGCTACTATATCACGAACTAGTCAAACCACCAAAACCACCATTAGCACAACGCATTCAGACAGCTTTTGAAGAAGTTCGCCCAGGTTTAAACAGCCATCATGGGGATGTAGAACTAGTTGCAATTAAGCCACCAGATACAGTAGAAGTCAGATTAATCGGAACTTGTAGCAGTTGTCCAGCTTCTACTTTGACTTTATCTCAGGGAGTAGAACAGGCAATCAAAAACCATTGTCCCGAAATTACCAAAGTAGTTGCGGTCAATAACAACCCTACTGTTAACAACACGAATTCCGGTTTAATCAGTCCATTTTCTTCAAAAATAACTTCTACTTGGATCAAAGTGGCAACCATTGATCAAGTTCCTGAATTTAGTGTATTGGCAGTACAACTTGCTGGTAATTCCCTAATTTTACATCGTCAAGGTGTTAGAGTAACATGTTATCATAATGCTTGCACTCATCTAGGATCTCCATTAAAAGAGGGTAAGGTTGAAAATGGTATTATTACCTGTCCTTCCCACGGATTTCAGTATAAGTTAGAGACAGGTGAATGCTTAACAGCACCTGATGTTTCCCTTCAGTCGTATCCAGTAAACATTAAAGACGATAAGGTTTTTGTGAAACTGCAAAAATTATGATGCGAAGCTAACATATCAACAAATATGCTTGGCGATTAGCAAATCACGGCTACTTTGCTTTTTCATTTCAGTAGTTCGTGCATTCATTTTAGTGTTTTGTGCAAGCAAAATGCCTGAATGCTTTATCAATATACCTGAATTGTCTCTCATTTGTGTAATTCAGTTATTCATTTTAGTGCTTTGAGAAAGCAAAATGGCTAAATGCTTTATCAAAATGCCTGATTGCTTTCTCATTTCGGTAGATTTAGCAAGCAAAAAGGCATATTGCTTTCTCAAAATGCTTGATTGCTTTCTCATTTCAGTACATCGCGCACTCATGACAAATATTGCTGTTTAGCAAAAGCTACTGAAGCTTTGCCAGAATTTTTTAAGATTGATTAATACGGAAGTTTTTTATAGAGCTTCTCAATTGCATGGAATACAGACCACTCGTAAGGACACAGCATTGCTATAAAGATTTTAACTTAATTGAAATGAAAATAAAAACATAATACAAAATTGTTACTCTTGTTACATGCTAATCAACATTAATGTTTTTAAATAATTATCAGCGTCTATCTGCGGTTCATGGATATCCCAATCACAATTAATCCCATATCACAATTACCGCCAGAAGCAACAGAAATTTCTCAATATTTACCTCTATCACCTCAAGGTGCAGAGGTAATTTTAGGTAACATTATTGAACCACAACAATTAGTAATACCTGTAGCACCCAGTCCCACAACAATGTTCGGACCTCGTGCTGCTTGTTTATTATCAGAAACAGGCCCATTATGGGTATCAGATACGGGACATCATCGATTATTGGGATGGCAGAAATTACCCACAAGAGATAGTCAACCTGCTGATTGGGTAATTGGACAACCTGACTTTTATCATGAGGGACAAAATGCTAAAAGTACACCGGGAAGGGCAACCCTAAGTGTACCAACAGGGATTTGTGCTTGCGGCAAAGGGTTAGCTGTAGCAGATGCTTGGAATCATCGGGTTTTGATTTGGAAAAACTTACCAGAAGATAACAATGTTCCAGCAGATTTGGTGTTAGGACAAGTTAATTTTACCGATAATGAACCAAATCGAGGAAATCAAGCAGCATCTGCTAGTACAATGCACTGGCCCTATGGTGTTTTCTATCATCAAGGGCGGCTATTTATTGCTGACACTGGTAATCGAAGGGTATTGATTTGGCATCAATTACCAACACAAAATAGTCAACCTGCTGATTTAGTTTTGGGACAACCGGATATGATATCTCGCAATGAAAATGGTGGTGCTTCACCAACGGCAGCGAGTATGCGTTGGTGTCACGATATCACCTTTTGGGGAGGGAATTTGGTTGTCAGCGATGCAGGTAATCACCGAATAATGATTTGGCAGGGAATACCAACAGAAAATAATACCCCTTGTGCAGTAGTCTTAGGACAAAAAAGCTTTGATTTTGTGGAAATGAATCAAGGAGTTTATTATCCTAGTGCTAGTAGTTTGAGTATGCCTTATGGTGTCGGGGTGGCTGGGGATTGGTTAGTAGTTGCAGATACTGCTAATTCTCGGTTATTAGGATGGAGAAAGCCAGAATCAATTTTATCACTGCAAGGTTTAGTGGCAGATGGTTTGGCAGCACAAATAAATTTTCAAAGTAAAGGTGAAAATCGTAATTTCGGACTACCTAAACGAGATAGCTTAAATTGGTGTTACGGCATAAAAATTTGTGGCAAAACAGCAGTAATAGCTGATTCTGGAAATAACCGAATATTACTGTGGCAGTTTAACTATGCCGACTGAAGAAATTAGAGTTCGTGGTACTGTTCAAGGCGTAGGATTTCGTCCTACTGTATATCGGCTGGCTAAAGCCTGTGGTTTGCGTGGAGATGTTTGTAATGATGGTCAAGGTGTTTTAATTAGGGTATCTGGTAGTGAAGAAGCTTTAACCGAATTTGTTGCCAGATTGCAAACAGAATGTCCACCGTTGGCAAGAATTAATCAACTAACAAGAATTATTTATGAAGGGGAATTTAATTTTGATAATTTTGTGATTTCTAGTAGTGTTAATAGTGCCATTAAAACAGAAATTGTCCCTGACGCAGCTACTTGTCCACAGTGTCAACAAGAAATATTCGACCCATTTAGCCGCTTTTATCGCTACCCTTTCACTAACTGTACTCATTGCGGCCCCCGCCTGAGTATTATTCGTGCCATTCCTTACGACAGACGCAATACCAGTATGTCTGCGTTTGTGATATGTCCCAAATGTGCAAAGGAATACCACGATGTTGAAAACCGCCGTTTTCACGCCCAACCTGTAGCTTGTCATGCTTGCGGCCCCACAGCTTGGTTAGAACGCGCCGATGGTAAATCGGTTACTGCTTCGATGTTCTCCATGTTGGATGATGTCGATGCCGTTTGTACCCTGTTGCAAAAGGGTGAGATTGTGGCAATTAAAGGGTTAAGTGGTATTCATCTGGCTTGCGATGCAACTCAGGAAACTGCTGTACAAAAACTGCGTCAGCGCAAAAGGCGCTATCACAAACCCTTTGCTTTAATGGCGCGAGATATTGAGGTAATTGAAGAATATTGCACTATCAACGCCAAAGAAAAAGAATTATTGACAAGTTCTGCCGCACCAATTGTTTTATTACAAGCGTCAGGTAAAAAACAACTAGCATCGCCAGTTGCAGTAGGGCAAAATACCCTCGGTTTCATGCTACCTTATACGCCATTACATCATTTAATTCTGCGGCGGATGAATCGCCCAATTGTTTTAACAAGCGGCAATCTGGCTGATGAACCACAATGTATTGATAATGATGAAGCAAGAGGAAAATTAGAGACAATCGCTGATTATTTTCTCTTTCACAATCGAGAGATTATTAATCGAGTAGATGATTCGGTGGTGAGAGTTATCGGCGATAAAGTTCAAACAATTCGCCGTGCTAGAGGATATGCACCAGCACCGATTAGTTTACCACTGGGATTTCATAACTTGCCACAAATTTTAGCAATGGGCAGTGAGTTAAAAAATACCTTTTGCTTATTGCGTCAAGGAGAAGCAATTCTCTCTCAACATCTAGGAGATTTAGAAAATGCTGGGGCTTTTAATGCTTACCAAGAGACTTTGAATTTATACTTAAATTTATTTGAACATCAACCAGAAGTAATTGCCATCGATAAACACCCCGAATACCTCTCCAGCAAACTTGCTAAAGAACTCGCGGATACAAATCAAATCAAAATTTACCCAATTCAACATCATCACGCGCATATCGCCGCTTGCATGGCAGAAAATGGTATTCCTCTAGATTCACCTCCAGTATTAGGTATTGCTTTAGATGGTTTAGGTTACGGCGACGATGGTACACTCTGGGGCGGAGAATTTCTTTTAGCAGATTACCGGAAATTTAAACGACTAGCAACATTTAAACCAGTAGCAATGATTGGTGGTGAACAAGCAATTTATCATCCTTGGCGTAATACCTACGCCCAATTAATAGCTGCTAACCTTTGGGATGATTGCCAACAACAATATACTGATTTAGAAATCGTAAAATTTCTGAATAAAAAACCCCTTAAACTACTCAATCAACTTATTGAGAAAAGGATTAACTCACCTCCAGCTTCCTCAGTGGGGCGATTGTTCGATGCAGTGGCGGCGGCTATCGGTATTTGCCCTGAAGAATGTAGCTATGAAGGACAAGCTGCGATCGCAATGGAAGCTATAGTAGATGTTAGCAGCTTAAATAATGATAAAGAAACGCTAATATATCCTTTTAGTTTTAGTTTTTCAGATAGTATTTATTGTATAGACCCGCGTCCAATGTGGAAAGCCTTGCTCAATGACTTACAGCAGCAGATTGCACAACCAGTTATGGCTGCCAAATTTCACAAAGGTTTAGCGAATGCAATTTTGGAAATGGTTAAGCATCTTTGTCAAGAAAATCTGATTAATCAGGTAGCCCTAACAGGAGGAGTATTTCAAAATTGTATATTGTTAGAGCAAGTTAGCAAACGATTACAAACATTGGGAATAAAAGTACTGACTCACAGCTTAGTTCCAGCTAATGACGGCGGGTTATCTTTAGGGCAAGCAGTTATTGCAGCCGCACAATTAATAGAGGAGTGTTGATATTTGGCAAACTTGTTCTCAGAAATAATTCTCTCTGCATTCTCTGCGCCTCAGTGGTAGCCTGCGGCAAGCCGCTTTCGCGTCTACGTTTATCTTAAAAAATAAAAATGTGCTTAGGAATTCCCGGACAAATTATAGAAGTTACCAACGTTAACCATAAATTAGCCATAGTTAACATTGGTGGTGTTAAGCGCGAAGTAAATATTGCTTGTATTATAGATGAACAACATCCCCCCGAAGCTTGTATTGGGGATTGGGTATTAGTGCATGTTGGCTTTGCCATGAATCGAATTAACGAACAAGAAGCGGCGGAAACATTACAACTATTCCAAGAATTAGTAGTAGCACAAGCAGGGATTAGTACTTAAATAATTCATAATTCGTAATTCGTAATTCGTAATTAAGTTTTGTGACGGGGATTTAGACCCACGGTACTCGGTTAAATAATAGACTGTTTTCGTCTCACCCAAAGGCACAGAGAAAAAGTTTAAAACTCATGCCTTTCTTTCTTTCTTTCTTTCTTTCTTTCTTTCTTTCTTTCTTTCTTTCTTTCTTCGCGCCCTTTGCGTCCTTTGCGGTTCGTTAAAAAAAACTCCATACCACAAAAGCGAAATTAACTGATACACATCCTATGAAATATGTTGATGAATTCCGCGAACCAGAAAAAGCTGAAGTTATACGCCGTGAAATCGCCAAATTATGCAATCAGCTAGAAAAACCCATCAAAATCATGGAAGTATGCGGCGGACATACCCACTCAATTTTTAAATATGGTATTGAAGAAATATTACCCGAAGCCATTGAACTAATTCATGGGCCTGGTTGTCCAGTATGCGTTATGCCAAAAGGGAGATTAGATGATGCGATCGCAATCTCCCAAAATCATAACGTCATTTTTGCCACCTTTGGCGACGCAATGCGAGTTCCCGGTTCCAAAACCACTTTACTGCAAGCCAGGGCACAAGGTGCAGACATCCGTATGGTGTACTCTCCTCTAGACAGCCTGCAAATTGCCAAAGATAACCCCGACAAACAAGTAGTCTTCTTCGCATTAGGCTTTGAAACCACAGCCCCCAGCACCGCCTTCACCATCCTGCAAGCCGCAGCCGAAGAAATTCATAACTTTAGTATGTTTTGCAATCACGTCCTTGTGATTCCCGCCCTCAAAGCATTATTAGATAATCCCGACTTGCAACTCGATGGATTTGTTGGGCCTGGTCATGTCAGCATGGTAATTGGCACTAACCCTTATGAATTTATTTCCCAACAATATAATAAGCCGATTGTTGTCTCAGGATTTGAACCCTTAGATATTCTCCAATCAATTTGGATGCTGTTGCAACAGTTAGTAGAAAATCGTTGTGAAGTTGAAAACCAATATAACCGAATTGTCCAAAAAAGTGGGAATACAGTAGCGCTGCAAGCTATAAATAAAGTTTTCGCTGTGCGAGATAGTTTTGATTGGCGCGGCTTGGGTGACATCCCCTATTCAGGATTAAAAATTCAACCTGAATATGCTCAATTTGATGCCGAACTTAAATTTACCATTCCTAATCTGAAAATAGCCGACCATAAAGCTTGTAAATGTGGAGAAATTCTCAAAGGAGTCTTAAAGCCTTGGGAGTGCAAAGTATTCGGTACAGCTTGCACACCAGAAACACCCATTGGTACTTGTATGGTATCTTCCGAAGGTGCTTGTGCAGCCTATTACAAATATGGGCGACTCTCTACAATAGCCAAAAGAACAATCGCTGAAAAACCAAAATTAACTATAACTCAAGAACCTCTCCCCGCTTGCGGCTTCTCTTCGGACACGTTTTAAAATTAATCCTCAATTTTAATATGAATATTTCTCCCACAAACTCAATACAAAATCCCCTATTTCAAAAAATGGAACAAGTCCGCCGCCGCCAAGGTAAAGTGCGAGACACTCATATCACTCTCGCACATGGCAGCGGTGGTAAAGCCATGCGTGATTTAATTGATGATATCTTTGTCAGCAATTTTGATAACCCAATTCTCTCCCAACTAGAAGACCAAGCCAGCTTCAACTTAGCCCCTCTCCTCCAACAAGGAGACAGACTAGCTTTTACTACAGATTCTTATGTTGTAGACCCCTTATTTTTTCCCGGTAGTGATATAGGAGAATTAGCTATCAACGGCACAGTTAATGATTTAGCTATGAGCGGTGCTAAACCCTTATATTTAACTTGTAGCGTAATTTTAGAAGAAGGATTACCTGTAGAAACCTTACGGCGTGTCGCAGCCAGTATGAAAACAGCCGCGAAAAAAGCTGGTGTTCAAATTGTCACTGGTGACACAAAAGTTGTACATCGTGGTGCTGCCGATAAACTCTTTATTAATACTGCTGGTATTGGTATCATCCCACGAGGAGTTAGTATTTCCGCTCATAATATTCAACCTGGAGATACAGTAATAATTAATGGTGAAATAGGCAATCATGGGGCAGCAATTTTAATTGCCCGTGGGGAATTAGCCTTAGAAACTAATATTGAAAGCGACTGTCAACCATTGCATAGCTTAGTAGAAACTATTCTCCATGTATGTCCCCAAGTTCATGCTATGCGAGATGCTACACGCGGTGGTTTAGCTACAGTATTAAATGAATTTGCCCTCAGTTCCAATGTGGGAATTCGTCTCTTTGAAGAATCTATTCCTGTACGTCAAGAAGTCAACGGAGTTTGTGAAATTCTCGGTTTAGACCCCTTATATTTAGCTAATGAAGGTAAATTAGTTGTAGTGGTTGCAGGTAAATATGTAGAAACTGTTTTATCTGCTATGAAATCTCACCCCGCAGGTAAAGATGCTTGTATTATTGGCGAAGTTATTTCTTCACCACCAGGTATTGTATTGTTAAAAACAGTTTTTGGTGCTGAAAGGATTGTTGATATGTTGGTAGGCGACCAATTGCCACGAATTTGTTAATAGATTTTATAGTATGCACGAACTTGGAATTACCAAAAATATTGTAGCAATTGTAGCTGAACACGCCAAAGGCGCAAAAGTGCAGCGCGTTTTATTAGAAATCGGCAAACTTTCAGCCATTATGCCCGACGCTATCCGATTTTGTTTTGATATTTGCACTCAAGATACAGTTTTAGCAGGGGCGACATTAGAAATTTTAGAAATTCCAGGTTTAGCAAAATGTCGGCAATGTGGTGCAGAAATTGCTTTAGATAAACCATTTGGAATCTGTAACTGCGGTAGCGTGCAATTAGATTTAATCACTGGTGAAGAACTGAAAATTAAAGAAATAGAAATAGAGGAATTATGTGTGTAACCTGCGGTTGTTCTAATGATGGCGAAACTAAAATTACCAATCTAGAAACAGGTGAAGCTGAACATAACCATCATCACACTTTATCAGATGGTACTGTCATCACTCATTCCCATAGTCACGACACTCATATAGAAGCATCTCAAATTCATACCAAAATACACAACACAACGATATCCTTAGAACAGGATATATTAGCAAAAAATAATTTAATAGCTGCCCAAAATCGAGGATGGTTTAAAGGTCGAAATATTCTCGCCCTAAATTTAATGAGTTCTCCCGGTGCTGGGAAAACAACTCTTTTGACGCTAACCATTAATGATTTAAAGCATCAATTATCAATTAGTGTCATTGAAGGCGACCAAGAAACTGCTAACGATGCCAAAAAAATTAAAGAAACAGGCTCTAAAGTCATCCAAATCAACACCGGAACAGGCTGTCATTTAGATGCATCAATGATAGACAGAGGTTTACAACAATTGAATCCGCCGATGAACTCAGTTGTGATGATTGAAAATGTGGGAAATTTAGTTTGTCCAGCCTTATTTGATTTGGGAGAACAGGCAAAAGTAGTAATTCTCTCAGTCACGGAGGGAGAAGATAAGCCGCTAAAATACCCGCATATATTCCGTGCTAGTGACATAATGATTCTCACTAAAATTGATTTGCTGCCTTATGTAGATTTTGATGTTCAAAAGTGCATAGAATATGCTACGCAGGTAAATCCCCAAATTAAGATTTTTCAGGTTTCTGCAACTACTGGTACTGGGTTAGAAAATTGGTATGCGTGGCTAACTGTATCGTTGTCTGATAACTCGCAAATTAAGAGGGATCGTGCTTAAAACTGCTGAAAATCATGTGCAGTAGATATTTTGGCAGTTTTTGACTCTTCTTTTCTCAGGGTTTGTGAGAAATCTGGGTATTCCAAGTACTGTATAAAACATTGAAGGTTTTTTAAGAATTGTATCAATAACTTTTACTTTTTCAAGGTTTTCTATATATTTTGCACAGTAGTAAGTATGTCGGTAGGATTAAAGCCAAGTATATAAACTTTGGTAAAGTATAGCGAAACATAGGCTATATGGACAACCTATAACTTTACACTTCCTTATAAATTTGGATTTATTCAAATCAACCTACTTAGCATCCAAATCCTATAAAAAGTCATTTACGTTCTTAGTCTAGTCTAGAACATAAATGATACAGATAGTACGAGGATAAATGATATTTTGGTGGGAGCCATTAAATCATGTTAAAACTAATTGTTTCAATTACATTAACAAGTTTGTTTTTGAACTTTCCAATCAGCAAAGAAGCAAATGCTAAAAGTTTAACAGGGGTTGACAATACAGCTTCGATAACTTCTTTACAAAAATCAGAGAATCATAAAGTTTTATCTGAAAGCAGTATTTCCCCAAGCTACCTGAAGCAAACATTTCTTATTTCGCAAGTCAATTTCGATCTAAACGGTGTTTGGCGGAGTAACGATGGTGGTGTTTATTATGTCAGACAGATAAACAATCAACTATGGTGGTACGGTGAAAGTGCTGGGATATACACTAATGTCTTTCAAGGAACTATCATAGGCAATGCAGTAATAGGTCAGTGGGTTGATGTACCAAAAGGAATTAATAGAAATGCTGGAAGTTTGTCGATTCTGATTATTTCAAATAATCAATTTGTGCAAAGCACTTTACAAAGTCAATCAGGCTTTTACCCTACGCAGTGGACTCGGTTTTGACATTCCCCACGGCTATAAGCTGTGAGGATTATTAGACCTCTTGCAAAAGTCAAAAAATCAGGAATGTCATTTTGAGCGGAACGCAGGAGAGAGAAGAATTTCACCAGATGTTTCGCTCCGTTCAAGATGACAATTTAAGTATTTATGCAAGATGTCTATTGAACAGCCCACAAGTGATTTATTTGTCTAATTGGTTGCGAAAATAAGCTTCCAGTGCCAGGATGTAGTCACGGTCAATTCCCTTCTGTCCTATTACCTTTCTCATAAGTAAGTTCAGGAATCAAATCAGATTCCTATAGTGAATTCTATTCACTAAAACTGTTATTTTGGGAGGTGATTTTGCTCAAAATTGCAACACCCTGCACTTTAACAGTACAGGGTGTAAGACAGCGATAAGGATGAATAAGCTATATTTTGTGTGATTCCCAGTTTCTATTTCCCTCAAAGCCAATCTCGATAAGCTGATATTTCATTTACGCTGATTTCAAACGGCATCCCTTTGCCAAATGGCGGATAAACGCGAATTTTGCCATTCTTAGCAAACCGCTCTAACCTATTACCCAATTGGGGAATATTGCTGACGATATGCCAGTAAGATAATATGTCAGGGCAGTCAATAATTAATGTTAGGATGCTAGCATTTGTTGTGAGATACCACTGACAATTAGATAACAGTACTCGCGTAATGCGATCGCAAGCTAGATAAAAGCATCTGCCAGTAGACTGTTCTAGCTCCATTTGCAGCATTCCATCCTGTTTCGTTACCTCAGTGGGAGGTAAATCATCGGGAGGAAGCAAGTATAGTTTAGAAGACATAATTTCGCACCTCTTGGTTGTAGCGCGTCAAACTGTCCAGGTTTTTTTGCATATCCGCAGACGAGGGTTTGAGTGCTAGCGTACCTAAATTTAATTCGTCCTGAAATTTCTTGATTTTGTCTCGACAAGTCTCCACATCACCGATAATTGAATTCTCAATCAAATAGTCTTCGTCAAAACAAATGTTTGTGCGATCAAATGGTTTTTGGTTGGGATTCGCACTATTCTGTAATACTTCAGCCGAATTAGCTTTCATTTTCTGGCTAAATTGGCGAACGAAAGGTAACGCTTCACTCACAGCCTCATCAAATGTTTTGCCAACAAAAAAGAAGCGTGCTAGCACGAAGTTTTCCGCACCACTAGAATTTAAGGCTCGATATTTGGCAACAGTATCCTTCAATCTCTCTAGGGAAAATGGCGGCCCACCCATCAAGCTGAAGGAATGTTTTGCAGCAAACTCGATACCGTCATCACCGCCAGTAGCAACATACACTGGTATTTTACTCTGCAATGGTTTGGGGTAAATTGTCAGGCGATCGCATTGAAAATATTGCCCATTAAATGATACATCAGTTTCATATAAAAGCTTTTGAATCAATGCGATCGCCTCTAGCATCTTGGGACGGGATTCACTTGGTAGTGTCGCAAAATGCTTGTTTTGTTGGGGAAAGGGGCCGCCTTTGGCAACTCCAAATAATAATCGTCCATTGCACAGGTTATCCAAAGTGGCAATATCTTCCGCTACCCTAATCGGGTTATGGAATGGCAGTAACACCGCCGCAGTGCCTAATTGGATAGTTGAAGTCAATCCCGCCAAGTGTGCCATTAACACCAACATGGACGGGCTGAGATTCGATTCACTAAAATGATGCTCACTCACCCAGGCTGACTCAAAACCTAAGCTTTCTGCCTGTTTTACCAGCGCGACTTGCTCAAAGATGGCACGATGAGCATCTTGGTGAAAATTATCGTAATTGCAGAAAATTCCAGTTTTCATTATTTGCGTTGATACTTTGTACTCACCGTAGATGCTGGCTATTCTAGTGGTCTATTGCATTTGATAGGTTTGTAGTGAGGACTTTAGTCCTCAAATATTTAAGCACTTTAGTGCTTACAACAAACACATTTTGCCCTCTCAATTAATGCGATTAATCACTAAGTTGCAACCCACTGCAACTCCAACCACAGGCGTGGGTTGTTCTGTTTAAGCTTCGACATCGGATCGCGCAACAATCGCTTGGCATTCATGCAGACAACCTGGATTAGACCCATATTACCTGCTACTTCTCTGAGTATTTCTTTTTGAGCTTGCACACAGGAAATCATTTCGTCAGAGCAATAAATTCCTATATATTGCAAACGTCTAGCAGGTCGTCCCCAAAAACAGGTGATGACTTTCACATAACACCCATCTAGTAATTCCCCAACTTGCGGATAGTAGTGGTTGAGGACTCTTGTGAATTCTTTGGCTAAGATATCTTCAGCAATCATTGGAACTGATATTTCTGTAGCGTCCATCACGCTATTTAATATAACATAAATTTGTCAGTTAAATATGACAAAATAGCTGACTAGACTTAAATAAAATATTAAATATTACACAAAAAAAGAGGTGTACCTTATTTGGTATCACCTCGGATTTGCGTAAGTCCTGTTTATATAGAATGAAATATAGCAGTTTGCAGCTGAGTCCAATACAGACCTAACCCCCAACCCCTTACGCCAGGTGCTTCAAGTCGGCGGAGCCGCCCAACGCACTGGCTCCCCTATAAGGCAATACAGTTCAGTTAAGCATTTTTTTCTTCTCTCTGTGTTCTCTGCGCCTCTGTGGTTCGTAAAAAAAAATTGACCTTGACAAAGGATTTTAGCCTTAACTGAACCGTATTGCCCTATAAGGGAAGAGGAGTAAGACTCAAAGCCTCTCTCCTTTTAGGAGAGAGGAATGGAAGTGAGGTCAAAACTGTACTGCATCCAAGCGAGAACCGCTATATCAAAGTATTGGTTTGAATACCCCTAGCCTTGGCGAATAGAATTCGCAGCTATACAGACCAAACCCACCTCCGTGGGTTTAAAATTTCTAGAGTCCGCGCCGGCGGACGAGAGTTTGTGTAGCCGTGATTTCTAATCACCAGATATATTTGCAAAGGTGAGATGCTCCCAAATACTATGATGTTGAAAATTATGAATTCAAATAGAATGCATTTAACTAGCATATCTCAACATTGAATTCTAACTTTTGAAATTTTAATTATTATTATCGAGCATTGCGTTCACAAACTAAGACCTCTGCGATGATATCTGGCACATTTCCAAAGTCCGCAAATCCTTCAGAGCCAAGGATTGGTGAAATAAATGTATAATTTGGGTCACACACTCCATTGTCATATACTTGAATAAACCACCTATCGGGAAATCCTTCTACACCTAGTTCCACAGTGTACCAACTCTCGCCAATCAGACGAGAGTTAAAGATTGTGAACCACTCTCTGTTTTCTTCTGAGATATTCCAGTCTGCCATGAGCAGTTCTAAAGCTATTTGTCCCGCATCCGTTGAAGTCAACAGCATTTTTACTCCTTATTTGCAGCTTCAGGATTTGCAACTTCAGTATTGGGAACTTCTGGGTATAAACCTAATTCTTTAGCTAGCTCACGCGCCACAAAAAATAAAAATTGGGCACCATCTTGATTGCCTTCATGGGCAAACATAGTTGCTACTTGTAACATTGTTTGTACTAAACCAGAATCAATCAATTCTGGCTTAGATTCCAAAATTTCTGGTTCTTGACCATTAGGGCATTTAAGTAACTCATCAATCAGATTAAAATACAGCTGTTCGCGTTGTTCTGTCATGGTAAATTTGTTGATTTGAGTGAGTAAATTGGGAATTGGTTACTGTTCGATACTTTGCTGCCACAGCCTTTCCAACATTTCAACTTGTTCTTTTAAAACAGCCGCACGATGAACAAGATATCTGTCGTAAAAGAGAATCCCTAACCCAACACAAATAGGGGTTAACAAGAAGAACCATTGCAGGATAGTGGCAAATTTATATTGTTCAGCAACAGTCAGCATTTGATGAATCACATTACGGTCAGAGGATTGGATGCTAGTCTGAGAGGAATGTGTACCTTCTGTCTGGGGAGCCAAGGCGGGAGCATCTGTACTAGTCTTGTTTACTTCGCAGGCTAAATTCTGGGATTTTACTAACTCCAGATGTCGCTCCCAAACTATGCCAAATACTACTAGTTCTGGAGAAAGCACTGCTAAGGTAACTACGCAAACTGTAAGAACATTTAAAAGTTTGGTTTTCATCTTGGCTCTCCCTTGCTAGGTAGTATGCACCCAGTAAGAAAATATCTTTTGCTGTTTATCTAAAGTAGCTATATATTTCTACTTCTCAAACAGTTTTGATATTAAAATATGTGTAATCGGTAATTTTCACAATCGTTAGTTGTTAGTTGTTTTTCTAATTACCACTGACCACTGACAACTAAAAAGTTACCAAGCTTTTCACAAAATGTAGGATTAATCAGTCAGAAATAATGCACTCAGATTCAAAGAATGTGGTTTCATTCTACTCTCAAAAAAGAGATTAAGAAGTCCCCCCTAGTTCACTAAGCTTTCGCTCAGGAATGTTGGGGGGTAGAGGGGAATCTCTGCGTAAATCCTATACGATTTATATCAGCCGCTCTCCACAAAACAGTTTACCCCAGCCCTGTTAAGATTATTAAATTCATTAGAATAGTACTCAAAGCCTGTAATTCCCACCTGATAAGTCTTACAAAAATTCATTGGGGTATGGGTGCTAGTGTTTTTGGGACGGGGTTCTAGCATTTCCGAGGTGGGGTTCTGGTATTTCTGCACTCAACCTCAAAGCAATGTAGGCAATGCTTAAGGACTGTTTTTGATGCAAGTTTGGACGGGCAAAACCTGCACTCAAAATAAAATATCAATGTCTCTTGATCAAGATAGACTAATAAATTAGGAAAAACAATTA